>JAWXTJ010000008.1:0-67974 GCA_044433665.1 Rikenellaceae bacterium
ATCCATTTTTGATTTTGCAAAAGTGGGTTGTAGTAGCTCTACCACCTATTTTTGTAAAATCAAAAAGGGGTGGTTAGTAATCGAAAAGTATTTTAGGGAGAAATTAGAACTCCCCTTTAGTTTTTGGTTTAGGTAGGATGGGTAGTTTTTGCCCTCCACACCTCCTGCACCATCCGCACCACTTCCCTTTGTGATTGAATCACCGAAGCATGCGATCTTTTTGTATTTTGTTTGCAGGTTGTTCTCTCCGATGAACTCCCAAATAATCTCTCCAATGAGCTGGTATCCAGCAGCCGTTGGGTGAACTCCATCCTTCACACCGCTATTCTTTTCGTTGCGGATATAAATATCATCGTTATGTTTGGGTAATTCACGTGATGTAAACTCTTCAAAGAGATCGACAAAATAGCAATCGAACCTCAAAGATAGCCCCTCCACAATATCTCGTGCCGTTGCCATCACCTCACTTGGATGACCTGCATATTTACTCTTATCGTGACGTTCAAAGAGGTACTGGCTATCGGCTGGAATTGCAGAGAGCAACATCACCTGCGAACCTGAGGCTTTGATCTTCTCGATGAGTGTGGTGAGGTTCTTCTCATAATCCTCATACGACACAACTTTTCGTGAATTTAACATGTCGTTTGTTCCAACCATCATAATGGTAAGGTCGGGACATAAAACCACAACATCTTGGTCGACACGCTCAAGGAGATCAACTGAGCTGTTACCTGCAACTCCGAGATTATATACCTCGACATCCTTAGAGAGTATCTCCACTTTGTTATCCGTGCACAAATCATTAAACTCCACAGGCATACCCATCTCGTTGATAAGGGTTACTCTGTCACAGAGTGCATAGCTACAAATGTTAGATAGCGTAAAAATGAGTAGTGTTACGCCTAAAATTAAACTCTTTTTCATCGTGTTGTAAAGGTTATCGAGTTTCGTTGATTCTCTTTAGTTTCAATAGCGCATCGAGGTAGTAGTAATCGCCATAAACGATTGGCACATCAATCTCCCAACCCTTAGGGTGGTGACCTGTTGAACGGGTAAGAATAGCGTCGTTTCTATCTCCCGACACATACTCTGGAGTAGAGATCGCAGAGAGCAAACTCACGGCATTATTGTAATACTTTTCCGCCAACTCTCTATCCTCGATTAATTGATATAGTTCCAACATTCCCGAAGCTGCCGCCGCTGAAGCTGAAGCATCCTTGGCTGCATTTGGGATATTTGGTGCTTCGAAATCCCAATAAGGAACACCATCCTCAGGCAAGCGATTCATAAAGTGATCTGCAAGTTTCATAGATGTCGCCAAGAAATCTTTGCGTCCAACCTCACGATAAGCAATCGCAAAACCATAGATTCCCCATGCCTGACCACGTGCCCACATAGACTCATCGGCATAACCTTGGTGAGCAACACCTCTAAGGAACTCACCCTCGTAGGTGAATGATCCTAGGTGGTAGACAGCACTATCGGGACGCACCAAATATTTTTGAGTCGTTTCGGCATGTCGGATCGCTATATTCTCCAACTTCTCCTTGTCGCCACCACTCTTTGCTGCCCAGAACAACAACTCCAGATTCATCATATTATCGACGATCGTGTTGTGCTCATATTCGGCTTTAAATGGCCACGAGTGGATAGCTCCAACTTTAGGCCTATAGAGTGTAGCCAAAGTATCCGCCGCCGCCAAAGCTACCTTTTTGAAGTCAGGATTGCCAGTCAAACGGTAACCATTTACAAAACTCGGATAGACCATAAAGCCAATATCGTGGTCACGAGGTTCACGCTTTCCAATATTTGCAATAGGCGCAGTAAACGCCTCGGCTTTCGCACGAAGATGCTCATTACCTGAATACTCATACGCCAACCACAATACTCCAGGATAGAAACCACTTGTCCAATCGTCAACTCCAACAAGGGTCCAGCTAGTTTGACCATGATCTATATAACGAGGATAACGATCTGTTTGAGTTAAGTTGTCACAGGTTTTAGTGACTTTATCCACTCCAATTTTTAGAAATTTATCTGCCGAGAAACCCTCTTTAGACCCTCCAGCACATGCAACGTGTGAAATTGCAGCGAGGGCAATTATCACTTTATTAAAATAGTTCATTTATATATTTTTATAGTTCAGGTTAGTTTTATAGTTTAGTTTTATTTATTTAATGGATGGATGGATGTTAAGTAGGGCAAAATAATTATTGGTGTATTTTTATTCCAAATGTAGTCACAGTTCAAAATCACATCAAATGTAGTCACGGTTCAAAATCACATCAAATGTACAATAAATATATAAGAAAACAAAAAAAAATCCCAAATATTAAATTTGGGATTGCGAATAATAAATAAAACTGCTAAAATGCAACTATTTATAAATGAGTTATGGGGAGTTCTATGCCTATAAATCATCCTCATGTTGCAAGATTCTATCTCGCCAATCTGAATGTATTTCGAATGATCTACGCTCTTCGAGATTGAAAGCAACCATAATTGATTCGCTGCGACCCTTTACCTCTTGTGTTGCAGGGTTGATGATCTCTTGGAGAAAGGTCATGCTCTTGGTTCCTAGTTTGCTAATCTTGGTGGTGATTGCAATTCTCTCCTCGGCTTTGATCTCGTCAAAGTAGATTGTGCTGGTCGAGACAACAATTAATCCCTCTTTTTTCCATACGTATGGCATACCTAAAATATCTACAAAGTATCCCATTTTACCCATGTCGTAATATTGTTGAATGACAGTGTTTCCAACATGTCCCGCCATGTCGATGTCGGTGAATCTAATTTGAACCTCTTTTGTTAGCATAATTATCTGTTTTAGTTGCCGCAAAGGTAATTAATTTGTTGCCTTTTTATTCCAAAAAAAATTATTTTTCTGTTTATATTTTTTTTTGGAGATGCTGTTTTGAAGGCTATTTATTGTATTATTTGAGCATTTCAACCATTTTAGAGACCGTTGCAAGGCGGCGAAAATTCAACGATAACGCAGAGCTCTCTTCAGTCAGATAATCTTCAGTATGCTTCTTTCAGAGCCATCTACACCATCTTTAAATTTTCATTCACCCATTCAACGATCTCTTGAATGGAGCAAAACCTACGTTTTGCAATGGTCTTTTTTAGCAAAAAAATGGTTATTGTTCTTGTCTACATACAATTAATAGCTATTATCAAACTCTAAATTACCAAAATATAGCTATTTTTTCATGTGTGTAAAATCACGAACTTTGCAAATATGAAATTTTAAACTATAAAGATATAATATCATGAAAAAAGCAGTCGTAATTTATGGATCAACAACAGGTACTTGTAGCGGTATCGCAGAATCAATAGCATCGAAATTGGGTGTCGAGGTCATTGAAGTATCGTCAATGACAACAGAGACAATTGCAGAGTATGAGGCGCTTATTCTTGGAACATCAACTTGGGGAGCAGGGGAGCTTCAAGATGATTGGTATGATGGAGTGGAACTTTTGAAAGGGGCGGATCTTTCGAGTAAAACTGTAGCTTTATTTGGTTGTGGTGATAGCTCTTCGTATTGCGACACTTTCTGTGATGGTATGGGTATTATATATGAGGCTGCAAAGGGTGCTGGAGCGACTCTTGTAGGTTCTGTTTCGGTTGATGGTTACTCGTTCGATGAGTCGGTGGCGGTGGTAGATGGTATGTTTGTCGGTCTTGCACTTGATAACGATAATGAGGATGATAAGACTGAGGGACGTATCGACGCATGGATTGATTCAATTAAAACAGCTCTGTAGATTATGGTAGTTGAGCAGTTAATGTATTCGCCCGAGATGAAAGTATTCTCGAATCACGTCTATGAATTAAGTAAAGGCGTGCGTCATCTTGTACTCTATACTATCCCAAAGAAATTTGAGGATATAACCACACGACGACTTCAGAGTCAAGGTATTGATTACATTATCCAAGAGGTGAGTGGAGATAAGATCAATCTATTTTTCGGCAAAAAAGAGTGTATAAAAGCCATCAAGCTAATTGCTACACGACCATTGAACCAACTAAGTCCAGAAGAGGATTTTATTTTGGGCACCCTCCTCGGTTATGATGTTTGTGCACAATGTACTCGCTATAGCAAGATGAAGGAGAGCAATTAACCTCTCCACTAATCAGTGCAATACAAAATCAAAAACGATTAGTTCTTGATTCCAAGTTCACTTAGTGCCCGTGAGGTAGGAGCACAGTGAGAGAGTTGTTTTCAAATACCACCCCATGATTTTTCGGTCAAATTTTGGAAAATACTTTTTTTTAACTATCTTTGTCCCACTCAAATGAAGCGCATTAAATGCACTCACAATTGATAGGGCCTATAGCTCAGTTGGTTAGAGCAGCGGACTCATAATCCGAAGGTCGTGGGATCATGCCCCTCTGGGCCCACCAAAAAAAACTTCAACTTAATTGTTGGAGTTTTTTTTTATTGAGCCTATAATGGAGTTCTAATTTCTCCCTCTCGCCTAATTTTAGGGGGAGAGGATCAATGAAAGTAAACGACTTATTATCATACTACTGAAGCTGTTAATTTTTATTCGTAAAAAGAATAGTATTTTATGGCGTGTCCATTGCATTTTTTTGGCACAATATTTTGAATTTAAATATATTGTTGTACCTTTGTATAGTTAGGCTAGCCGTTGAATTGAGACTATGGTAAATTTCAACGCAATGTATAACATATTTAAATTAAGCAGTAAGATATGGTTTTTTCACATAATAACATAGGGGCTACTAAACGAATTTGTGCCATCACGATGGTTCGTGACGATGATTTCTTTTTGAAGAAATGGATTACATATTATGGCGCACAGTTAGGTAGGGAGAACTTATATGTTTTTATGGATGGCCTAGACCAAAAAGTACCAGATTTCTGTGAGGGTGTGACAGTTACACACAAAGAGAAAATCCGTTATAAGAGCGTTGTTGAGTCTGAAAAACGTCGTTTGGGCTATCTTAGTGATCGTGCTAAGGAGCTATTCGAAAGATATGATATTGTTATTGGCACCGATGCCGATGAATTTTTGATTATTGACCCTTCGCTGGGAGTTTCACTTTTGGAGTACCTCAGTGGAGTCAAGAGTGGCACAAGCGTTTCGGGATTGGGTATTGATGTCGGTCAGCACCTCAATTTAGAGAGTGAGATAAATCTTGCTGAACCATTGATCGGACAACGTCGATTTGGATACCTTTCAACAAGATACACCAAGCCAAACACATTGCTGCGCCCTGCTAAATGGGGCAGTGGATTCCATAGGGTCAAAGGCCGCAATTTCCATATTGACAACAATTTATACCTCTTCCATTTCGGAAGTATGGATTACAATATGTTGGAGCGTCGCAACAATGCAAATGGATGGTCAATGCGTCATCTTCGTAAGCGAGCACGCACAATTCATAAAATAACGAATCACAAAGTGCTCGATTGGGATTCCGCTACGAAATTCGCACGTGTTGTGCAGACTATTTTCCGACTGCTTTACGCTCCCAATAAGCCATCAATGATGTGGATGAAGGTGATCGTTGAGATTCCAGAGCGATTCAAGGGTATTATATAATTAAGGGGAGTTCTAATAATGAGTGACGAGCGTATAAATCAAAATATTGATGTTGTTATTGCGTGGGTTAATGGAGCCGATCCAGTTCATGCGCTCAAACGTCGAGCCTACCTCTCGCCAAACGATAGCGAGGAGCAGAGAGAAGATATTGCTGGAGCAACCCGCTTCTCGGCACAGGGGGAGATAGAGTTCTGTGTGCTCTCATTTTTGCGTTACGCACCCTTTATTCGAAAAATATTCATCGTTACAGATGAGCAAGATCCACACTTGGAGGAGAGTATAAATAGAAATTTCCCCAATAATAAAATCCCAATCGAGATCGTCGACCACAAAGTATTATTCCGTGGTTACGAGGAGTATCTACCTACATTTAACTCACTTTCGATTGAAAGTATGCTCTATCGTATTCCTAACCTCAGTGAGAGATTTATATATTGCAATGATGATTTTATGCTGTTGGGAGACACAACCCCCGACGTATGGTTTAGAGGCTCAACACCGATATGTTGCGGTACGAAATTTCCCACATGGCTAGCTCGTCTTCTTCGAGCGGTGAAACCCAAAGAGAATGGCCATCAAGTATTTGGCCATAAGGATGCTATGCTTAATGCGGCGGACATAATGGGAGTATCATATTTTGGCTATATTGCGCACGCTCCACTGGCTCAATGTCGCAGTTCATTCGAGAGGTTTTATGCAAAAAATGAAGATGTTCTAAAGGCTAATATATCTCATAGATTCCGTGACGCAACACAATATAATCCGCAAGTATTGTGTCACTTAATTGAAGATACATATTCAAAAAACTGCATTTACCAATCTGTAAAAGGGCGAACGCTTTTTTTAAAGCCCACACGTCAACGCCCCAACTACATGACCCGCAAGCTCCAAGAAGCAGAGCAGATGGATAATTTAGTATTCGGCTGCATCAGCTCACTAGACAAAGCAAACGAGGAGCAAATATCACTATTCAGAAACTGGTTCGAAAAACGCTTGGGAGTAACGCTCACCACAAACGTATAAAAAGAACTCTCTTATTATGCTCATGTTGGAATAGTAACTTTTGCTAGCAATGAACAGCTAGGCATATTGTTAACGGTCTAAATATGTGCGATATTATGATATGTGATAACGTGCTGAAACAGAGAATAAATATGGCAATAATTATTTTACCCTATTTAGCTACATCAAAAAAAATTAAAAAATCATTATTCAACAGCTGCTTTTTAGGGGGGAGGCATATGAATTGAAACGATTTTGCGATTAATTACAGCGACTAAATCAAGAATAATACCCACTTTCTCTAAATTTCCTCAACATAGAAGATACCCCACACACTTTAGGTGATCGAGTAAAATCAGCATATTGGATATTTTGCGTAAAATATTGATAATTATAGAATTATCACCAACCTTGCATGCAGATATAAATGAGATTAGATGTTGAGTGAGTTACATTATTGTGTTATGCAAATATTATGCAACCACCACCAATAAAAAAAACTAACCATTTGTTAAACAAATGATTAGCGTCTTTAAGAGTGATTCCGACAGGGTTCGAACCTGTGACCCACAGATTAGAAATCTGTTGCTCTATCCAACTGAGCTACGGAACCATCACATTTTTTAATGCGGTGCAAAGATAGATATTTTTTTTGACTTTTCTCGATTATTTAAGCCTTTTTTTTATTTAAATGCCTTTTATCGACTCCGATTACTTCTAAACTTGGATTTTAATTACACTATTATTACCTTTGCAAAGGTGACTTTAATAACTTTTCACCTTAATTTTTTTATACTGATTTTTTACACTATTTTTTTCACCCTTAATTTTTCACTCTCGTGTCTCAAATATTAGAAGGATTAAATAAGGCGCAGTATGATGCTGTCGTCAATTATGATGCGCCATCACTTATTATAGCTGGTGCCGGATCTGGTAAAACCCGTGTGCTTACCGCTCGTATCGCTTATATGATCGAAAATGGAGTCGATCCATCAAATATTCTTGCGCTAACTTTCACCAAAAAAGCCGCCGAACAGATGCGTGAACGTATCGCTCAGATGATGCCCAATGGCCGTAGCCGATGGATTCGTATGGGTACTTTTCACTCACTATTCTCTCGGATCCTACGTGAAAATAGCGAGGCAATAGGTTTTAGTCGTGGCTTTACCATTTATGAACCAAACGATTGCAAGAGCCTACTAAAAACAATCCTTAAAGAGAATAATTTGGGAGATGATATTTATAAGCCAAATGTGATTCTTTCACGTATATCCTATGCCAAGAACTCCTTGGTTACCCCAGCTGCATATCTTGCTAACACATCATTTGCTACCGAGGATCGTCGTACTCGTATGCCTGAATTTGGGAATATCTATGCTGCCTATTGTGCTCGCTGTAAGCATAATGATGCTATGGATTTCGACGATTTATTGTTGCAGACAAATATTCTTTTTCGGGATCATGCCGATATTTTGGCTCGCTATCAGCAGGAGTTTAAATATATTTTAGTCGATGAGTATCAGGATACTAATTATGCGCAGTATATTATTATTCGTCGTCTCTCGCAACTTCACTCTAAGGTGTGTGTCGTTGGTGACGATGCTCAAAGTATATATTCGTTTCGTGGTGCCAAGATTGAGAATATTATCAATTTCCGTAATGATTATCCATCGGCTAAGACATTTAAACTGGAGCAGAATTATCGCTCCACGCAGACCATTGTCGATGCTGCTAACTCGGTGATTGAGCGCAACTCGAAGCGAATGGAGAAGCGTTGTTTCTCGGCTGGTGAGACTGGTGAGAAGATCAAGGTTCTGCATGCTTATACAGATCGTGATGAGGCCCAATTAGTTGCCGATTCTATCCGTGAGCGGGTACGTGAGGCGGGCGATGGAAACTACTCTGGTTTTGCGGTTCTGTATCGCACCAACAATCAATCACAAGCCATCGAGGTGGCACTTCGACGCAAGGGAATACCATACAAAATATACAAAGGCAACTCATTTTACGATCACAAGGAGATTCGTGATACTTTGGCCTACATTCGTTTAGTGTGCAATCCTCGTGATGATGAGGCTTTTAAGCGTATTATTAACTATCCGACTCGTGGTATTGGTGCAACCTCGATTGATAGAATTGCTGCCTTAGCCCATGAGAAGAGGTGCTCGATGTGGGAGGCAATAGATACTCTTGTTGCCGAGCCTGCTGCGGATGCCGTTCAGAGGGCAATTATTAAGAAAGTGACAGATTTTGTTGCGCTTATACGCTCTTTGGCTCTCTGTCGCAACGAGAAGTCTCTTTATGATTTCGGTTTGGAGTTGGCTTCTCGATCGGGGATTTTGCCTTTGTATCGTGCCGAGAACTCTCCTGAGGCGGCAAGCGCAATTGATAATATTGAGGAGCTTCTCAATACAATGCAACTCTTCAATGAGCAGCGTGAGGCGGAGATTCGCAACGGTGAGCGTGAAGAGGATGATGCGGCGACACTCGAAGAGTGGTTGGAGAATGTTATGCTTATGACCGACATGGACAACGAGAGCGAAGACGATAAAAATCGAGTTACATTGATGACCGTTCACTCGTCGAAAGGCTTGGAGTATGATTATATAAATATCGTTGGTCTTGAGGAGAATCTTTTCCCTTCGCAGCGAGCTAAAGATAGTGGTGATATTGAGGAGGAGCGTCGACTGTTTTACGTTGCAATAACTCGTGCAAAGGTTGCTGCGACGATCTCTTATGCTGAATCTCGTTTTAAATGGGGAACGATGGAGTTTTCTAAACCAAGCTGCTTTTTAAGTGAGATTGACCCTCAATATTTAGATATTGCCGACTCGGATAATAACCAAAAGGATACTCGTCGACCACAACTACGAGATGGTGCAAACTCACTTCAGCGTGACTCTGGAGCGGCAATAAATGAGCTTCGTAAACGTTTTGATTATCGACAACAACAGGGTAAGAGTGGATCATCTACCTATGGTGGTGCACGCTCAGAAAAAGCTGCCGTGCCACCCCCTCCACGCCCAGTTTCGACTGAAGGCATGCGTCGTGTGGGAGTGCGTCAAATGGATGATAACGCAGCTTCAACCTCATCCGCACCATGTCGCTTTAGTGTTGGTGATAGAGTGGAGCATCCTCGTTTCGGAGCGGGCGTAATCAAGGCGATTGAGACGCTCAGCACCGACCATAAATTGATAGTTGTTTTTGGAGATCAAGATGAAAAGACATTATTGTCGAAGTTCGCAAAATTGACAAAATTATGAAACTAAAAGAGAGATACGATGCCATCATTGAGTGGTTCCAACAAAATATGCCTGTGGCAGAGAGTGAGCTAAATTATCGTAATCCATACGAATTACTTGTTGCCGTCTCGCTCTCGGCTCAATGTACCGATAAGCGGGTGAATTTAACAACTCCCGCACTCTTCGAGGCCTACCCTACTCCATTTGAGATGGCGGAGGCTACAGTCGAGGAGATATACTCATATATCAAAAGTATCTCTTACCCAAACAACAAGGCCAAAAACCTAGCTGCTATGGCAAGAATGTTATGCACAGAGTTCAACGGTGAGGTGCCTCAAGATTTAGATGAATTACAGCGACTTCCTGGTGTTGGTCGCAAGACGGCTAATGTTTTGGGTGCTGTATTATGGCAAAAGGAGGTTATGCCAGTTGACACACATGTGTTCAGAGTTTCGGCCAGAATGGGACTTACAAGAGGTGCTAAAACACCTCTGCAAACCGAATTACAATTGGAAAAGCATATCCCCTCACATCTGCTCCCAATTGCTCACCATTGGCTGATCCTCCATGGGCGATATGTGTGTGTTGCTAGAGCCCCGAAATGCAAGGAGTGTGGCGTAAAGGAGTGGTGTCGAGAGTGGTCGAAGAGCAAGAAGCAAGAGTTAGAATCTGTTTAAATTTCTCTTATCTAATTTGTAAAGGATCTGTCACTTCACTTTTCTCTCTTAACAATTTTAGCGAGAAAAACTTAAACAGATTCTTAAAGTAATTTGTAAACATTTATCTTTGAATTCTGCAAAGTTATTAACATTAATTGTTGATTGTTAACAAAAATCACCCGCTGAGAATAGTTATTAACATTTTGATAGCTGTTAATAAGTGTTAATAACATATGATAACAGCCTAACAGCTACAATATAAAAAGATATTAACATCAACCAACACTTGTTATACATCACACGAAAACTATGAAATATTACCTACTACTAACATTATTTATCATGTGCACATCTACAATCAAATCCGATCAAAGCAACTCCCCCTACACGTTAGGCGAGGAGATTGCAGCCATCAAAAACAGTAAACTAGAAGAGATTTCAGGTATCGCACCAAGCACTCTTTACGAAGATTGCTTATGGGTGCATAACGACAGCGCAGACGAGCCAAATGTATATTTAATAAACCTCTCAGGCGAGTTAATCGCAACACTCTCTTTCCCAGTTAAGAATCGTGATTGGGAGGCTATCACCATTTCGGATGGTTACCTATACATTGGAGAGATCGGAGATAACCGAGCAATATATCCCGATAAAATAATCTATCGAGTAGCCGAACCGACCACAATAGATATAAGCAAAAGAGATCAAAAAATATTTACGGACGAGTATGAAAGCATGAAATTCAACTTTTCGAATGGACAGCGAGATTGCGAGTCGATGATGTTCGACCCGATAAGTTCGGAGCTTGTTTTGATTTCGAAACGAGAGGCTAATGTAATGGTCTATACCACACCATTCCAACCTACGCATGGTGATGAAGTGATTTTAATTGATAGCTGTGCAGAGTTAAATTTCACATTGGCAACAGCGGGAGATATATCGCCAGCAGGGGATAAAATTCTTATTAAAAACTACACAAATATATACTTTTGGGAGCGAATAGGTAGCCAAAGCATTGTCGAGGCACTCTCTGTTGAGCCGACAACCCTTGCCTACGATCCAGAGCCTCAAGGCGAAGCGATAGCATGGAGCACTCATGAAGATCTATTTTATACGATCAGCGAGAAGGTGGGATCATCATCACCGATAATTTATAAGTATAAGCGTATCACAATCGAGTAAAATTGTGATAAATAACTTGGTGTAATCAAGTGAAACTGCCATTAACATGTTCAATATGTTAATGGCAGTTTCATTCTGTGTTTGTTATCTTTGATCGTTTAATGTAAAAAATATGTTTTAAATTGTAATTTTAATATATTTTCTTTATATTTGCGAATGGATTATGTGATGCTATAGACGTGTTAGCCAACGTATCTATTTTTATGTCAAAAAAATATTAAAACAACAACACAAACCACCATGAAAAACCTACTTTTCCTACTTATTCCCATCGTTGTATATCTATGCCTCTTCTTGATGCCTGATGATGTGAAGTATCCAGAACCGAGGGAGTGCGAAATTGCAATCAACGAAGATGGCATTATCGAAAATTATAAATATGATAAATCAAAACCCAAAGTAGCCACCTATTTTGGTAACTTTGACATATTAAACATGTGGCTCAATGAGTGTAAGCCGAGTGAATTGCAGGATTACATGGATAGATACCCATTTTTCGAGTTTATCTTTTATTTAAAGGATGTTCGTGATGCAGAGCTGGATAAAGCACTCGGCATGGTGAAAAAGCATAATGTTAAAATACCAATATATATTGATACCGATAACAAATTTAAAGATGCTCTGATTAGTCCAGGGGTCACGGGAATCTCCCTCATTTTAGGTGCAAATAATAAGTATTATAATTGTACATTTCTTGGTGGCGATAAATCTGTAAGTTTCGATGGATTAGCCGCTGAGGCAATCGAGCAGATTAAATTAGATAAAAATGGGTTGTAACACTCCATATCAAACAACAACCAAACTTCCCAAAACCCTAAAAATCAACCCTAAAACCAAATAATCATGAAACGAAACCTTTTAGCCGTGATGATATTAGCTATGGCTACCATAACTATAGGATGCAGCTCAACAGAACCCCAAAGTGTAAATAACAAACTCATAGAGTGTAAATTTTCAAAAACTCAGAGCGCTAGCCAAATCAAAGCCATCTTTGAGTCGGCAACTATCTTACCTTTAGAACAGAGCGAGAGTTCCATGATCTCTTCTGCATGTGATCTTCTTGAGGCAAACGGAGATTATTACCTAATCAACAAACAAGAGCGCAGTTGTCATAGATTCGACAAAGATGGCAAATTCAAAAATATTATAGGCCAATCAGGTCGTGCAGGAGATGAGTACCTTAACATTTCAAGTATTCAGATCCTAGGCGATGAAATTATGATCTACTCGACAGCCGAGAAAAAGATATATAAATATAATGCCGATGGCAAATTCCTTGGAAGTGTCGACACAGGTATTAATGCTCAGCAGCTCTTAAAAGTTGGCGACAACTATTATGGATATTTCGGCTTCTGCAATGGCCAGCAGGAGGAGCGTGTATTACTCTTTAACGACTCTTTCGAGCGCATTGAAAGTTACTTACCCTCAGAGGCTAAAATAATAGTCTTTGCAGAAGATGTTCCATCGTTAACACTCTGTGCAGATGAAGTTTACATACGTGAAACATACAGCAACATCATACACACAATCTCGAATGATGGTGAGCTGTCAGAGTTAATCGAGTTTGATTTCGGCTCGTATAATATTCCCGCTAGCTGCTTTACGCAATCGGATGCCTTTGCCGCCGCAGAGATAATGACCTCTAGTGATTTTGCTTCAATTCTCAGATTCGAACAAAATTCTGCAAATTCACTCGTTAATGTAATCTACCAAATCTCCAATGGACAGCAGATGTATAACATGATTGGCGTAGATCGCAAAGATGGTAATTATAAATGGATTACGGCCACCTTGGAAGGCTCGAATGCTATCTTATTTTCATCTGTTCGCCATATTGCCGATGATGGCAGTGTTGTGGCCTTGGTTGAGCGGGATATTGTCGAGGATTTCATCAAGCAGAATCCAAATTTTATCGACAACACAAATCTACTAAAGTCAATCGACGGCGACAATCCTGTTATCATTAAATTTAAGCTGAAATTGAAATAATCACTCACCCTACTTAAATTCCCCAACCAATGAACCAATTCCACCCATACACCAAGCTCATACTTTTGATTGCCGTAGCTATTTTCGCCTCATGCAGTCGTTCGAAGAGCACCCAAGGCGGAGATTATATCGACATAAACAACATTGAGAAAGTCTCATTTTATGATGTTTACGACTCGATAGAGATTATCCCACTTGAAACCACGGAGGAGTCAATACTTATATATCGTCAAACGAAGCCCGCAAAGATGGTTCTCCATGATGATAAGTTCTATATCCTCGACGAAAATAAAATATTCATCTTCGACAGCAACGGAAAATATATCAGTAAAATTAATAAGCAGGGTCGTGGTCGAGGAGAGTACTCAGAGATCTCGGATTTTAATATCAATATGTTCACAGGCGATATTGAGATTCTTTCACCCACTGGCGTTATCAATATTTACGATAAAAATAGCCTAGAATACAGACAAAAAATAGAGATCCAAACCTCAAACAATGCCTATCACGCTTTTCACTGCTTAACGGAGGATATATACATCCTTTATTCGGCGTACAGTGAAGATCGTCAGATACTTTTGTACTCGATCTCAAAGGCGGAGCTCATCGGAGATACATATCATGCTCCAACGTGGCTTCCGCAAGCAGGTCTATCATATTCAACCTCACCATTTTACACCATTGGGGAGTCTCTATGCTTTGTTCAGGCTTATGATGGACAGGTGTTTAACCTAGGAGAGCAGCCACCATATATCAATACAAAATACCAATGGGATTTTGGGCGAGCAACAATCAACATTGATAATATCCCGCCAGACAGAGATTATAAATTTTATCTTGATTACTTCAAATCGGGAAATAAATTTGTCACACACTTCGTTCAATGCTTAGAGAATAGCAATATATTCATAACCTGTTTTACGTATAAATCAAAATGGTATCAGATGATCTATGACAAGAGAGCTAAGAGTCACACGATATTCCAAAAATTTGAAGAGTGCAAAGGCTCTATTCCCATAATCATAGATGACAACTACGCATACTCATCTAACATACATCGCTACACCTCAATCAATGAGAAGCTATTAGACCAAAAGAATTTATCCATATATAACTCCTTGAGCGACGACGACAACCCTGTAATTGTGAAATATAAATTTAAACGATGAAAACAATTATCAATCTAACACTTTTAGTGGTGCCATGGTATTCACATTTTGCTCATCTGACGACCCTGCAACAGTCGTAGAGGTTGTTAACAGGCAAGATTATAAAGAGGTCAAAGAGCTGCGTGACATTAATTTATTTAATTCGGTGGATAGTCTCTGTTTGCATAATGGAGTTATTGAAAACGGCATATTTGATATTGCAAAGGTTGTAACTATGGATAGTTTGATATATGGGGAGTTCTAATTTCTCCCTAAAATACTTTTCGATTACTAACCACCCCTTTTTGATTTTACAAAAATCGGTGGTAGAGCTACTACAACCCACTTTTGCAAAATCAAAAATGGGTAATTATTAACCAAAAAATAAAATTAGGGAGAAAATAGAACTCCCCTTAAAAAATTCTAATGATAAAATAGTTGTGCAAGTTTACTTGCGGCAACTATTTTATCATTAGAATTTCCGAGGTTGAAAACCTCAGCAAGCCCGAGACGCAACAGAGTATGCACCAGCGGGGGTGCTATCCCCGCCCGACGGAGTCTGCGAGATTAATTTACTATTTTGCGTAGTTTGTCGACTGTTGTGCCGATTCCTGTTTGGGGATTTCCGTGGGCTCCTGTTTCTAGGGTTAGGGCGAAGCCGTTGGGTTGGTATATTGATGCGCAGATTGGGTTATTATCCTCTAGCTCTTGCCATTCGATCCATAATTCATCATATCTCTTAATTGCTGTGCGGGTTTGCTCTATGTTGAGTTTTCCTGTTAGCTCGTATTGTTTTTCATTGAGACCTAGGATGAATATTTGACGGATGATGTCATGTTTATATAATCCATACTCTGAAGATATGCGTACGTATTCTTCTGTTAGGGGATCTTTCATTTGGATATTTTTTGAGAGCTCCACAATTTGCTCCCATAGAGATACTGCGTAATCTTTTTCGGCTATGACTTCACTCACTTTATTCTCTTCTATTGCTGCGGTAAAGAATGCTGCAAGGCTCTTGGATGCTGAGAAGTATTGATCTCGGCTCCACCATACATTAAATGGCAGGTCAAGGTCTGTTGATTGACCTTTGAGTACTGCTTCGTCTGATAGTTTTAGGAGTTGTTTGAAATCTGCTTGTGAGCTCTTCTCGACACCTAGGTTTGTTAATACAATGTCTAGGATTTCTGACTCCGTGAGTGAGGTGTTGTGAGACCATACAACCATTGATTGTGCATTAACATCGCTCCAAAGCTCATTATTTATATATGGACCATTCCAGCCGCCACCTCGTGACCATGACCACATACCAACCAATTTTGGATCCTCTTTGAGCTGTTTTAGACTCTGAACAGCATCTGGCTCCATGATGCGTGAGTATTCCGAGAAACCATTTAGCACGCTTCCAAATAGATAATTTGGATGGGCTCCTTTTCCATAATATTCTGGTTGTGCTTGGAACTCAACTATAAATGGGTGCTTGCCGAGACCGAGGGTTGGGTTAAATTTATATAAACGATGAAAATCACCGCACGAATACTTTATCGAGAATATTAAATTGTCGTGAGGCTCAACGTTATCGGTGATAGATGTGTATACATCGGGATCTGTGTGAAATGGCAATCCCATGCCCCATGTTCTGTAGAATAGTTTTTTATTATATTTCTCACAAATTTCTGAGCGTAAGAGATTTATCAGTTTTATATGTCCCTCAATTCCTTTTTGACCATTTGAACGCACAGGGCTACTTCCCGAGTGGTATGGGGTATCGTAAAGATATGTCTCACCGAAACGCACCACAAGACCATCTAGGTCGGGAAAAGTTTCGAAGATCTCCTTGATTTGGGCTTTGATAAGTGTTACGGTGAGGTCTCGTTCGATATTTGGAGCTAATTTGCCATGGATTGAATTTGACGATGTGTCTAAATCTCCTTTATCAACAAGCTGATCTTGATACTTCTCAATTAACATAGTTGGGAGCACCAATACATCGGTGAAGGTGTAAATATCCAACCCCGCAGCTTTTGCACGTCTAATCTTCTCGGCAACCTCCTTTTTTTGGAGCTCGATCCACTCTCGCTCCTTGCTTCCCTCGGGGATTACTCCTTGGTCAAAATCATCGTATGTTAATGCGCACTGCACGTAAATCTGCGACACCATTGAGTTGTAACCTTGTTCTTTGAGGTACTCTTCATTATAATATTTAGAATATTGCAGAGGCTCTCCAGGATTGCGGTGCACCAAATCCATAATATATTTTAGACTCTCTCCCGTCTCTTGCGGTGGTGTGCAGCATGAAACGGTTGTGGCTAATATTAAAAGTGAAAGTAAATGTTTAAATTTCATAGGTTTTAAGTTTTTTTTGGTTTAGTATTCACAAATTTACAAGAAAAAAGGAATAAAAAAAAGTGTTGCGCAATAAGCACAACACTTTTTTATAATATTTTTGTCTCTCTTATTTAGAAAGCTCTGCGATAGTTGCAGCAGCGATCTCAGCATTTGGACCCTCTGTTACCTTTTTGAAAGCTGCAATAGCTTGATCTTTCATCTCACGGTCGTTGTATGAAGCGCCTAGGATAAAGTAAACGTTGCTCTTCTCAGCCTCGTCAGTTTGTGCAGCAGCAGCAGTCTCAGCCGATGCAGCTACAGCAGCATAATCTTTCTTGTCGTAGTATGCTTGTAGACGAACCTTCTCAGCAGTTGCGTTTGTTGGATCTGTAGCAAGGATTGACTCAGCCATTGCGATGATACCGTCGTTGTCTCCCTCAGCTTGAAGTGCAGCTACACGGTTGTTAGTGTAGATTGCCATGTTCTTTTGAGCGTCAACAGCAGCGTCAGCATATTTTGGATTTTTAGCTCCCATCTCTGAAATCTTAGAGAAGATTGCCATACCCTCGTCGAACTCGTCAGTCTCACAGTAGCAGATTCCCAACCAGTTAGCCATCTCAGTGTTTGTTGGATCTGAAGCGTAACCTTTAGCGAAAACCTCCTTAGCGGTAGCGTAATCTTGAGCATTGAAAGCGTCACCACCTTGTTTCTGATACAATTTAGCGATCCAACCGTTAGCTTTGTGTTGAGTTGCCATATCGTCCCAAAGTTCAGCGTAGTTAGCCGATAGGGTGAAGTTCTCTAGTGCAGCATCGTAGTCTCCTGATTGCATTGCGCGACCACCGATTTGGTAGTAACATTTTGGAATGTAACTCTTAGCTGTAGCAACCATGCTTGCAGCAGAGTCATCGTCCATACCTAGATCAACAACTTTGTTAAAGTTCTCAACAGCTACATCGAATTTTTTCTCGCCATAGGCAGATGCAGCAGAGTTGTAAAGTGCAGTTACATCCTCTTGGGCTGATGCAACAAATGCAGCAGTAGCTGCAAAAAGTGTCAGAAGTAATTTTTTCATTAGTTGTATAAATTTATTGTGTTTTTGTTTTTCGTTCAATTCACTTACTTATCTCTCGTATTATCTCTCACCCTTTTTAATGTTTTAAGAGTTGCGAGCTACTCCGCTCGCAATGTCGCAAAATTAGCTATTTTTTATTTATTTACAAATTTCTACCTCAATTTTGCAAAAAAAGAGCGCAAAAGTTCCTCACTTTCCTCTTTTTTGACCCCATTTTTAATTTTTATCTTAGGTGGGAGGATTTTTTCGGAGTAGCTGCGGTAGCCTCTTTTTGGGTCGTCAGCACCCCAAACTACAGCTCCAAGTTGACTCCATGCGATGGCTCCAGCACACATTGCACAGGGCTCAACTGTGACGTATAGGGTTGCCTCATTTAGGTATTTACCCCCTAGGGTCGAAGTTGCTGCCGTTATCGCTTGCATCTCGGCATGGGCTGTGGCATCCGAGAGTGTCTCAACTAGATTGTGTCCTCGGCCGATGATCGTGTCACCAGCAACGATCACCGCTCCAATAGGCACCTCACCCTCTTTAAACGCTTTTTGAGCCTCTAAAATTGCGAGACTCATATACTTTTTATCTTTATCCTCCATTTTTTTGCTTTTGATTCTACTCTGTTTCTTTTTTATTGTTATCTTTGTGGGTTACAAAATTACGAATAACAAAATAAAATAACAATAATATTATGTATAGAAGTCATACCTGTGGTGAACTTAGAGCCACAAATATAGATCAAAGCGTAACTCTCTCGGGTTGGGTGCAAAAGGTTCGTAACCTTGGAGCGATGACCTTTATCGACCTACGTGACCGTTACGGCATCACTCAAATCGTCGTTGAGGAGCACTCAGCGGAACAAACAAAAGAGATTGCCGCTCAATTGGGTCGTGAGTATGTATTGCAAGTTACAGGTAAGGTTATCGAGCGCTCGTCGAAAAATCCAAAAATGGAGACTGGAGACATCGAGGTTGTTGCCGAGGAGCTAACAATCCTTAATTCTGCTCAAACTCCGCCATTCACCATCGAGGAGCACTCTGACGGTGGAGATGATCTACGTATGAAATATCGTTATTTGGATCTTCGTCGTGCTCCACTTCAACGTGCGATGATTCTTCGTCACAAGATGGCGCATGCCGTGCGTAACTTCTTGGATTCTGAGGGTTTCCTTGAAATTGAGACTCCATATCTTATTAAATCTACTCCCGAGGGTGCTCGTGACTTTGTTGTTCCAAGTCGCATGAATCCAAATGAGTTTTATGCTCTGCCTCAATCGCCTCAAACATTCAAGCAGCTTTTGATGGTTGCAGGTTACGACAAATATTTCCAAATTGTGAGATGTTTCCGTGATGAGGATCTTCGTGCTGATCGTCAGCCTGAGTTTACTCAGATCGACTGTGAGATGGCCTTTGTTGAGCAGGAAGATGTACTTTCGACATTTGAGCGTTGGGCAAAATATATGTTCAAGGAGGTTATGGATATAACTCTTGCGGAGTCGTTCCCACGTTTAACATGGCATGAGGCTATGGAGAAGTATGGTTCTGACAAACCAGATATTCGCTTCGGAATGGAGTTTGCCGACCTTACAGAGTTGGCTAAAGGTCACGGCTTCCCAGTTTTTGATGACGCTGAGTATGTTTGTGGGTTTGCGGCAACGGGGTGTGCAACTTATACTCGTAAGCAGATCGACGAGCTTACAGCCTTTGTTAAACGTCCACAAGTTGGGGCTAAGGGTCTTGTGTGGATTCGTGTAGATGCTCAAGGTGAGGTGAAATCTTCGGTTGATAAATTCTACTCAGCTGAGCAGGTTAAGGCGATGGCTGACAAGGCGGGTGCTGTGGCTGGAGATATTGTATTTATCCTTTGCGGCAAAAAATATAAGGCTCTCTCTCAATTAAATACTCTTCGTTTGGAGGTTGGTGAGCGTTTAGGATTGCGTGATCCTAAAAAGTTTGCTCCATTGTGGGTTGTTGATTTCCCTCTATTTGAGTGGGATGATGAGACTCAGCGTTATTATGCTATGCACCATCCATTTACCTCTCCAAAGATCGAAGATGTTGAGTATCTAGCTACAGATCCAGGTAAGGTGCGTGCTAATGCCTATGATTTTGTTTGTAACGGAACTGAGATCGGTGGCGGCTCGATCCGTATTCACGATTCGAAACTTCAAGCTCAGATGTTCGAGATTTTGGGCTTCACACCTGAAAAGGCAGAGGAGCAATTTGGCTTCTTGATGAATGCCTTTAAGTTCGGTGCACCTCCACATGGTGGTCTTGCATTTGGTTTTGACCGTCTATGTTCACTCTTTGGTGGCGTGGAGTCTATCCGTGATTATATTGCATTCCCTAAAAATAATGCTGGCCGTGATGTTATGATCGAGGCTCCATCGACAATCGACCAAGCTCAATTGGATGAACTCTATTTAGCAACTGTAACTCCAGAGGTTAAATAATTTTTAGATAGAGGATTATCTCGCTCTTTAAAAAAAGTTGAGATTTATCACTCTTTTAAAAAAATATAGACTCAGAAGATTAAATTAGAGAAATAATGGCAATACCACTTCCCGAAAGATTACGCCCTCACTCAATTGATGACTATATCGGTCAGGAACATTTAGTGGGTCGGAGTGGTGTATTCCGCAAATTCTTCGAAACTGGAAATGTCCCCTCATTTATTTTGTGGGGGCCTCCAGGTGTCGGAAAAACTACGTTGGCCAAGATTATAGCCAATGAACTCAAACGCCCATTCTTCACTCTCTCGGCTGTTAGCTCGGGAGTGAAAGATGTGCGTGAGGTTATCGAATCGGCAAAACGACAGAGATTCTTCGACTCGAAGCCTCCATTTTTATTTATCGACGAGATTCACCGCTTCAACAAATCGCAACAGGATTCACTGTTGGGAGCCGTTGAGCAGGGTGTTATAACCCTTATTGGAGCGACAACCGAAAACCCATCTTTTGAGGTGATTTCACCTCTTTTGAGTCGATGCCAAGTCTACATCCTTAAATCTATGGAAGAGGAGGATTTAGAGCGTCTTTTGCAGCGAGCATTAACAACAGACAGTGAACTGCGCGAGCGTGAAATTGAGGTTGTGGAACGTGAAGCACTCTTTACATTTTCTGGAGGCGATGCAAGAAAGTTACTCAATATTTTAGATATAATCGTTGGAGCGACAACAGGCAAAATCATAATCACAAATGATTACGTTACAGAATGTCTGCAACAAAATATTGCTCTCTATGATAAAAATGGGGAGCAACATTATGATGTTATTTCGGCCTTTATAAAATCTGTGAGAGGTAGCGACCCGAATGGTGCAATTTATTATTTGGCTCGGATGTTGGCAGGAGGTGAGGAGGCTCGATTTATTGCTCGTCGATTGGTTATTTTAGCCTCGGAGGATGTCGGCCTAGCAAATCCTAACGCTCTTCTTTTGGCTAATGCTTGTTTTGATACAGTTCATAAAATCGGAATGCCTGAGGCTCGTATTACACTAGCTCAAACAACAATATATTTAGCTACAAGCCCGAAGTCAAACTCAGCATATGTAGCTATAAATAAAGCCTTGGCCATGGTCAAAAACGATACTCAAAACCGACCAGTTCCACTTCACTTACGCAATGCACCAACAAAATTAATGAGTGAGGCGGGTTACGGAAAAGATTATCGTTATGCACATGATTACCAAGGAAATTTCATCGACCAAGAGTTCCTACCCGACACCCTTGTCGGCACTCGATTCTATGAACCCAATCTTGACAACTCTGCGGAGGCTAAAATTGCGGAGAGAATTGAAAAATTATGGAACGGAAAATATTAACAGGTAGCTATAATCAATGAAAAAAATAGGACTCCTTTCAGATACACATCACTGCTTTGATGACTCACTTCGTTACTTCTTTCGGGATGTTGACGAGTTGTGGCATGCGGGAGATTTCGGCACATTGGAGCTAGCCGATCAAATTGCAGCATTCAAACCCTTGCGTGCTGTTTGGGGAAATATTGATGGCGCTGATTGTCGGCGAGCATTCACTCGTGATCTGCTCTTCGAGTGTGAGGGGGTCAAAGTTTTAATGACTCATATTGGAGGTTACCCACGTCGCTATCGACCTGAGGCACTTGCAAATATCATCGCTGCACGCCCAAATATATTCATCTCGGGACACTCTCATATATTAAAGGTGATGAATGATCCGCAATATAATCTTCTGCATCTAAACCCAGGTGCAGCGGGGAATTATGGAATCCATAAGGTAAGAAGCGCTCTGCGTTTTAAAATCGACGGAGAGCGCATCTTTGATATGGAGGTGGGTGAATGGCCAAAAAATTAACAAATTAGATGAGAGAAATTTAAGGGGAGTTCTATTTTCTCCCTAATTTTAATTTTTGGTTAATAATTATCCATTTTTGATTTTGCAAAAGTGGGTTGTAGTAGCTCTACCACCTATTTTTGTAAAATCAAAAAGGGGTGGTTAGTAATCGAAAAGTATTTTAGGGAGAAATTAGAACTCCCCTTAAACAGATTCTTACTCTTGAATGGCACGTATCGGGAATCCATACGTCATATATGAATCTGTCTGAGAACTTCTTTGAGTTGCTGAATAATGAAAACTATATGCGTTTTGAGCATCCAAAGGATTAGCACTCCATACATAACCCAATGCCCCCTCCTGCGCAAGAGCACCTTTATTTAGAGCATCTCGATAACCATAATAGTTATAATTATATTTCGCAAAATCATCCTCTTCATCGTCGCAATTCAACTCCTCCACATTGAAGCCATTCCAGGTATCATTTAAAGGTATCATCCATCCAAGCGGAGATGGGTCGAAGATAGATTTTTCGCCTAAGTATCCATCAAGGGGAATATCCACATCAAACCATATACATGAATATCTTCGTGCAGCAGTCTCGTCACACCAATTATAGCTAGATGATTCAGAGACAAAGAAATCGTTTGAATATATAACAGATTCATAAAATCCAAAACCTGAAAAGTTTCTTTTATATGGTTCACTATCACCATTCGCAAATGTTGCACAGCTACCTGGAAATGGATCCTTACGCCCAAATTGATAATAGACAGCACCCGCACCATAATCATCAGCATAACAATTTCGCTCACCAATATTTCGATCCATTATAAATTTACCTGCATATATTCCACTCCATACAGCCGTGGATTTACCATCGTCACTATCTTTATAACGATGCACAGCACCTGAGTAACCATCTAATTCATATATTCCATCCTTCACATATCTAATTTTGTTTACATTTCCTGCCGCAATAGCATCGGGATTATAATCGGTGAACCAAAGATGCCACGACCATAATGTGTAGTAAAGATCATTTCTAAATTCCTGCACAGCAAAGACAAAATTACCCTCTTGATACTCTGATAATATAGTAAATTGCACCGCCATATCACCATTATCATCATACAATAAACTACACTTATAATCAAATGCTTCTTCAAAATCCTCCCACACTGTAACAACTTTTAAAGTTTCTATGTCGGTAGCAGAGGTGATTTTTGTTGTGTTTTTCCCTGAATAATTCAACCAAAAATCATTTATACGTGTCTGAATAGGTATTTGGATGATGGTCTCTTCATTTGGGGTGGGGTTGATAATATAACAGTTTGATATTTGCGATGAGTTGAAGATAAAACCGCACTCAATATCTTCTTCCTCATCCTCTTCAATTTTAATTATATAATGATATTTTGATCCCGCTTCCCACTCACTCCCAGGGGGTATCATAAGTGTTTTTGTCACGTAATCGTCACTGTCACTATATTTTAATGTGAGAGTTACCTCTGCGCCATTTGGTAAAGTTTGAGGTATCATCATAAGATAACCCTCTTCAGATGTAACTTGAGCAGAGTTATCATCATCGAGCGTATATTGAGCAATATCTACACTAAACGATTCATTTGATGTTTCGCCTAAACTCCATTGAGGCACTCCATTTTTCGAATATATCTCTGAATTGGAATCAGGGTCAGAATCTGGGTCAAGGTCAAAATCATAATTATCCAGATAATCCCACCTAAGCGACCCGCTGCTAACAACATCCTTAACGCTGATTGCAGTTATCTGCACATCCACATCTGTTTCAACCCCAAAACTAACACAAGCGAGAGCATGATAAAAATAGAGCGAAACCCTTCCCGAAATTTGAGGATAAATATTTTTCTGAGGCACAGCAAACATTAAATCAGGCTGATCTATCGAGCTCGTCGGAACAGAATAATTGATAACAAGTTCACCATCTTCAATCTCAGGCAAAATAACATCTTCAATATCTCTATTATGCGGAGAATAAGCAAAAACGGTATACTTATCACTTACCGACTCACTCCCCCAAGACACAGTTTCTCCACCATCAATTACACAATCTCCATCCTCTGTAATATTAAAACGTTGATTCTCAAATTTCGAAAACTCTGTCGAGCTCGACCAATCATCCTCACCCATCGAGGCACAATAGAGACCAATCGACCCCATATCTTTAGGCTCCAAAACCAACGCCCCCTTTGTATAAGAGGTCATCAATATCGAAATTTCCATCGGTGATTGAGGATCAAAATCATCAGCGACACCAAGAGACTCCACCCTATTACATGCGAATGATAATAACAACATCGCAAAAGAGAGAAACATTCTATTCATAAGAAATATAGTTAGTTTAAATTCTGTACACTAACAATTTCCCTCAATTTATATGCCGTAATTATTTTTTAAGAGCGATTAACCGAAACCAACTCTCCTTAAAACCATTTAGAATATATAAAATATAGGGGAGTCAAAAAAACTCCCCTACACCTATAATATTTAAATATTTACAACCACTTCTTAAAGCGGAAAAACCAAATTGTGATAGCCGAACAAAAAACCATTAAGCAGAGTGCAAAGATATATCCAACAGGCACAGTCATACCATTAGGCAGTTCAAAAACCCAACTCAATTCAGGCATCACCTTAAAGTTCATTCCATAAACACTCGCAATAAGCGTTGCAGGCATGAAAATCACCGAGGCCACCGAGAAGATCTTCACAATCTCGTTCTGCTCAATATTGATAAGACCCAAGGCAGAATCTTGAATATAATCCAGACGCTGAAATGCAAAATCAGCATGATTTATCAGCGAGTTAACATCCTTAATCATCAACTGCAAACGAGGGTAAATATCATTTGGAAAACGCTCAGAGCGCAATATTCCCGATAAGACACGCTGCCTATCGAAGATATTCTCACGCACCAACATCGTATTCTCCTGCAAAGTATTAATTCTATAAATCACCTCCTTGTCGATGCTATCCTCCGAATTAATATCCTTGCTCAACCCCGCAACCTGCTTTGCGATAAGCTCCACAAGGTCAGCATCATAATCAATTCTCACCTCCAAAAGTGAGATCATAATATGATACCCCGTCGAGAAGTTCCGATAGTTCATCTGCAAGCGCTTCTCAGCCTCACGGAACGTGCGGAACTCACAATTGCGCAGAGTCACCAAAACTCCCTCATTGGAGATGATAAACGATACGGGCTCAACATTGAAACTCTGGTCGATAGGGATAAAAAAGTTCGAGTTAGAGATAATCGTATTCTCCGTCTCCGAATATTTAGATGTTGTCTCGATCTCCTCGGCCTGCTGACGTGTTTGGAGACTTATCTCCATAAAGTTCTCAACGGCCTTTTGCTCCTTGATGGTTGGAGAGAAAAGATCGATCCACAATATATCGTCGTAACCAAGATCATCGAAGAGCTTGGTATCGGCATTTCTAATAATTTTGTTGTACTGTTTGAGATATAGCGTAATCATTGTTTTGCTTTTTAATTAAACTCTTAAAAGCCTATATGAAAGACCTTTAAGCCAAAATGAATATATGATCCGCAGTGTCGCAACCAAACGTATTTGGTTACTTCTCTCTTCAGCCAGGATTGGATTTAGGTTCTATTTTGATACCTGCATCCCAAAACTTTTTTAATGCTTTACGCTTCTGAGCGTCGAACAGAAAGTCGATATTCTCGCTCAAATATTGATATTTTTCCACCACTGAATCCTCGCCACGATACTTCAATATCGCCTCATAAAGATGCTCAACACCAAACTCCAAGGCTTGTTCCAAAGCATCTAAAACGACATGTTCAGTACCCTTTCGAGCAACCCACACGGCAAATGTAAATGGCAAATCGGTCGATTTCATCCACTCAGCAGCAAGGTCATAAGAGTAATCAAACTCATCTTCATGCTCAAAAACCTTATCGCCAATAAGCAAAAATGCGTCCCCATCCTCTGCATGAGCGAGTTGAGCCATATCATGCAGCTCAAACCATTCAGGCTCTATCTTCCAGAGATTTTTAGCAAGATAACCAGCTAGCTGCACGGAGGTGCGAGAGTGAGTATCGACAAATATTCTTTTTATCTGATCTATGGGATCGTCGCTCACAAGAACTACTGTGCGAACTTCACCCGATGCGCCAATACAATATTCGCTCACCACCTCAACGAGAGGAAGAGAGGGAACAACAGCAGCAGGCACCAAGGCAATATCAACCTCGCCCTGAGCAAATGCCTCGGCACATTGTGCGGGATTTAGTAATAGAAGATCGGCACAGAAGTTACCTTCGTGCTCGATACCATAGATGAACGGTATCGTATTGAGATACGACACAGCCGCAATTTTGGGAGTAATAGCCATCGTCCATCGTAGTATATAATTGGTTAATAAATATGCGCTATGCACTACACATAAGCGCTAAATCATCGCAAAGATAACCAAAAAAAAATGAAATGTGTAACTTATTTCAAAAATTTATTGAGGCAAGCATATAAGAACAACTCTCTCATCATGCTCCTACCCGTACGGTATGAACATAATGAGAGAGTTGTCCATGTGCGTTTACCTTATAATTTTTACAGGTAAACCAAATTATATCAAGTAGTTACCTACTCAGCATAAACGCTATCAATAAGCTCCATGATCTTTTGTCCACGAGCTGTGCGGTCAACGATCTTACCATCTGGGGCAAAGAGAATTATCGTTGGGATTCCCAAGATTCCGTAACTCTCTGTTGCTATGTTATCATCCGAAGCATATAGAATTGGCCAAGTCATCTCCTCCTCTTCCATAGCTTTGATGCAAGCCTCTTTACCATCCCAAACGTTTACACCTAAAAGGATCAAACCATTCTCTTTATGCTTCTCGTATACAGCACGAAGATTTGGCATCTCGGCACGACATGGACCACACCATGAAGCCCAGAAATCAACGAGCACGTATCTACCTTTACCGACATAATCCGAGAATTTCGCTGGAGTGCCATCAATATTGCTTCCTGCGAAGTCAACATACATCTCACCTACAGCGGTCTTTAGAGCTTGTTCTTTATTCTTTTTATTTTTCTGTACGTAGTAAAGATCTGCCGAAAGTGGAGCCAAGGCAACCAATGAATCTAGCTGCTCCAAGGTTTTCGTTCCGCTAACCATACCCAAAGCGGCATAGGCACCGACTAAATTATCTGGATTTTGAGCAAGTGTAGCATCCTTTATTGCAGACATCTCTTCATTAATTTTAGCATACTCAGCTCTTTGAGCATCCTTGTCGCTATTCTCCTTGCAGAACTCTCTGAATGAAGCATATATTGCATCAAGTGAGGCTTGCATCTCAACGATAGAGGCAGTCTCGGCACCCTGCTCAACTGTAATTGTCTCGCCAATGGTTGCTGTAGCTGTTTCGCCTGTTGTTACGATAGCTCTCTGCTTACCCGATGTAACGTAAAATATCGCTGGCACAGCAACTGCACCTTTCATCTCAAACTTACCATCCGCAACAACTGCGCTGTCGAGTTTTGCTTTATTTCCCCACTCGCTAAGGTAGATTGTTGAACCCTCAAGTTCGCTATTGGTTACACTACCTTTTACATGGTAGCTTCCTGCCTGCTCAGCACACGACACAGCGAGTGCAGCAATGATGGCGCAAGATAGAATTGCTCTTTTCATAGTTAAGATATTTAAAATTGTTAAATTTCGACGCTTGGCAAAGTTACACCTTTTTGACGTTTTCCAATAAAAAAACTCTATATTTTTTTGGTTTTTTCGAGAAAAATCGACGTGGGGGTAATATTTATGAAAAAAAATATATATTTCCCCCTTCTCAATTCAGCCAAAGTTCATTGCAAATAATTATCTTTGCACAATGGGACAAATATCATTTAGTAAGTCATTCAAAGAAAATGCAGTAAAATTAAGTTTCGAGAGAAATAGCATAAAAGAGTTGGCGCAAGAGTTGGGGATCTCGCCAAATCTACTAAGTAAATGGCGTAAGGAGTACTTGAAATACGGCGAAGCAAGTTTTCAGGGGCGAGGCATCGAGCGCCTAAATGATGAGCAGCGCAAAATCAAAGATCTTGAAAAGGCCTTGAAAAACAAAAAAATGGAGATTGAAATATTCAAAAGAAGCAGACTTCTCAAAGATAGACGAGACAAATATCTATTTATAGATGAAAACAGAGAGCGCTATCCAGTCGAAATGATGGCAAAAATATTGGGCGTTAGCCCTCGTGCGTACTATAATTATAAAAACACTTCTAATTAAGAATCTGTTTAAGTTTTTCTCGCTAAAATTGTTAAGAGAGATGTTGCTTTAATTTTCTCTCTTTGTGCGAGGCGCATAGCAATAGCTATGTAACGAGTGCAAAGAGAGAAAAGTGAAGTGACAGATCCTTAACAAATTAGATGAGAGAAATTTAAACAGATTCTAAGATGTTGCGTTTTTTTAATTAGAGTGGCTAATCTGACTAAAAGCATATTAGCCGCTTTTTCTATTAAAAGTTATTGGGGCTTCAGTAGTGTAAAACAATTATTGCCATACTTATTATTATTTACCCATCTCTTTAATTGCCTCCTCCATATGCTTATCAAATCCATTAAACTGCAACATTAGAACAGTGCAAGGATATTCCCTATTCTTTGAATCGAGAATAATCGTCGTGGTCATACCTGGTTTCTCATCATCTCCAAAATTTCGATCTCGAAACAGATCTTTATCATCTATATATATTGGAAATTCAATATTATATCGCTCGGCAATCTCAATCGCTGTGTTTAGCTCCTCCTGGCTCTGCACCCCTAAGTAAAACAAAAACTCAAAATCTTCATATCGCTCAATTTTCTCCTTTACTCCATCAATATTGGTGCTATGAACCCAACGAGAGAAGGCTTTTATGCTTCCAATATATGTAACAACCTTTGGTCGAGACTCATCGAAAGTATAATTCTCTATTACACCTGTTTTATCTATGGCTGTCTCTAGCTCCATGGCCTTATATCTGATTGCACTTTGACAGGCGCAAAACGTTAGTAACGAGATAATGTATATGACATATTGTTTCATTAAAAAAATATTAAATAGTAGATACTCATATATGGTGAATTCTAAATTTTAATTTTTCACTCCAAAATTTAGGATAAGAACCCATAACATTCTAAATTGAAGCGTATAACTGATTTCAAAGTTAAATCAAAAAAATCTAAAATCCAAACTTTTTATGCAAAACATATCTATTTATTTAATTTATCTGTATATTGCTTCAAAACAATCCCCCCAACCCAAAAAATCCACCCCCACCAAAAGAAAAACAAAATTAAACTCTAATTTCTTTTGTTTTACAGAATAAAGCATTATCTTTGCAGCCACAATTAGTACTAATTAATACAAGAACAACGAAATGAAAAAAGGTATTCACCCAGAAAATTATCGTATGGTGGCGTTCAAAGATATGTCGAACGACCACGTGTTTTTGTGCCGGTCCGCCGTTTCGACCAAAGATACCATCGAAGTGAACGGCGAAACCTATCCCGTGTATAAGATGGAAATTTCTAACACATCTCACCCTTTCTATACTGGTAAGATGAAGTTGGTTGACACCGCAGGTCGCGTTGATAAGTTTATGAACCGTTACGCAAAACGTTACGATAAGAAAGCTGCTAAATAATTTAGCGTCTTTAACCATTTAGGCTTGGATTATTCCAAGCCTTTTTTGTATCTTTGTATCAGAAATTAAAAATAAAACAATATTATGGAATTTGAAGGAAGAATATTTAAGATCTTACCAGCGGCCTCAGGAGTTTCGGCACGTGGTGAATGGCAACGTCAAGAGGTGATCTTCGACGTGATGGATGGTCAATACACTCGCAAGGTGGTTGTATCATTCTTCAACAAGGAGGCCGAGGTGAAATCTATGGTCGAGGGTCAAGATTACGTTGTCTCGATCAACCTTGAGTCTCGTGAGTACAACGGACGTTGGTACACAAACGTCAACGGATGGCGTGTGCAGCCTAAACAAGCTGAGGCTCCAGCTCCAGCACCGATGGCGGCATCCTCAGCAATGCCACCAATGCCCTCGGCACCCGTAGCTACAGAGCCGTCGTATGGCTCGTCGGCAGCGGAGGAGGTTGATGATCTTCCATTTTAATTAACGAAACTTTATTGGTTGGCAACACTCTTGTCAACCAATTTTGTATCCAGCCCGTAAAAATCAGACTTCTATGAAATGCAAACTTCTAGTGCTCGATCTTGATGGCACACTTACAAATAGTCAAAAGGAGATCACTCCACGCACACTCGCAACGCTCCTCAGGCTTCAAGAGTCGGGCGTGCAGCTGGTCTTAGCATCGGGACGACCAACATATGGTATCGTGCCACTCAGCCGTAGCCTACAGATGGAGCGCTTCGGAGGTTACATCCTCGCATACAATGGCGGCAAGATCATCCAAGTGCAGGGGATGGAGACCATATATGAGCAGGTTCTGCCTCACTCACTGGTAGCCCCACTTCACCGTGCAGCAACAACAGCGGGGGCGGTGATACTCACATACGAGGGTGAGTATATCCTCACGGAGCAGCCCCAAGATAAGTATGTTGAACATGAGATATTCCTCACCAAGATGCTCCCCAAGAAGGTTGAGAACTTCACCGAAGCGGTGACATTCGATCCCGATAAGTGTCTGATAGTTGGTCAGCCCGACACCCTCCCACAGCTAGCCGACACACTGAACGCACAGCATGGAGAGCAGCTAAGCGCCTACCGCTCAGAGCCATTTTTCTTGGAGGTGGTGCCCAAAGGGATTGACAAGGCGCTATCCCTAAATCGGTTATTTGCGCATGTCGGCTGCACAGCAGAGGATATTGTGGCCGTAGGGGATGGATTCAACGACCTGACAATGATTCAGCTCGCAGGATTTGGCGTAGCAATGGCAAACGCACAAGAGGTGGTCAAAGAGGCCGCAAACTACGTCACACTCTCAAACGACGAAGATGGAGTGGCCGCAATGGTCGAGAAATACCTGCTTTAACCTATAACCTAACCCTTCATACGTTTCGGACTGCCCCTCTGCGGGGCGGCAGCAGGGTGCTCCCTGCGGAGCTTCTCTTCTTCTGCACTTTGGGCTTGGATCCTACGGCTCCAAGATTTTAATAGTCCATGAATTATCTCAAATAAATTTGAATAATTCATGGACTATTAAAATTCTCAAATGCTTTCAGCATTTGAACCCAAAGCGAGGTCACTCACTCACTTAGAATTTAAACAAATTACCTAAAGTCTTTCTTATTTTTTCGGGGGCTTTTATTATAACTTCAGATAATGATTCTTGTGGATTTTCCGATGTCTTTTTTATTGACTTCTTGATGTTGGTAATTTGGGTTTCTATTTTTTCAATTTTTGAAAACTGTTTCTCAAAGCCTTCAGCCTTTAAATTTATATCTTCTAACTGAAAGCTAATATCTTCTTGTTTTGTTATAAGTTTCTGGGTTTCTGCTTTTGCTTCATTAATTTTTTTTATTAACGAACGATTGTACATGTATGGCACAAAAAAACCAACAACTGCAACAATTATAGTCATTAAAACGCCCACTAAGCTCACAAGCCAAGCAACATGCTCAATATACCCATTAAAACGGCTCGTTTCGTCGTCTTTAAGTTTTATATATGATTGTCGGGACTCTTCTTTGAACTCATCAAATTGTTTCCTGAGCTCGGTATTTTCTTGTTGAAGCTGCTCGATACGTTTCTCTAATGCAATTATTGCATCAACACTCTTAGCCTGCGCAAAAGTTGCGCAACATATTACCAACAGTAGGCAAAATAGTACTAACTTTTTCATCGTTTTATAGTTTCTTCAATTTATAGGTTTCTTCAATTCGGCTATTATATTCAACTAAACTTTGTTGTGGGCGAAACTTTGTAACTTGGTGAGCGGTTCCAAACTCAAAAATAAATCAATATCGAGAACCAATATGATAAATATAAAAAAAGTTGAATAACCTTAGGCTATTCAACTTGTGAGCAGAAAACGAGACTCGAACTCGCGACCCCAACCTTGGCAAGGTTGTGCTCTACCAACTGAGCTATTTCTGCATTTTGTTATGAACGTTTGGCTGTTGTTAGCCGTTCTTGTTGTTTTGTGAGTGCAAATATAGAGGAAAAATGGTTACCCACCAAATATTTTAGAGACTTTTTTTAATTTTTTTTGCACTTTTATTGCAAACTATTGATTCTCAGCGAGCATTAATTTCATCTCTAATCCCAACTTTAGATCGGAAGATACTTTTCGACAGTCTCATGCAACCGCTCCCTATCGAGATGTGTGTAGATCTCCGTTGTTACGATATTCTCGTGTCCCAACATCTCTTGGACTTGTCGAATGCTCGCACCTCCTTCGAGAAGATGTGTCGCAAAGGAGTGGCGCAAAACGTGGGGACTAACCTTTTTTTGAACCCCTGCCGCTAGCGTTGCATTTTTTAGAAGCGTGAAGATCATTACTCGGGTCAGCGCCTTGCCTCGATTGTTTAAAAATAGGGTCTCTTGGTTGCTCTCGCCTGAACGTTGCTCAAGATATAGATGTATTCGCTCTCGTGCTAGGGGGCTGATGGGTACTAGTCGCTGTTTATCGCCCTTGCCGATTACTCGGATGTATCCCTCACCGAAGAAGAGATCGCTCAATCGCAGTTCCGTAGCCTCGCTGACACGTAGACCACACGAGTAGAGCAGCTCGATGATTGCACGGTCTCGCAGACCTTTGGTTGTCGAGGGCTCTATGGAACTTATTATGCGGTCGATCTCCGAGAGGGTGAGGATTTCGGGGAGCTTGCGTGAGGGGCGGGGTGATTCGATGAACTCTACTGGGGAGCTCTCGATGATGTCGAGAAGCTGGAGGTAGCCGAAAAATGAACGCAGGGAGCTTAAGACTCTCGCCTGAGTCGTTTTTTTGCAGCCTTTGTCGTAGAGCCACGCCATATATTGCTGAATGGTCGATTCCTCCACCTTTTTTGGCGGAATATCACGCGTACGGAGGATATAGTGGATAAATGCAGCGAGGTCGTGCATGTAGGATTCAACGCTATTTTCAGAGAGTCGCTTCTCCAACTTGATATAAGTTCGATATTTGCGTGCAATATCTTCCCATCTCTTCTTATTTTCTACCATTCTTTTACTACCTTTGTCAATAATACACAGACAAAGATAGTAAATTTAACATAATATGGATTACGTAGAGCTAAATATTCCGATCTCCGAGAGTGAGATGCGAGAAATTATTACTGCCGAATTGGCTGATTACCCATTTGAGAGCTTCTCGGAGCAGGGAGGACAGCTTAAGGCATATATTCCACAGGAGCGTTTGGCTGACTGCATGGAGGAGGTTGATGAGTTGCTTGCTCGGTACTCGATTTCGGGAGCTCGATATATTTCGATTGAGACTCAGAATTGGAACCAGCAATGGGAGAGCAACTTTGAGCAGGTGGAAGTGGGGCGTGAGATTTTGATCCGTGCACCTTTTCATGCTCCAAATTCGGAGTTTCGAACCGAGGTTGTGATAATGCCTAAGATGTCGTTCGGAACGGGACATCATGCAACAACATATCTTATGTCGGAGATGATTACCAAGATTGATGTTAAGGGTAAGAGAGGTTTGGATATGGGTAGCGGAACGGGAGTGTTGGCTATTATTGCTGTGAAGTATGGTGCCGAGGCTGTCGATGCTATAGATATTGATGAATGGGCGTATGAGAATTGCCAAGAGAATATTGCTGTGAATGGTGCCGAGGAGTGTGTGACTCCGATGTGGGGTGGTGTATCTCTGTTGGAGGGAAGTAGCTATGATTTTATCTTGGCTAATATCAACCGTAATATTTTGCTTGCTGACATGTCTAGTTATATTGCTACGCTTGCCAAGGGTGGAACCTTGCTTATGAGTGGGTTCTTTGTGGAGGATATTGCTATTCTTCGTGATAAGGCCGAGTCGCTGGGGCTTACTTATGTTGGGTTCAGTGAGCGTGAGGGGTGGGCTGTGATGCAGCTTACTCGATAATATTTTTTCGGTGTTATTTTTTCTGGTGTAATGCAAAGACGCTATAAGGGGCGTGGAATAGTTCTCGGCACGGTGAAGTATGGTGATAGTTCGCTGGTGGCGCAGTTGCTCACGGATGTTGGTGGCAGGCAGAGTTTTATGGTGCAGGGGGTGCGTAGCGCTCGTGGCAGGGGGTCGAAGTTGGCTCTCTTTCAGCCGCTTTTTGCATTGGAATTCGAGGGGGTGCAACCGACTCATGGGGAGTTGCATCGCTTTTCGGAGGTGCATAGCGGAATTACTTTGAGGCAAACGCCATTTGATGTTCGTCGTTCGACAATTGCGTTGTTTATTGCGGAGGTGCTCTATCGGCTTGTGAAGGAGAGTGAGTGTAATGAGCGACTCTTTGATTTTGTTTGGGGGTCGGTGGAGGCTTTAGATTTGCTGGAGGAGGGGGTAGCTAATTTTCATCTTTGGTTTCTCTCGAATTTAAGTAGGTTTTTGGGATTTTCGCCAACGAATAATTATACTAAAGGGTGTTGTTTTGACATAAAGGAGGGGTGTTATACAGTGGTCAAACCTCTACATACATTAGTTCTACACCCAGATAATGCTGTAATACTTAGAGATATGACCGAATGTGATGTCCGACATCTGGGGGAGATCGGACTCAATCGCCATCAGCGAGTGTCGTTCCTGGAGGCTCTGATGAGTTACTATGGATACCACCTGGAAGCAATACACTCGGTGCGATCAATTTCAATTTTAATGGAGGTTTTTTAAGCCTGTCCGCTTTCCTTACGTTTCTCAATCGTGCTCATGTCGCACAGGTATTAAGATTGTATTCAAAAATTATCGTTTTTTAATTTTGTAGATGTAGCCTCCTAGGATGGCTGTAATTGGAGCAACAAGGACCAGACCGAAGCTGCCGACCATTGTGTGTAGGATTTCGGCTGATATATAGGCTCTATTTACAATATTGACCATTGGAACGCCTTGAGCCATAAAGGCCATAAAGGCAACCATAAAACTTCCTGAGTAGGCGAAGAGCAGTGTTGTTGTCATGCTTCCAACAACTGGAGAGGCGATATTTAATCCTGAGCGGATTAGCTCTCTTGTTGTTAGGTGGGGAGCTTTCTCGATCAATTCGTCTTGGGCTGCTGCTATATCCATTGCGACATCCATTACGGCTCCTGCTGAAGAGATGAATATGCACGAGATGAACATCTCTGAGAAGTCGAGTTTGACATATCCCATATACATCAATGCCTCTGCATAATTTTGAACTGTGCCTGGGATCTTAAAGTAGTGACCAAATACCAAGGCGAGAATTGCTGTAACAACAACACCCATCATCGCTCCCGAGAGGGCTACAAATCCTTTTTTTGAGACTCCTCCAACGAGCAGAATAATAACAAAGGTGGTGATGAAAACTAAACCTACTGAGACAAATAGCGGAGAGTAACCTTTGAGAAGTGCGGGAATTAGCAGCTTCCAGAACGCAAGTGCTGTAAAGATAAATGATAGAGCAGCTTTTGCTCCTGTTTTGCCTGCAAAGAGAACTAGAAAAAGAATGAAAGCTATAACCAACAATAATTCAATATCTTGACGATAAAATTCTTCGGCTCTGCTATCCAAAATTTTAGTATGGTCGGCATTGACCTTTGAGATGCTTAGAACTTTATCGCCAACCTCGAAGAGTTTATCTTTTTGCTTATTTCCGAGCAGGACATTTCTTGCATGGATGGTGTCTCCCTTGAATTTACCTGTTTTAAAGACCATCTCCAAATTTTGAGTACCCATATATACCACAGATATAGCCTCCATGTCGCTATTATCTATCGAGATGATTTCAGCCTTTTCGTATAGGGTATTTTGGGTCAAATTAGGATTCTCGAATCCAGTTGGTAAAAATAGCAGAGCAATAATTGCTGCTATGACAAATATTAATAGGTATAACTCTTTTTTTTGTTTCATGATTCTTTGTTTCTCTAATTTCCTGCTTCTTTATTTTGTTCGTTTCTTTAGGTTTCTTTGGGTTTCTTTGGGTTTCTTTGGGTTTCTTTGGGTTTCTTTGGGTTTCTTTGGGTTTCTTCGCTTCTTTGGCTCTCTTCGCTTCTTCGGTTTCTTGAAGAGTTTTTTTTATTCTGATCTTTTTTGAATTAGGTTAGCGTCATCTTGAACCGATGGCTCAAAATGACGCTAAAATTACTTTTTTTTGAAATAAGTTCTCTGACGATTACTTAAATAGTGTAAAACAATTATTTTACCCTATTTAATTTTCAAATCTGTTACTCGATTATTTCAAATCAGCAGCCTCCATGATCTTCTTAGCTACATCGGTGTTATCGTAGTAACCATTGAATAGATCTTGTTGTGCACCCATTGCAAATACTGGAACTGGAACTGCTGTGTGAGCATAAGTTGAGAACTCTAAACCAGCCTTGTTGTTTAGGATGTGAACACAAGTTGTTGTAAGTGGATCGTAACCTCCGAAAGAGTAAAGTGTTGTGTAAACATCATCAGCACCGATGTTGTCAACGATAACACCATCACGACTTTGATAGAAAGCATTCTCCAACAATCCCATCTCGTAATCTGAAAGCTCGTTTGAACCGTTTGAGTATTTTGAATCTGAACCATCGGTAACCTCATTAACTAGACCAAATGCTTGAGAAATGTATACCATAACCTCGTCAAAGCTCTTACCTGCATCCATCATGTCGCTTGCAACACCTGAGAACTCTTGGTATGAAACTGTTTGACCCATAAGAAGTTCGAAAGCGTTATCGTAGCTAGTTCCAGCGAAACCAAGTGTAAGACCGCCTGTATCGTGGTCACCAGTAACAACGATTAGAGTCTCGTCTGGATATTTGCTGTAGAACTCGATAGCTTTGCCAATTGCGTTGTCGAATGCAACCATCTCGTAAGCACTTGTTACAGCGTCGTTAGCGTGACATGTCCAGTCGATTTTACCCGACTCAACCATCATAAAGAATCCATTCTCGTTCTCCATAATCTCAGCACCTTTCTCAGTGAAATCAGCAAGGGTTAGGCGGTTGTACTCGTTAGAAACTACATCGCTGTTGAAGTCGATAGAGTATGGAAGCGCAGAACCGTCTGTTGTGTTTTGCTCTTCAGAAAGCATTTGAAGAGTAGCAATTACAGGTTGGTTTTGTGGGCCTACCAATGCGTTGAACGACTCAGTGTTAGTTACATAGTTGAAACCTTTAGCCTCAGCTAGTTGCTTGTATACAGAGTATGCAACAGCTTTGTCCGAAGAGACACCAGTGTGCTTGTTCCATCTTACAGAACCACCACCGAAGTAGTCGAAACCTGTGTCAAGAAGTTGGTATCCAATCTCTTGATAGCTATTACGATCACCTGTGTGAGCGTAGAAACATGCTGGAGTTGCGTGGTCGATAGATACGCTCGATACGATACCTACTTTCATACCGCTCTCTTTAGCCATCTCAGCGATAGTTTTAAGTGGAGTTGAACGATCGTCAGCCGAAACTGAGATATAGTCGATGTTTGTCTTCTCACCTGTTGCCAAAGCTGTTGCAGCAGCAGCCGAGCAAGTGATATAACGGTCAGCAGCATAAGTTGTCGCCATACCTACAACTGGCATTTGACGAAGTTTAAGATCACCAATACCAACGCTAGCTCTTGTTGCAGTACCAGTTTGAAGAGCGCATTTTTGCTCAAAATCCTCGAAATACAAAGCAGCCTCAGCAAGGTTAAGTTGTGTTGCTGACATACCGTCACCGATAAAGTAGAAGATGTACTTCGCTTTAGCCTCTGTGCTTCCAAGGGTTGTTGTATCCTCAACTCTTGAATCCGACGAGTCCTCTAAAGACTCAGTGTTGTTCTCTGTACATGCTACTGTTGCAAATGAAGCAGCTGCCAAAATAAGAAATTTAGAAAATCTTTTCATTTTTTCGTTTTTTAATTATTTGTTTGTGTGTAAAATTTTTGTTTTTGTTTACGGCACAAAAGTATGGCAGAGTTATTACTAAATTACTACTTATTTATTAATGTTTGGTTAAGTATGTTTTAATATATTGTAAACGAGGATTATATTCTTAATATATATTGCGTGAGTGTTAAAGATATGTGAATATTAGAGGGTTACAGCATGAAAAAGGCGAATTAAAGTTTTTTTCACAAACTTTAATTCGCCTTTAAAATTGAATAAGAGTATTGACAGATTCCTATTTATATATGTATAGCTTTACCCTTTGCCGCTTCGGCTGCCTCCATTATCGCTTCATTGAGTGATGGATGAGCGTGAATCGTCGAGGCTATCTGCTCGGCTGTTACTCCCATCGCTTTAGCGAGTGTTGGCTCGGCAATAAGTTCTGTTACATTTCCGCCTACCAAATGCGCTCCGATCAATTTTTGTTGCTTATCGAAGAGTAGCTTTACAAATCCATCTCGGTTGCCTGCCGCAGTAGCTTTTCCCGATGCGGTGAATGGGAAGCGTCCTACACTATACTCCAAACCCTGCTCGGTTGCTTGCGCTTCGGTAAGACCTACCGAAGCTACCTCAGGTGAGGTGAACACGCATGATGGGACGGTTGAGTAATCTATAGGCTCAGGATTTCCGCCACAGATATGCTCCACGCAGTGGATAGCCTCCGCCGAAGCGACATGCGCTAAAGCTGGTGAGGCGATAATGTCTCCAATGGCATAGATCCCCGCAATTGAGGTTTGGTAATTTTCATCAACGAGGATTTTATCTCGTTCAATCTCAACACCAAGCTCTTCGAGTCCAATATTTTCGATGTTTGATTTGATACCCACAGCCGAAAGAACCATCTCAACTTGGAGTGTCTCGGCACCCTTTTTACCCTCGATTTCAACTTGGCAAGCGCCATCTTCACCGATGGTAACTCCATTGACCTTGGTCGATGTAAGCACCTGAGCACGCATCTTGCGGAATGCTCGCTCCATACTCTTCGATACCTCTTGATCTTCGAGAGGCATTAGATTTGGCATATATTCAATTATTGTCACCTTTGAGCCGAGTGCAGCATAAAGATATGCAAACTCCGAACCGATAGCCCCCGAACCAATCACGGCAATCGACGCAGGTAATTTATCGAGCATTAAGGCAGACTTCGAATTGATTACTTTCTCTCCATCAACTTGAATATTTGGAAGCTCACGAGGACGTGCACCCGTTGCCAAGATTACACTCTCGGCCGAGTACTCAACACCCTCAACATCGACTCTACCTACACCAAGCAGCTTTGCTGAGCCTTTAATCACCTCAACACCACTCTTTGAAAGCAGGAAGCTAACCCCCTTGCTCATACTCTCAGCAACTTTGCGTGAGCGAGCTACAATACTCTCCATATTGGGTGCAATAGCTCCCTCAATTTCGACTCCGTATGCAGCAGCCTCTTTACAATATGAATAAACCTGTGCACTTTTAAGAAGAGCCTTAGTTGGTATACATCCCCAATTTAAACATACTCCACCCAACTCACTACGCTCCACAAGAGCAACACTTTTACCCATTTGTGCCGCCTTGATAGCTGCTACATAACCACCTGGGCCAGCACCGATAACAATAATATCAAATTTCATTTTTTTATCTTCTTCTCTCTTCAGCTGGAGCCTTTAGAGTTTCACCATTATCTTTAACAATTGCACGCAAGAAGTTCTCGCTATAGCTTGGAGAGGCAACACGTGCAGGAACTCCACGGCCATAACCATTATCTACGAAGTGTGACTCTTCCATACCGCCATCCAAGTAATCAAGGACTGTTCCATGCTCTTGCTTAACCTTTGCGTCAATATGCTTTGTCATTAGGTAGCAATATAGATTTGTCCAACGATCAAGCAATACTTTCGCTGTGTCGTTGCTGTATTTTGTAATGTATGCCTTAAACTCATCACCCTCAAGTTTTGAAGCTATAGCGTCGATCTCTTTGATCTCCTCGATCTTTGAAGTCTCCCAAGCGTCAACAACCATATTAATATCTGGAGCGATAGTGTTGTAGCTCATATAAGCGAAGTTTGTCACCTGGCTAAATTTCCAGAATGCTGAATCTGGAGTATACTTAAATAGTGAACCACTCTCCTCGCTAAACTCTACAGGAATCTCAGTTGAAGCAGCATAGAATGGAGTCAAACAAGATGTTGCTGCATCATCCATACCGAACCAAAGAATACCCATGTGTGAACCAAGTGCAGGACGAGCTTGAGCAGTAAGCCAGAAACCAGTCTGTTGAGTTGCTGTAGCACGCTCTACGCAATATCTTTGTCCGTCAACCTCAAATGCTGAACCCCAACGATATGGAAGACCTTTACCACCTGCACCAACGTCAGTTGATTTATCCATTGCAGTACCCTCATAGTGGTCACGCATAGCATCCATTAGCTCCTTAAGCTCAACTTTGTGATTTGGTTTAATCCAAAGAGGCATGCGATTAGTTAAATCGTGACCCATTGCATACTCCAAATATTGATCCATATCGTCAGATACTGAGTTGAAGAAAGACCAAACACGAGCGTCACAAGCACGAGCACCACTAAATGATACTGGGCCATAAGCTGCTGCGAAGTCAAAATCTTTATCCTTACCCTTATAGTAACCCTTCTTGCGAGCAAACTCAATTACATCTGGAGCGAATAGACAATTCTCAGGATCATTTTGTGGGAAAGTTGTGATACGTGATTGATTAGCGTGACCACAAACATATCCGTCAGGAATACGACGAGCAACCCAAACGATACCTTTATCTTTATTATTACCTTTAGAGTCAAGATCAGTACCCTTACCAATTAGCTCCATAATCCAAGCCTCCTCGGTATCGGCAATCGAGAATGACTCACCACCCGACATATAACCGTGAGTATTTGCAATATCAACAATAACGTCGATAGCCTCACGAGCAGTCTTTGCACGTTGAAGTGTGATGTAGATAAGCGAACCATAATCCATACAACCGATACTATCACGAAGCTCACGACGGCCTCCAAAAGTTGTCTCGGTGATAATTAGAGAGTGCTCGTTCATATTACCAATTGTGTAATACGTCTCCGAGACCTGTGGAATATCACCCAAGAACTTTTGAGTATCCCACTCATAAACAGGAAGCATAGTACCAAAACCATACTTCGCACCTACGTTGTTATATAGTGCACCATAAAGGTTTGCAGAATCAGCAGCATAAGTTACCATAATTGTGCCATCAGCCGAGGCACCCTTTGTGACAATAAAATTAGTACATGCTTCCGCCACGGGGTAGCTAAGAAGCGTTGCAGCAATAGCCGCAAGAGCTTTTGTAAATAGTTTCATTTTCTCTTGATTTAATGGTTTGTGTTAAAAATAATGGCAAATGTAGGAAATTTTATCTAAATTTGTACTTATTTATCTATTTTATGATGTCTATAGAAGCAAAAATAGCAGAAATTAGAGCAAATCTGCAAAAAAACGTAAAATTGGTCGCCATCTCAAAAACCTTCCCAGCGGAGGCAATTTTGGAGGCATACTCCGCAGGACAACGCCAATTCGGAGAGAGTCGCCCACAAGAGCTAAAAACAAAAAGTGAACTCCTGCCAAAGGATATTGAGTGGCATATGATCGGTCACCTCCAAACAAACAAAGTGCGCATGATCCTGCCGATAGTCTCAATTATCGAGTCGCTCAACTCTCGTCGCTTAGCTGAGGCCATCGACCGAGAGGCCAAAAAAATCGACAAAACCATAGATTGCCTTTTAGAGATCCAACTCTCCGACGAAGATTCAAAAACAGGCTGGGACTTCACCGACCTCGAATCCTTTATCACCGATGGTGGCTTCTCGTCGCTACCCAACATCCGCCTGCGAGGTGTAATGGGCATCGCCACCTATAGCGACTCACAAGAGATTGTCGAGGCAGATTTCCGTCGCTTACGTAGCTACTTCGAACAACTAGCCCCAATCTTTGGCAACCAATTTGACACCGTCTCAATGGGAATGTCAAGCGACTACCGCCTAGCAATGGAGTGCGGATCGACATCAGTAAGAGTCGGCTCCTACATCTTTGGCGGAAGATAAACCAGCCCATCAAAGTAGATTAGATTCAATAAATTCAAAATATTTTTTTAACTTTGTACACTTTTATTATTTTATACAAGGCATCAAAAATAATTTTATATTAAGGTGTTAAAAATAAATATTCATCCACACAATCTACTCGCTGCAAAATCAATACAATGAAATTAGATCTCAAATATAACCTCTCACTCGGAGCGCTAAAACTAATAGCACTCCTACCACTTCCGATACTATACATCATCAGCGATGTGATCTTCTTCATCATATATCACATACTTCACTATCGACGCAAAGTGGTTCGAACAAACCTCAATCTCGCCTTCAAAGAGAGCCGTCCCAACGACATCCCAATGATCGAGAGAAAATTCTATCGCCACCTATGCGATATTATCGTCGAGAGCATCAAACTTCTACACATCTCCGACAAAGAGATGCGAAAACGCTTCGTCGTAACTAACCCCGAATTGGTAAACGAAATCTCAAACAGTGGAGCCTCCCAAGCAGTATTGCTAGGTCACTACTGCAATTGGGAGTGGGTGCAAGCAATGTCATTATACCTGCAAGATTGCAAAAGCGTCGTCGGCCAAGTATACAAACCTCTGCATAGCGACGTAATGAATCGAGTAATCCTAAAAATCCGCTCACGCTTTCACCTAGAAAATATCCCGCAACAACGTGCCGCACGCCAATTAATGAATATAGAGCGCTCAGGAAACACCTTTATCATAGGATTAATTAGCGACCAACGCCCCGAAGGTTCGAACTTCCAACATTGGACAACGCTTCTAGGCATCGACACCCCTTACACCACAGGCGGGGAAAAGGTCGGGAAACGAGCCAATGCCGAATTCCTCTACGCCTCAATAAAAAAGACAAAACGAGGACACTACAGCCTCACATACGAAAAACTAACCCCACCCACCGAAGAAAACCAAGCGGAAGGATACTATACCAAACAATTCCTCAGCAAATTAGAGGAGGATATAAATGAGGCTCCTCAATATTGGTTGTGGTCACATAAGATCTGGAAACGAGGAATCGACGGCAAACAGACATATTATTACCATCAAAAACGCTCTTAATAATGAGAATTAGGTTTTAAAGATTCAAATTATCATAAACCTAAAGGTCGAAAAGAGATTAACGTTTAAGAGAATTAACGATAAAAAGCAGTCAAAAAATAAAAAAGATTAAGGTTAAAGGCCAAAATGCCCAAAAACCTATTCAAAAATATAAGAAAAAGAGATAAAATGAGAATAATCAGTGGAAAATATAGAGGACGCAGCATCAACCCGCCAAAGAATCTAAGGGCACGACCGACGACCGACTTTGCAAAAGAGAACATATTTAATGTATTAAACAATCTAGTTGACTTTGAGGATTGCAGTGTTTTAGATCTATTTGCTGGCACGGGTTCAGTAAGTTATGAATTTGCATCAAGAGGAGTAAAGAGTGTAACGTCGGTCGAGATCAATACAGTTCACCACACATTCATCCGCAAGAGTGCACAAGATTTAGGTGCAGATAACATTTTTGCGGTCAAGGCGAATGTATTTTTATATTTAAAGAGTTGCAAGCAGCAATTTGACATAATTTTCTCAGATGCCCCATACGATTTAGAAGGCAGTGAAAAGGTAATAGATCTAATCTTCGAGCAAAATCTACTAACAGAGTCAGGAATTTTAATTTTCGAGCATTCAAAATCACAAAATTTCGAACAGCACCCTAATTTTTGGCAATCAAGAAGTTACGGCAGTGTACAGTTCACGTTGATGAAAAAAGATTAAAAAAAGTTCCCAAATAATTTGCAAGTATAAAAAAAAGCGCTACCTTTGTATCCGCAATCAGCAATGAAGCAACTAACAAAATGGTGCGTTAGTTCAGTTGGTTAGAATACGTGCCTGTCACGCACGGGGTCAGGGGTTCGAGTCCCCTACGCACCGCAGACGAGTGAAGCAATTCACCGCAAAGCCTTGAAAATCAATGATTTTCGAGGCTTTTTTATTTTTGTCATATTGGCAAAATCCCACGTTTTGGAGCAGTAATCACGGGCTTATTCGTGGGAGCAAAATTTGCCCACTGAAAAGTCCCACGATTAGGGTTTTATTTCGCTGAATCTCTGCGTTTTACACGCCTTAGTTTTGTTAAAAATTACGTTAATTTGTAGTCCAAAAAAACTAAGAACTATGACAAACACAAAACGCAACACATTTAAGGTGTTATTTCTAATTCGTCGCTCTAAGCTTCTCAAAAATGGGGAGGCCCCAATCTGTATGCGCCTCACCGTAAATGGTGGCATCGTTGAGATGATGATTAAACGCAGCGTTCCACCTGCACAATGGAGCCAAGCTAAGGAGCGCAGCCGAGGCACGAATGCCACCGCCAAGGAGCTAAACTACTACCTCGATACTATTAAGGCTCGCATCTTGAAAATTCAACAAGAGATGGAGGCAGAGGATGCAGTTATCAATGCTCGCACTGTGCGTGACCGTTATAATGGCGTAGGTTGTGAGGATAAAACCAAAACTATCCTCGAAGTCTACCAAGAGCATAACGACAAGTGCGAGGCACTAATTGGCATCGACTACTCAAAATCGACGGTCGAGAAGTTCGGCACATCTATCAAGTGTCTCAAAGAGTACATTCAGCATCAATACAGCCGTGACGACCTATATTTGAAAGAGGTTGATTTTACATTCGTGCAGAACTTCGAATTTTACTTAAAGACAGTACGCAACTGCAAGCACAACTCTGCTCTAAAGCACTTAAAGAACCTCAAAAAGGTGATAAAGATTGCCCTTGCGAACGAGTGGATGAAGCGAGATCCATTTGTTGGTATGCAGTTCAAGTACACCGAGACTAACACAGAGTTCCTCACGCAAGAGGAGCTGACGACTCTAATGAGCAAAGATTTTGGAGTAGAGCGACTCAACTTGGTGCGAGATGTTTTTTCCTTCTGCGCACTCACAGGCTTAGCGTACGTGGACGTATCACAACTCACGCCCGACCACATTGTCAAGGATAACAGCGGTGCGTTATGGATACGCAAACCACGCCAAAAGACGGGCAATATGTGCAATATTCCATTGCTATCTCCTGCGGTTGCGCTAATCGAAAAATATGCCACCCACCCAGAGTGTATCAAGCGTGGAACTGTGCTACCCGTCTATTCCAACCAGAAGCAAAATGCATACTTAAAAGAGATTGCAACTATCTGTGGCATAAGGAAAAAGCTATCCACTCACGTAGCTCGATATACCTGTGCAACCGTCGTTATGTTAGCCAATAATGTCTCGATGGAGAATGTCGCAAAGATACTTGGTCACTCTACTACGAAGATGACTCAGCTATATGCAAAAGTACTTGACAGCTCAATTATGAGAGACGTGGCGAATGTCGAGAAAAATTTTATTCCTGCAATTTCAAACAATTAAGATTATGAGGAGAGAGATTATAACAATTAGCGAGAATGGTGCGGTGAATGTGCCAAAAAATGTACAGATGTCGGAGTTTGATATTGCTCGCCTTTTAGGGGTGATGGTTCCGACTATTAGAGGAGCGATCAAACGGCTTTTAAATAGTCGGCAGATTATTGATTGCAGTGGCGGAATTGTTCGTGGGAATCGAGTTGTTCCAGAGTATTTCGGATTGGAGGTTGTGATCGCCATTGCGATGCAGGTTGATAGTTACGAGGCTGATCTGTTCCGCAAGTGGGTCATTAGGGGTATCACAAATTGTGATACCCCCATGAGACAGAGGGTGTTTATGACATTGCTCAGTTCGCAAATTTGCAATTAACTATGAAAGTCGTGGGTTTTCGCTCACGACTTTTTTTAATGCCTATACCCTCCACTATTGGCTATCAATATCAGCTCAATCATTATCGTTACGAGTGCAAAAGTACTTCGGCTTTTTGTTGAATGAGCAAGGTCGGGCAGCTGCGCTGTTTATCTAAAGATAAAACCTTGCACATTCAAAAGCCTGCGTTTGATGCACACGAAACGATAACGACCGAGCCGACAGGATGTGCAATAAAAAAATGTCGGATATAAAGATGAAAGTTGAAACGAAACTCCCTCACCTCTAAAATCTGCATATAAAATTGAAAAGTTATGAAGAATCTGATTAGAATTATATTTTGGGCAATGGTTGCCTTTGTTGGGTCGAGAGTGTTTGGCGGTGGACTTGGCTGGTGGATTGTGGCAGTATTTTTTGGACAAGCATTATTTCAGTTTGTATTTACAGCAGCTCTTGCAGTAATATTATACGTAACGCTCTATGCCTTAATCATCGCAGGTGTCGTGGCGATACTACTACACTAAAAACAACGACGGAGGCTGTTTTAGCCTCCGTAATCGTCCCTAATCGTTTCTAATAGTCATCCGCCCAAGCCTCCTGATAGTGAGCCTGAATAAGCCTCTCAACCTCCGACTCCGCATACATCACCTTCCCTTTACCCTCGAACTGCACATAAGCAATTTTGCCAGTCGTACGCCACTCTTGGGTGGTGCGGTCGCTCACTTTGAGCCTGCCGCAGAGTTCCTTGTCGGTGATGTAGCGTTCGCCATTAAGTGTCGGCTTATACTTGCTCGCAAACTTTTCTAATCCGTTCTCAATCCGATCGAAGAGCGCAATGAACCTCGTCATCTCATCCCCTCTAAGTGTTATCATCTCCTCCATCATCATGTCGATTTTAGGAGTTTAAGAACATCATCCGGTCGATAGTAAATCTTGTGCCCAATCTGCGAAAAGGCAAGCTTGCCACTATCTCGGTAGCTTTGCAGCGTGCGAGTCCTAATGTTTAGTATCTCGCACACCTCTTGGTTGTCTAACCATCTTTTCAGGTGCTTATCACCTAAGTCATCGCTGAGTCGCTCGATCTTCTCGGCGAATCGCTCCATTCGGTGCATCAATCTCTCGAATGCACTCTTTTCAAAATTTGAAGTTGTCATCTTCATCGTCTTAGTGTTTACAAATCGTGCGAGTCATAAAGCATCCCGCACATCTGCTCTTCACTAAAATCCAAGTAAACATTTTCCGAAGCCACTACTTTGTTGCGTGTACGCCTTATCCAGGGGCGAATTTCATGATTTCGGAGCGCAAAGATATGTATTGATTTTTTAATTGTCAAGCTTTTTGCTTCGGTTTTTGAAATGTGGATTATCATGCGCTAAATTGCTCCATTTTGCACACTTGGCAAAGTGGAATAATCGCATGTGCTTTACTAAATATTCACACTCTGCAAGCTCACCTCTTATTCTGTGCCACTACGCAAAATGGCGCAAACCAATCAAAGTCTAACAACTTAATTAGCTGTATCATACAGCGGAATAATGAAAGAGAATCACACTCGGCTGATTTGCTTGGATCTGACAAATTTATGTACTTACTTCGCCCTCGATAGCGTGTAAACTATGTTGGATTTACACACCAAAAGTAACCACTAAAATTTGAAAACTATGTTAGAAGATAATCTAATGTTCACTCCGCAAACGGAGTATTGCGAGGCCACTGAGTCAACCGAGCAAACCAAGTCAAGGGAAACAGTCAAGACAAGTGAGCCAACTAGGCGAGCCACCCAAAGGCAGCGCAAAGAGTCGATGGCGGAGTATCGACAAATGTTCTTAACTCCTTCGAAGATTATTGATCGGCAGACAATATTTATTAGTCGAGAGCTACGTGATCGCATAGATAGGATCGTGCGACAAATTGGAGACAGAAAGCTCAGCGTGTCAGGGTTTGCGCAGAACGTATTACAGCGCCACTTAGATACGTATGGAGACGATATTGAACGTTGGCGCAAGATGTAACCTTTAAAGTTACGCAGTGGGTATAGTTTGCATACTCACTGCAGTCTCAACACTGAAAAAAGAGAATTTTCCGCAGTGATAAATCAGTTGACTGATCAACTGATTAACCACAACCAATGAATCCGTTTGCGACGGATTTTTCGCTGCGACCTCGGCCTCTAATGTTAATTAGGCTAGGTGTGTTTTGTGCTTCACAAAACATTTTGAGTTCCTCAAAATCCTAGCCCTATTCTCAGAATAGGGGGATATACTCCGAAGTCGTATATCTGAAATTTAAAACAAAAGCAAATGAAACGAATCAAAAATAACGCTGGTGGCAGACCACCCAAATTAGACAAGGCAAAGAACCGCCTAACCGTAAATTTCACCGACATGGAACACATCGACTTCCTCTGGATGTGGGAGAAGTCGGGCGTAAAAAGCAAGTCAGAATTCATCAAAGCAAGGATCTTCGGCGACGAATTTCGAGTAACCACAGTCGACAAAACCATGATGATCTACGAACAAAGGCTATCATCTTTTTACAACCAATACCGAGCCATCGGAGTCAATTACAATCAAACTGTCGCAACCCTCAAGAGCAATTTCGAGATGAAAAAGGCACTTGCAATGCTCTATAAATTGGAGCAGCACACAATAAACTTGGTCACCCTAAGCCAAAATATCGTCAACCTATCAAAAGAATTTAAGTCACTATGGTCGCAAACATCGGGTCGAGCAGCTCGTTAGGCGGTGCGCTTGGGTACAATATGCGCAAGGTTGAAAAGGGCGAAGCGAAGATTTTAGCCACCAATGGAATCTCGTGTCCGCAGGGCGAGGAGTTCTCACGCACGGATATTATGCGAGATTTTGAACTTCATATGCCGCAAAGATACCGCACCGAAAACCCTGTTTTTCACGTCTCATTGAACCCTCATCCTGACGATATTTTGTCGGACGTGGAGCTCTCGACAATCGCTGAGGAGTATATGGAACGGATGGGATATGGCTCGCAGCCATATATAATTTATAAGCACGAGGATATAGATAGGCATCATATTCACGCGCTATCGGTGCGTGTAGATAGCGATGGCAAGAAGATAAACGACAAATTCGAGCGTAGAAGAAGCAAGACAATCACACGAGATTTGGAGCAAAAATATGGACTTCGTACTGCTGAGAAGCAATCTAAGACCCAAAAAACAGAACTTCAAATGGTCATTGTCAGTATGGGAGATGTGAAATCGCAGGTCGAGAATGTGGTGAGGGGAGTGAATGAGAAGTATCATTTCGCAAGTTTTGCGGAGTATAATGCGGTGCTCTCGAAGTTAAATGTTGTAGCTGAGGAGACGAAGGGTGCGCTGTATGGTAAGGCTTATAGTGGCGTTATTTACTCGGCAACGGATAGTGATAATAATAAGATTGGCAATCCGTTCCCATCTACTGCATTAGGTAAATTCGCAGGAATAAAGGCGTTGGAAAGGAAATATATCACCTCGAAAGAGTTGCTGAGGGATGGCAAATTCGCTCGACAATTACAGGGTAAGATCGACAAATCATTTATCGGAGCAACGACTTTGGGTCAACTCCGTATCAACCTATATGACAATAGTGTTGGCGTAGTCTACAGAGAGAGTGCGGAGGGGAGATTGTACGGAGTGACCTACATTGACCACACCACGGGTGCAATTCTCAATGGCTCTCAGATCGGCAAAAATTACTCAGCAAACATGGTTGTTGAGCGATTGCGCAACCCTAATCCCGTGGCGCACCAATATCGTTTTAGAATACCTAATAAATTGGGTGATGTAACGCTCACCGAGCAACAACGAGTGACTCTTGATCTCGGCGAATCCATCTATATGGAGAATATGACAAACAGGAGTGGTGACATGATGAATGCCTATGTCAAATGCAACGAGGAGACGGGTGCGATACAATTCTTTAGGCATGATCCTGATATTAAAAACGTGTCGCAACCACCACAACAACAACAATCACCACCGCCAGCGCAGGAGCGAGAGCAGTCACAAGAGCAAACAAGCTCATTCGTAAGCGGTGGCTTAGGATTATTTGATCCTCTATGTGGTAGCCGTACCGACATAGATGACATCGAAAATGAGCAGATGGCAAGAAATCTAAAGCCAAAGAAGAAACAGCGAGGGCGGAGATTGTAATCAATTTCTCGCTTCCTTATTTCCAATAGGTGCATCTGTCGTTCGGGTTGTCGCAACTTGAAAAGGCAAAGCCTCGGATTTTGACAACTGTATCTGCTATGAAATTGTCGCTTTCGATAGCTCTCTCGAATACTTTAATTAGTTCGGTTTTGTCGGCATTGTATAACACTCCGTTCTCAAATGCGAAGTGTGGTGAATAACAGATCACTTCGTGTTATTTACAGTGATAGCTGGATTTGTGTTATACATCGGTGCATAATCAGAGCTTTTTTATCTCCGAAAAGCTGCATTAATAGGGAGAAAAGTATTTATAAAGCAAGAACTCGACTACTATCTTATCATAGTAGCCGAGTTCTCTCGTTGACATATCTTAATCGTACTTTATGGATTACAAAAAGTACTCCCAAATACTAATATCCAGCGAATTTGTAGTTGTCAGTAGAACTCCAACCAGGGTTCTGAACCAAGACATTTTCCGATAGAGTGATCTCGCTTGTTGGGATCATCCAGAAACCATTCGTTGCGTTATATCGAGCGGTGTAACCTCCGCCATACTCCTTCATCGTAGTCAACTGTGCAGCACAGAAGATTGGCTGTCCAACCTGTGTCTCAAGACGCTCTGCTGCGATACCCCAACGACGAAGATCATTCCATCGTCCGCCCTCGAACGAAAGCTCCCAACGACGCTCCTTCTGCAACGCCTCCAATGAGTATGCTACTGCTGGAAGATGAGCACGTGCACGAACCTGATTCATATATGTTGCATCTTCCGAAAGCTCTGATGCCATCAAGAGAATATCAGCAAAACGCATATGAACAAATTCGTCGATATATGAGTTAGGATGACTATTTGTGACTCCCTTCGTTAAGACATTATGACTATACGCAATCTCGGTATCTGATATGTATGCTGTAATTCCACAGTTCTTCTTCGTATGCCACATACTATCCTCATACTTTGTTTGGTGTACACACTCGGTTGCATAATCTCCAGCAATCTCATTTTCAAGATCAATAAGAGAGCCAAATTTACGAACGTCGAATGTTCCTGTTGCAGCCATCTCAGCATCCCAATCTTCTGCTAACTGAGGACTTGCTGCTCCGTGTCCCCAAGTATAACCAAATGGGAAGATTCGATCCAGAGTAGCTATAAGAGGGGTAGACTGCCACAATACAAACCAGTTACGATATGACGCACTTGAGTATGCCAGCGTACCACTTGTAAGAGCATGCATAACCTCTTTGTTTGACTCACCTGCCCAATTATATGTATAGCCAGTCTTAGCCTCAAGATCCAACAATGGCTGATAATCTGGCTTAGTATACTCATTTGTGTATGGGAAAAGATCGAGATACTCATCCACAAGACCGTGACCACTATTGTTGATACAATCCTCAAGATAGGCAATAACCGTACTCTTTGAGAGTGTCGAACCATCACGAAGAGGCATTCCTGCATTGGTATCGTTGTTGTGATACACTCCTACATAGAAGAGATATACACGAGCCAAATATCCGATTGCAGCCCAACGAGTAAAGCGACCTCTCTCGTACTTATCATATGTTTGATTTGGCAACAATGTGATTGCCTCAATTAGATCCGAACCAATTGTTGCATAAAAATCATCAACATCGGCAACAGGTAGATTCTCGGCAGCTGTCTTTAGTGGCATTGGAGCACTACCAAAGAGCTGTGCTAACTCCCAATAGAAGCATGCTCGCAGACCATAAGTCTCACCTAGGCAGGTGTCTTTTGATGCGTCACTATCCCAAGTACCGTCGGCACGATCAATATTTTCGAGGATCGTATTTGCACGATAGATTCCCTCATAACAACGATCCCAATTATCCCATAGGATCTCGTCTCCTGTAACCATCAATTTATCAAAACCCTGAAAGTTAGGACCACTGCCGAAACGATCATCCGAGGCCGATTCGCCTACTAAATAGTAACTTCCATTTACCTCGTTTGAGGTGTACAGTGTACTTGCATAAACACCTGTAACCAACATCTCGACATCCTCTTGAGTCTCTGGGAAGTTCGTAAAATCAGTAGTCGTGTAGCTCTGCACATCGAGGAAGTCATTACATCCTACCATCGTCAAAGAGATGATTAATGACGCTATTATAAAACTATATTTTTTCATCTTATTTATCTATATTATAAGTTACTATATTTTCGTCTATGTTATATTTAGAATGTAATATTAGTACCAAATACACACATCTTAGCCGTTGGATAATTACCAAAGTCAATACCACTAGACCATCCATCAGGACCCTGATAGTTGACATCTGGATCAAAGCCATCATATCCTGTTATGGTGATATAGTTCTGCAATGAAACATAAACACGGAAACGGCTCAAAGGGCTACTCTTCCAGATTCTATTAACATCATATCCCAATGTTATATTCTGAATCTTAACAAAGTCTGCATCTTGAATAAACATATCAGAGACCAAATCCCAGTTATAATCATGGGCGAGACAAGGGATAGTGTTTGAGGTACCCTCTCCGTGCCATCTATTCTCTGCAATATTCTTCGTATAGTTTGCCATGATATTTGTATTACCCGATGTTCTGTAGTTCTGGAATACCTGCTGTCCAAACTCGCCATTCGCAACTATTGATAGATCAAAGCCCTTATAAGCCAATGATATATTAAGACCCATAATAAAATCAGGTGTTGGGTTACCAATCATCGTACGATCATCACTTGTGATACTACCATCACCGTTTAGATCCTCATATATTAGATCTCCAACAGTCGAATAATCGAGCTTCGCAACAGTATTATTCACCTGCTCCTCGTTCTGGAAAACTCCAAGAGTCTTATATCCATAGAAGTAACCAATTGGCATTCCCTCCTCAGCACGATACATAAACTCTGATGATGATGATTGATGTACGTTGGTAGATCCGTTGATATAACCGTTTCCATTGTCAATACGAGTTACCTCATTCTTATTATATGTACCATTCAAGCTAACACTGTATGAGAAATCACCTTTTCGATCCCTCCAGCTAAGTCCCAACTCAACACCACGGTTACGGATATCACCCGCATTATCATAGGCAGCATTGGCTCCATAGCTTGACAATACAGGAACAGCTACCAACCAGTCACGAGTCTCTTTGTTATAATAATCAAACGTCAAACCCAAACGAGAGTGGAAGAATCGGGCATCAATACCAAAATCAAGTTGCTCCGAAGTCTCCCATGTTACGTCCTCATTAGCAAGGCTCATAGCGTAGGCTCCTTGTGTTGCCGTATTGATGTCGTTGCCAAAGTAGTAACTACCAGCTGTTGGGAAGCTAATAGATGCTGTATATGCAAAGTTTGAGATACTACAGTTACCATTCTGACCCCAGCTAACACGAAGTTTAAGGAAGTCAACGACCGATGAAGATGATAAGAACTTCTCGTTTGAGAGAACCCAACCAGCCGAAACCGATGGGAAGTAACCCCAGCGATAACCCTCTGCGAACTTAGAGCTACCATCACCACGCATCATTGCCGTAATCATATATGTCTCTTTGTAGTTATAATTGACACGACCAAATGCAGATGCAATCATCGAGTTTACCGCAGGAGATCCCGAGACTGATGTGTATGATGAGTCAACACCACTTGTATTAGTTAGGAAAGCATACTCAAACACATTGTCGAGTGTGAGGTTCGTGTTCGAAGCCTCCATCGAGACTCCGATTCCACTCTTCTCAATAGATTGACCCAACACAATATCAAAATTATGATCGTTGTGAATAGAGAACTTATAAGATGCAGTATTGTCTAACGTCCAACCTGCACTGAATGTAGATCCTTGAGTAACCAACTCTGCCGCGTTTGACGTAGTTGCACCATAGTCATAGACTGGCACAAAATCCCTACTGTGATTGGCATTCAGCTTGTAACCAAACGCACTTCGCAATTTTAAATTCTTGATTGGCTGAACCTCTAAATATGTATTTGTAAAGAAACGATAATAGGTTGTTAGCTCTTGATTTGTATCAACCATAACACCTATAGGGTTCTCCAAGTTGGGATATACATTCCAACCATCATTAGCCCTATCAGTCATATCGTAGAACTCCCCATCTGAGTTGTAAACAGGCATCAAAGGGCAAGCGATCATCGCATCTTTAATGTTATTGTCATACTGTGTCGTAGAACTGATTCCACTCTTCTCGCTATAAGCAAACATCATCGTTGCACCAAACTTCACAACATCTAAATCACCGACCTTGTACATAATGTTATCCATATTCAAACGAGCATTGTGTCGCATATAGTTTGGCTCGCATGGCGCTCCGAATACACCCTCCTGCTCCAAATAAGAGTAACCTGCCGAGAATGTTGTGCGCTCATTTCCGCCCGACATAGTGATCGCGTGGCTCTGCTTAGATGCGTTAGGATTCATCATCTCCTCGATCCAGTTTGTACCGCTCCACGAACCATCCATAATACTTGAGTACATACTTGATGGGAGTAGGTTTTCCCAATCATAACCTGCTCCTGAGATATACCCCTGAGTCTCGTCCATAATCTCCATATACTCCTTGGCGTTGAGAGACTGAACTACATTTGCTGCATTCTGAATTGCATAATATCCATCGTAACGCATCTCGAAGTGGTCACTCTTACCCTTCTTTGTAGTCACCAACACAACGCCATTTGCAGCACGCGAACCATAGATCGCCGCCGATGCAGCATCCTTGAGGATGTCGATTGACTCGATATCCGATGGGTTAATCATATCCATACTTACGCCTGCAACTCCATCAATGACATAGAGTGGCGAAGAGTCTCCGATAGTACCGACACCACGAATAACAATCTCCTCACTCTCGCCCGGCTGCCCATTCGCCGCTGAGATTGAGACACCTGTAATCTTACTCTGAAGACCTGTCATTGTTCCATTGGTTCCCATCTCATTGATATCTTCAGCCGATACCTGTGCCGTTGCTCCTGTGATAAGCTTCTTCTTCTGCACACCATAACCGACAACGACAACCTCCTCGAATGAGTTGGTATCCTCGATCAATGTTACGTCAAATAGAGTACGAGTACCTACCGCTAACTCCTGCTCGGCATATCCCAAGTAGGATACCACAAGTGTCGAGTTGTCGCACGTGAGTGACATCTTGAAATTTCCATCAATATCAGTTGCGACACCATTCATAGGATTATCCTTCTCTATGACATTCGCACCAATAATTGGTTGCCCACTTGGATCCACCACGGATCCTTTTACCTCCTGCCCACTCTGAGCAAAAGCTGTTGCATTATACTGTATAAGTAGAATGACAACTAAAAATCTGAAGAGATGTTTCATAAATTTAACTCTTTTAAAGATTACCCCCATTACATATAAGGTATAACCTCTGATTAGTATTAAGGTTAGTATTTGTGACTATCGAGATTGGTTTGCCCTCGTTTGTCTTGTACAAATGTATCCTATTTCTACTTTTTGGGTGTCTATATAAGTCCATATATTGTCTGTTACAGTCTTTTTGACTAATAAATATCTAATATAGTGTTTTTTGTAGACATACAAAAAAAAAGATCACAATGCTTAACCAGAGCAATTGTGATCTTGATGGCCTCCGACAAAGGAAAACCATACCCAAAACTAACCTAAACCTAAAAAAACCTAAACCTAAAGAACCTTGAGTTATTATATTTGAAGCATTATAGACTTGCTCCCTAACTCTGATACAAATATAGCATGTTTGACTCTATGGAATGTCTCTATGGATATAAAATTATTATCGCTCAATACATACGCTTCAAATCTTTCTGTTTTTTTTACTATCTTTGTGTCTAAACCACAAACTACTAATAAACGATGAATGTCACAACCAATAAATATAGAGTGATTATATCTACTCTTATATTGTTTTTAGTGTCAACTAATTGCGGGATATTTGCAACGCCAGCGACTCTTAAGTTGACAGACCAGTTTACTACGGTAGACGGATTGTCCATAAATGGAGTAAATGCTCTATGTCGAGATCGTCGTGGTTACCTATGGATCGCAACATACGATGGACTTAACAGATACAACGGACACTCGTTTACGATATATAATAAACAAAACAGCCCAAATGGGTTTAATAACAATCGAGTGCGAGCATTAACTGAGTTCACCAATGGCGATATATGGATCGGCACCGACGATGGCATATCTCTATTCGACTACGCAACAAATCAATTTGACATATTATCTCTTGATGGGGTCAAACGTAAAGATATCAACTGTATTGTGAAGAAGATATTCGTCTCTCACGACCAAAATGAACTCTACTGTATTACAGAAAATGACGGAATATTGATATATGGTAAGGATCGAAAATTTAAAAGACAGCAACAATGTATCACAGATGGAATCTGTAATGATGCAATGATGCTTGATGCGGATATTATTCTATTAGCAACCACTAAGGGTATTGAGTATCATAACCTAAAGAGTGGTAAGACGAAGTGCATCCTCGACGACGGAATACCAATAACCAACTACATCCTCAAACTAAACCCCAACTCGCTATTGGTTGCCTTAGGTAAAGGTCTATATAAGATCGACATCCGAAAAGACAAGAACGATAACACGGAGTATATATTTGAGATCGCCAGCGAGTTACTTTACCCTCAAAATATGTTTAAGACATTAGCATTAGGAGATGATAACACACTCTGGCTAGGGACCAAAACCGATGGTGTGAGGTTATTAGATCTCAATAAGTTGGGGGAAGATAAATCTTTAATAAGTTATTTGCGCAAAGATAGGATCAGTACTTTTTTATTTGAAGAAGATGGAGTAAAGTGGGTCGCATCGTTTGACAATGGAGTATATCGTTATGACAACACCCCAAACCAATTTAATAGTATTGGCTCGACTAAATTAGAGGATATCTATAAAATATATCAGATTGTCTCTTATGACGAAGAGCGTATCTTACTACGCTCTATATTGAATAAACTTTTGTTATACAACATATATAATGACACAATAGATCCACTTCCATTCGACGTTACGACTACCGAACTGACTAATATTCGCTGTATCTCTCGCGATGATAGTGGGCAAATATGGATATTCATAAATTATGGAGAGGTGTCGCACTTCGTAACAATAGATACAAAAACGGACCGAGTAAGGCGAATATATAGTGACGATCTACCTAAGATTGCCACATATAACGGCTATATCTCAACATTCGATGAAAATGGTGATATCTGGATATCTACACAATACGATATATATAGAATATCTCTCACCTCCGACCAACAAATCAAGAGCGTGGAGAGCCTTTCGACAAACCCTTATTTTGAGTCTCACAGCATGCACGCATCGAGAATATTATATTGTGACGTCAATAAGAATCTTATGTGGATAGGAAGCAATACCGACGGTCTATTCCGATTGGATATAGATAGAGGGAAGCCTCTGTCGGAGATTGACATATCTCATTATACTCACGATAGCGCGAACCCAGAATCTCTATCGAGCAACACCATCTCGGCTATTCATCGAACAGCTGATGGAACTCTATGGATCGGAACCGAACAGGGTGGATTATGTCGCGTCTTTGAGAGTGGATCGGATCTTAAATTCAAGCAGTACTCACAGCGAGAGGGACTATCTAATCACGTCGTAAAGGGAATCCTATCCGACCATAATAATGATTTATGGATCGCCACAAATATTGGATTAAATCACTTCTCACCACAACGTGACGAGCGATTTACGATATATAGAATAGCCGATGGTATTCCTTTTGAGAACTTCCACTACAGTTGCTTGCAACTACACAATGGCAGGATGGTGTTCTCGGGAGGCAACAATTTGATACATTTCAACCCCGTCGATCTACCTAACAAGGAGGAGAATCCAAATATGTGGTTCTCATCGTTGAGTATAAACAATAATAGGATCGAAACAGATGAGCTGGTCGATGGCAGAGCGATACTCACCAAGGCTCTCTCGAATGGAGATGTTATAGAGCTACGACACGACGAAAATATCATCTCTATAGGTGTCGATGTACTCTCTCGGGCAAGCTCAAACAACTATAAAGTAGAGTATAAGTTGGAACCTCTATCGAGTCGTTGGACCTCTACCCTATCATCATCTAATCAGATCCAATTTGAGGGATTGCAGCCCGACACCTATACCCTATCGGTTAGATGTAGTAACTTCTATGGCATATGGTCAGACACTCAAAAATTAACGATCAAGATAGCTCCACCACTCTGGAAAACGACTGGTGCATATATTCTCTATGCGTTAATTTTGTTTATCGTCATATCGATTGGCATATATATCATACTACATATCTGGTCATTGCGACATCAACTCCAGATCGAGCTAATATCGAAACGAAATCTTGAGAACCTCAATAGAGAGAAGCAACGTTACTTCTCTAATATCTCACACGAGCTAAAGACACCACTAACACTAATCCTTGCCCCAATTGCGGTTTTGACCGACAAATTCAAACTTGACGTAAGCGTCACCAATAGTTTACAGGTCATCAATCGGCAGTCGAAGAAGATGTTGCAGCTCATTGATCTTGCGCATAATATCCAGTTAGAGTCTGATAAACTATTGGTGAAGAAGAGTACAATCTTTGACTTCAATAAGTTTGTCGTGGAGCTAACAGCAGATTTTAAATACTATGCCGAGAGTGACAAGAAGATACTCAATATCTTGCCATTTGAGGGTGATGTTATTGTCGAGGCAGACCAAAATCTGATCGAGAAGATTCTCAACAACCTGCTCTCTAACGCATTTAAGCACACACGTCAACAGGACAGTATAACGCTAAGCTATCGAGTTGAGCAGAGTATGTTGACTCTCACTGTCGAGGATAGTGGTTATGGTATAGATGAGGCGGATCTGCCACGTATATTCGAACGATTCTACCAAGCAAAGAGGCGTGGTGGTGCTAATATTGGAGGTACAGGCATTGGCTTGACATTCTCTCAGATCATCGCAAAACTTCACGATGGGGAGATTGATGTAGAGAGTAAGTTTGGTGTCGGAACAAAGTTTACGGTACGACTTCCAATCGTTGTCGATACGTCGCTCTTCGACTATGAGGAGAGTGTTGAGGCTGAGGTTGCACCCACAGTGGAGGATATCGAGTCAGCATTGATATTGGGCGATATGAATATCGACTCAATAACCGTTCGTGAGGATCTTCGTGATTCTACAGTCTACTTAGTCGAGGATAATCTCGATATGAGACTCTTCCTTGAGGGGATAATATCTCAATTCTATAACGTAAAGTCATTTAGTAATGGTGTAGAGTGCCTTGAGGCGATGCAGAGCGCTTGGCCCGACATCGTATTGAGCGATGTTATGATGCCACAGATGGATGGATATGAGCTATGTAGCTCGATCAAGAACAATACGCTGACGAGCCACATACCAGTCATCCTTCTCACGGCGTGCTCTACCATAGATCAAAAGATCAAGGGTCTATCGTGCGGTGCTGATTCATATATCCCCAAACCATTCTATCCAAAGCATACCATTACGAGGATAGATGCTCTACTATATAATCGCAAGAAGTTGAGGGAACGATTCCTTATCGACGAATCCATAATCAAGGGCCCAAATAACGGAAATAAGGATAGTGAATTTATGAATAATCTATATAAAATATTCGCGGATAATCTAAGCAATGAGGAGATTGACATTGACAATATCGCCACGGAGTTGTGCGTTAGCCGTACTCTATTCTTCCAGAAGGTCAAGGCGATCACGAACGATTCGCCTTACGAGCTATTGAAAAATTATAGATTAAAGAGAGCCTCGGAGTATCTCTCAATGGGAGATGTTCAGGTCAATGAGGTTAGCTTCCTTGTCGGATTCAAGAGTCGCACACACTTCAGCAAACTCTTCAAAGACAAATATGGTCACACTCCCGGGCAGTATGCTAAATTAGCAAAGAAAGGAGAGTTATAATCAAGTGAAAAAAGATCCACCTCGCAACTGAGGTGGATCTTTTAGTATGAATAGCGTTGTTAGTTAAACTCAACCGAACTGCCATCGAGGGTCTCAATAATCTTTTTTGCGCTACCATTATACCTATTATTCTCAAATACGACTCCCGTAGAGTGGTTGATCGTGATTGCTGGATTCGAGCTATATATTTGAGAGAATGCGGTACTGTGTGTAACTGTATTGTCTCTAAATTCAAATCCATCAACATTAGAGATCTCCAATAGTAGATTGTCAAAGTGATTGAATACGTTGCCCTTAACAACTATATTACTAAATGCAACATTACCATTTTTAAGATCTGTATGGAGACGTATCACGCCTCGATCAAATCCACTGGTGTTGCAATCCTGAAATGTATTACCTTCGATAAGGACATTTGCCGCGTTACCCGACTCATACCACGAACTACTCTCGACAGGCAACAAAATAGCCTCCATCTCGGTCGAGAATAGATTGTTACGAATAGTCGTAGATCGAGGTGTCGAGATGAGCAATCCACGTGCTCTATTACGGCTGATATTGCAATCCTCGACCAACACATCGGGATAAGCGCTCAGATTCTCCAACAAATCGCCGGCTTTAACACCAGCAGGGATCTCCTGTTCAAATGTAATCAGCTGATAGCGACCATTAACCATATTGGTACTCTTAACGGTGAGCTGATCGTAGTGATGGAACGACTCTTCTATCCTCACCAATCCAACCTCATCCCCATCCTTTGCAAGCTGAAATCCGAGTTGCTGATAGTGTCCTGCTCTTACTCCAATGGTGTGTGGATCTACAATATCAACCACCTCTTGATATGTGCCGTGTACATTCATTGCATCATCCAACTGGTTGTTAAATGTACATCCGCGCAACGACACCTTGCCTCGACATCCGACGAAGTGGGTAGCATCTGCCGTTGTAGAGATTATGCGTCCATTCGAGGCTTCGATCGAGGAGTTATATAGATCTACATTCTCACAATTCTCAAACAAGAATCCCATACCTGCGGCGTGGTTAATAGTGACATTATCGGCGCTGAAATTAGTTACGTTATTAACCTTGAATGCTGGAGCAAAACGATTGACACCCTGCTCTCCCTTCATCGTAAGCACCATTCCAATTTCTGGCAATAACTTTTTATGACCATAGATACGAACCACCCCCGGCTCAATCTGCTTCACTACAAGTTGAGGTTCCTTACCAAATTCCTTCATAAAAGCGTCGTTCTTATCCTGCTTATACTTATATTCGAACGGTGGATATGTAGGCTTTATGGGCTTAGTTGTCGCAACCCCATATAACTCAGTCTTGTAATATGGCGCCTTTCTCTCGGCATCGAAGAACATCGTCTGGCCCATAGTATGTGAGTAGTATGGCTTAATGAAGTATAGTTGCCCATTACGAATCTCGTATGGATATTGCCTCGAAATTTTCAGGTCGAAACTACGCTCCTTACTATCGGTCGCGATGACAACACCCTCGCTATGAAAGCTGTCGGAGTAATCAATCGTAACACCTCTCACCTCAATATTCTGACTATTCTCAATGAGGAATGGAATCATTCGACCGTGGAAGATAAACACAGAGCCATTACCATTGATCTTCAATCCATCCATATCCAAAATTGGGAATGCGATACGAGCCAACTGGTCATTGTGATTTGATATATAACAAAATCTCTCCTCCGCCTTCTCTGGATAGAAGTGATATGTTCCCTTCTCGAAACTAAGAGTCGTCGCCCCCTCTCGTTCAATCTCTTTTATGCCACTCAAAACCGTAGCCGTTGCGTCATCGCGACAGTCCAATGAAATATTAACATCTGTCGGTGTTTGTGATGTGTTGCACGATTGTAGGAACATAAATAGCCCTAATGTTATGGATGCTAATCGGCAAGCATACTTCTCTCTTTTTTTCATATAAAAGTTTTATTTGTTCAGTTACATCAATCCGTTATCAGAAGCAAAGGTAACCCCTCCTAATTATATAATTGTCTGTATCGGTACATTAAACGTATCCATAGATCGGAACTATAATGAGTATTTACAAAGACTATTTACATACTGATAGAGACATTTATTATATAACAGTATACTACTTTTGCTACAAACAATAACACTACGAACAATGAAACTTTTTACAAACACACAAACTATCAAGGATTGGATATGTGCACTCTCTGCACTTGTCTGCATAAACCCCCTCATAGCACAGGTCGACACCCTGACCTACACCACCAATGATGAGATCATACACTCCAATTACCACCTTGGGAAAGGTCGCTCGGTACAACCCAAACGCAAGATGACCGTCAAGTGTGACGTGGCTGTTATTGGTGCAGGTATGTCGGGAATTGCGGCGGCTGTATCGGCAGCTCGTCAAGGTGCAGATGTTGTACTCATCAATGATCGTCCAGTGTTGGGCGGTAATGCGTCGAGCGAAATACGAGTGACAGTAAACGGTGCAAAGACTGAGCGTGAGACTGGAACTATCGAGGAGATATTGTTGGAGAACCGCAAATATAATCCGCAATTCTCATACGCAACTTGGGATCACGTACTCTACGACTATGTTATTCGCAATGAAAATTTGACCCTTATGCTTAACACCGTTGCGATGGATGCAAAGATGGATAGCGAAAATCATATTGAGTCGGCTATCTGCTACCAAATATCGACCGAGACAGCTGTAACATTACTTGCAGATATATTTATAGATTGTACGGGTGATGGTGTGTTCGCTGCCGCAGCTGGAGCAGATTATCGTGTCGGGCGCGAGGGCAAGGAGGAGTTCAATGAGCGTTTTGCACCAGACGATCCAGATGGATGGGTGATGGGTGAAAGCATTATGATGATTACAAAGGATATGGGGAAATCCGTACCATTCTATCCACCATCATACACAATTCCATTTGATGCCGAGAATGCAAGAAAATATCGAAAAATTCGGACTTTACAGGAGGGATTTTGGTGGTTGGAGCTTGGAAGTGATGATGATATTATCGCAGATCGTGAGCAGAATCGTCACGAGTTGATGGCTCGCTTCTACGGAGTTTGGGACTATATCAAGAACTCTGGCGACTTCCCTGAGGCTGAGAATTTGGCGATTGATTGGGTTGGTTCACTGCCTGGACGCAGAGAGTCTCGCCGTTTGGAGGGTGATTATATGTTAACTTCAGAGGATATGCTTACCTATCGCCACTTCGATGATGCTATTGCGTGGGGTGGTTGGTCACTTGACGAGCACTGCCCAGGTGGAATCTTATCGCTCAATGAGAAGCCAAGTTATTTTCACTCACACTTCGCGAAGTCATATGAGATACCATACAGATGTATCTACTCGCACAATATTGACAACCTCTACTTCGCAGGTCGTAACGTCAGCGTTTCACATGTTGCACTCTCTTCGACTCGTATCATCGGCACTTGTATGATGATGGGTCAAGCGGCAGGTGTAGCATCTGCTATGTGCATCGAGAAGGATATTTTACCTCGCGATATATATAACAATAATATTGATGAGTTGCAGGATAGAATGTTACGTGTAGACTATTATATTCCAAATCGTCCAGCAACAGATGAGAATGACTTGGCTCGCAAGGCATCGAAAATCACAGCCTCATCAACTCTTTCGGGAGATACAAAGAACCTGATTGATGGCGTTGGTCGAGACGTAGAGGGAGAGCCACTTCATAGCTGGCAATCGGCTGAGGCTACAGCACAGCTCACATTTGAGTGGAAAAAGCCAATCAACGTAAGTTGCGTGGAGATGAAGTTCGACACAAATCTTCATCGCGACATCAATATGCACAAAGATCCTGTGAAGCACCTAAAGCAGGTTGAGGGTATCCCACCAGAGCTTGTGAAGAACTACACAGTCGAGGCTCTTGTAGGCAAAGAGTGGGTTGAAGTTGCTCGCAAGGAGAATAATATCACTCGTTTCGTGTCAGATAGTTTTGAGGAGGTTAAAACTAAGTCGATTAGAATAAATTTGTTGGAGACTTATGGCGAGCCAACTATTAAGATGTTTGAAGTTAGATGTTACTAAAAAATAATAGAATGAAGATTACAAAATTATATGCAATAGCTCTGATGGTACTATGTGCAATCGTACCATCAGCTGCACAAGAGCTATTTAATTCAGGGTGGAGCTTTCATCGCATAGATGACACTTCGGAGGTGCAAGACGCATATTCAAACGAGGATTTCGATGCTGCAACGTGGGAGCGTGTCGCACTTCCACACACCGCTAATATAGAACCACTAACTGTCAATGACCAGTGGCAAGGGTTATGTTGGTATCGCAAAAACTTCGATATTAAAAATTATTCAGCGGACAAAATCTACCTCTTTGAGTTTGATGGGGCTATGAACCAGACGACAATTTGGATCAATGGCGCAGAGGTGAAGCGTGCGCAGGGTGGATATTTGCCAATCGTGTTCGATGCAACGCCATACCTCAAGGCAGAGGGTAACACGATGGCGGTGCGTTTGAATAACACCGACAATCCAGTTACGGGTCCTAAGCCGTTGGCAATACTCGACTTCAATATGTATGGCGGAATCTACCGCAACGTATGGCTCATAGAGAAGAGTAAAACTCACATTACCAACTCAATATTGGCGGATCGCACAGCCTCGGGCGGTATCTTCGTGAGCTTCCCAAAGGTTGCAAAAGAGAAGTCGATCGTGAAGATTCAAACACACGTAGCGAATGAGGATTCAAAATCTAAGACCTTGCGTGTGAAGTATGATATTTACGACGGAGAGAGTTTGGTTGTATCGCACGAGTGCAAACCACAAAAGTTAGCGACATATGCAAATAGCGAATTTGTTGCAAACATCGCAATGGAGCAGCCAAAGCTTTGGTCGCCAGCCTCTCCAAATCTCTATCGTGCCGAGGTGTCGTTGTATGATGGCGAAGAGCTACTTGACAAAGAGGAGACGACGTTCGGAATCCGTGTCGTTACATTCAAAAACAACCAGATGTATGTCAATGGAGAGAAAACATATCTACGAGGTGTAAATCGCCACCAAGAGTACCCATTCATCGGTTACGCTTTGTCGGATAACGCTCAATATCGTGATGCAAAGAGGATCAAGGATGCTGGGTTTGATTATGTCCGTTTATCACACTATCCTCAGTCTCCTGCCTTTATGAAGGCGTGTGATGAGTTGGGATTGTTTGTTGCCGATGCTATACTTGGTTGGCAGTACTACGCTGAGAATGACGATTTCAAGAATCACGCTTATGAGTCGGCTCGCAACCTAATCCGCCGAGACAGAAATCACCCTTGCGTATTGGCGTGGGAGGTTTCACTCAACGAGACTCAGATGCCTGTGCCATTTATGCAGGTATTGCACAACATCGTACACCAAGAGTACCCAGGTGAGAATGTCTACTCGTGCGGGTGGATGGATGATGTCTACGATATCTATTTTCAAGCTCGCCAGCATCGAATTAAATACCCCGACCACGTATCAGATCACAAGCCATATATGGTATCGGAGTATGGCGATTGGGAGTACTACTCGAACAATGCAGGGCTCAACCAGCATCAGCACTCTAAGGAGAAGCGTTTAGAGCTATCGTCACGTCAATTCCGCTCTAATGGCGAGGCACGACTTATTCAGCAAGCCTACAACCTGCAAGAGTCGCACAACGACAATATGATGACTCACGCAACAGGCGATAGCTACTGGGTGATGTACGACTACAACCGTGGCTACCACGACGAGATCGAGGCATCGGGCATTATGGATATCTTCCGCCTACCTAAGTTTGGATATGATTTCTATGCAAGTCAGAAGTCACCAGAGGCAAGTGTAGTGTTGAAAATTGCATCATATTGGGACGAGAACTCTCCAATAGACGTAAGGGTATTCAGCAACTGCGATGAGGTGAAATTATACCTCAATAACAAACTCGTAGCGTCGCAAACGCCCGATAAGAACAAGATCAGTACCAAGCTGTCGCACGCTCCATTTACATTCAAAGTTGGTGAGTTTGCGGCAGGTACACTTCGTGCCGAGGGTTACATCGACGGCAAAAAGGTTGCATCGACTGAGGTAACTACAGCCTCTGCACCAAAGCAACTAAAGATATGGATTGATGAGAGTGGTCGCCAAGCTGAGGCAGGTTGCAAGGATGCGATCTTCCTATATGTGGCGGCAGCGGACAAAAAGGGAAATATCTGCTACTCATACACCGACCCAATCGAGATTGAGGTAGACGACAAAATTATCATCGTCAATCCAAACGAGATCATCACCGAGGCAGGTATCGCCACAGCATTGCTTCAAATCAGAGATGTGAGCGGCACAGCAACAGTTAAAGCCACTTCGGGCAAGAGCCTAAAGGGTGAGTATAAATTTGAAATAAAATAGAGCGATGAAGAGAGTTATTTTAGCACTTGCAGCAGCGATATTCTCTGCATCGACATACGCCACAGAGGTTATTAAGTTCTCTCCTACGGGGGAGGACTTTACCCCAACTCTGCGCAAAGCATTGGAGGCGACCGAGAGCCGAGATCTGAAACTTGTATTTGAACATGGCGACTACTTCTTTACCCCTGAATTTGCAACGCAAAAGTATTGTATCGTGACAAACCACGGCAATGGATTGAAGAGTATCATCTTCCCGATGGAGGGCTACGACTCGATTGAGATTGAGGGCAATGGCGCAAATTTCATCTTCCACGGTCAAGTTCTACCATTCCTATTTGAGAATTGCAGCGCAGTGTCGGTAAAGAATCTATCTGTCGATTGGGATATTCCTTTTCTGTTCCAAGCAGAGATGGTCGCTTACGACAAAAAAGAGGGTTGGCGAGATGTCCGTCCATTCACCGAGGGCTTTAGTTGGTCGGTAAACAATGGAGTTTTAACGTTTCCAAATGTAGATGGATTCTCATATACGAAGTTGGGTAGTTCGCTCGCATTCGACAAGGAGGAAAAAAGAGTAGCAACGGGCGTAAAGGATTTTTCGAGCGCACCACGTTGGGTCGAGGAGCGAGAGGACGGAATTTTAAGAATCCACGAGCCGATGAAAAAGTTCCCACCTATAGGCACCATCGTAAACTCAAAGGGAGATAGAAATCTACAACGTTACGCACCTGCTTTCGAGGTCAAAGATTCGCAGAATATCACACTCGATGGAGTGACTGTTCACCACGCATTAGGTATGGCATATCTCTTTGAGCGCAGTAGCGACATTAAGATCCTCAACTCAAATGTAATACTACCCAAAGGCTCAGATCGTGTTGTCTCGACAACTGCCGACGCTACCCACTTCGCAAATTGCAAGGGCGATATTTTGATTGAGGGTTGCAGGTTCGAGAATATGTTAGACGATGGAACAAATGTACACGGAACTTATGTTGAGGTGGCTAAAATTATTAGCAACAATACGCTAC
>JAWXTJ010000009.1:0-63619 GCA_044433665.1 Rikenellaceae bacterium
AAACAGAATTAAACAGAATTAAACAGAATTAAACAGAATTAAACAGAATTAAACAGAATTAAACAGAATTAAACAGAATTAAACAGAATTAAACAGAATTAAACAGAATTAAACAGAATTGATAATACAGATGATTTAATGATTCGGTTATGTGAGACCTCGGGGTGTTGTGATTTTAAAACCGCAGGTTTTAATAAATGATGAGAGTTAAGCTAGTGCAGAGAGTTTACTCTCGGAGCTAGTTTAACTCTCATCATTTACTATAATCTACAAGATTATAATAGAATCACAACACCCCGCAAAGAAAAGTCAAAAACGAAGTTTTTGGGTCCAGGCAATGCCTGGTCGCCGCCCGCGACGAGGGCAGTTAGAAACGTAAGCAAGCGTAAGTAACGATCCAAAAAAAGGAGAGACCCAAAGCGAGTCTCTCCTTTAATTAATCGTTTAAAATGATTAAGCTACAGCGCTACTGATAAGGAATGTAGCAGCTACAGTAAGGATAGCGTAAAGCTCTGGGAATGCACCTAGGATAAGGGTTTTACCCATTACGTCGTGGCCGTTTCCGATTGCTGCGATACCGTTAGCACAAACTTTACCTTGGAAGATTGATGACGCTAGCGTTACAACACCTACTAAAAGACCTGATCCGAATACTGCTGCACCTTGTAGAAGTGTCATCTCTGCTGAGATAAGACCTTGAACCATAAAGAAACATACGAAACCGTAAAGTCCTTGTGATCCTGGAAGTGCCGAAAGAACCATGTAGCTACCAAATGCACCATCATTTTTCTTCATTGCACCTACAGCAGCTTGGCCGCTGATTGCTGTACCTACGGCAGAAGCGATACCTGCCAAACCTACCATTAGAGCTACACCTACGTAAGCTAAAATAATTGCTGTTGAATTCATAATTGAAAATGTTTTAATTTATTATTATTTATTTTTATCTGTTTTTATTTTAGTGGATCGAACTTGCGTGTTGCCATCTCGAATCCTGCATTTTTAAAGAACTCCACAAATGTGAGTCGCATTGGGTGTACGAACGACGATATTGTCGACATAAATAGATTGATACCGTGACCAATAAGAAGAATTATTGTCGCTGCGATAATCGAAGCAATAACACCTCCAATTGGTTTACCCTCAATTCCTGCGTCGAGTCCAGTCATGCCGAGTGCCAAACTATTGAATACCAAAGCCAAAACGCCACCCGAAAGACCAATTGCGAAGAGTCGAATGTAACTCAAAACATCGCTCAAAAGTCCAGTGACATTATTGTAGGTATTCCATAATCCTGCACCGAAGTTGGCGAAGATATTCTTACCTGGAGAGTTGAAGAACAACATCAAGATAAGCGATATTGCCATTGCCGCAATAAATGGAATTGAAGTAAATCCAAATGCTGTGACCCCAACCATTGAGAGTGCCGCTGATGTGCATGCTGAGAATATCAACAGGAACCAGCCGAGAGTACCCAAGGCATACTTAAAGCCGAATGCACGTGCTGTAACAATAATGTTGACCACGAGTCCCAACAGAATTTGAACCACACCAATAATCATTGATATTGAGAAGAAGTCCTCTTGGAAATTCATTATTGGGTTCTCGCTAACTGTCATTCCGAAGAATGAGTTTGCGAAGAGACCGAAGGCAACAGCTGCACCGCCACACATTATCGAGAGCCAAGCTGCTTGACGCATTGATTGGCCACCCTTGAAGTATAGACCGAGACCTGCGGCCAAGATCACCGCTCCGTAGCCAGCATCGCACAAACATATTGCGAAGAATAGCATGTAGAATGGAGCGAAGAATGGAGTAAGGTCGATTGTTCCATATTTCGGTAGTGAGTACATATCACCGATCAACTCAAAGATGCGTGGGAACCAAGCGTTCTTAAGTTTCACAGGTGTGTTATCCTCGGGTGTAGGGTTACTCTTGATGTATACAACTCCTGGATACTCCTCTAAGAGAGCATCTACCTTCGCTGAGCTCTCCTCTTCTGCCCATGCACTCATGACAAGTAGAGTTCCGTCAGCTACTTTGGTCGCTGTTGAGTGAACCTTTGAACTTTGAAGCTCTGCAACAAGTGCTGCGCTCTGCTCTTCGAGTGTATCGACACCTTTAGCGCATGAGGATAGAGTTGTTGCAAGTGAGTTATACTCAGCTTTAAACTCGTCAACCTTAACGTATGCCTCTTTTGAAGTCAATGCAGGACGCTTAATCTCTTGAGCGTCGATCATCACTTCGGTGTCGCCCGTTGTAATGATTACAAAGTAGCTGTTACCCTCTATGCTATTGATCTTCTCTACAGCATACTCGGCACTCCATGCGTCAACCCCCTGTTCGAAGGCTGAATCATTTGCTGTGAAGTAGTGTAGCTCGATACCTTGACGCTCTAACTCATCGAGATTCTCTGTCGAGAAGTCACCCCATGCACGAGCCTCCTCCGCACTCTTTTCGAGTAGGGTGATCTCGCTTTGAAGCTGTGAGCGTTTGGCTTGTGTAGCTTGGTAACAAGAGTATAGCTCTTGGCTTGGGATTGCGGCTGCTTGAGCGTCAAACTCCTCGCTAGCTGCGAATTGTGTTAACGCTGTTTTAGCCTTTGCACGAGCTTCAATCTCGATGATTATATCTCGTTCTTGCTCGGAACTCTCCCAACCTGTTGTTGTTATATCTACTAAACCCAATGCACGTACCTTGTCGATAAAATCTTGATACTGGCGAGAGTAGAGGATGAAATCATATTTTGACATTCTAGCTATCATAACATTGCGCCCTCCTTAGCTGCCTGTTGTTTAGTTTTTACAATTTTCGATGCCGCTTTCGAAAGATTCTCCTCATCCTCCATAAAGCGTTTAATTTTACGTATAGCATCCTCGTAACCTGGAATCTGCACTTTCTCGTAAAGGTTTACCTTTTGAGTGGTCTTGCGACGTGCATAATCCAACAGCTCCATCTTTAAGTTGAAGAGCTCAAATTCGAGGCTCAAACGTGACATACGTTTGAGTAGGTCAACTCCCGATGCAAACCACACTGGAGACGAAAATAGATCGTATGGCTTCTCGTCGTAGATCACCTCTTCAAGAAGTGGAGTACGCACACCAGCAATTTTTTGCGTCGTCAGCTTGACATCGGCAATGCGAATAAGGTCTGGGTCGAACTCACCCCACAGAGCAACCATATAGTCGTACTGCGTTGTGAGAGCCTCCAACTGCTTCTGATATTCCAGAGCAGTATCCTTAGCTCGCTTAACCTCGGAACGTAGAGCCGACTCCTTGCTCTTGATGGTCGGCAATGCCTTGCGACGCATCTTAAGTTGCTTGTCGAGATCTCCGAGTGAGGTCTTGTTATATTGAAATTTGATTGCCATAATCTTATGCGAATTATGCTTTCCAGTATGTGTCGATAAATGATTGCTTGATTGTAACCTCCTCACGTGAGAAGTACTCAGCAAAGAGTGTCCATGCAGTATCCAACATCTCCTCGATTTCGATATTTACGTCGATCGAAAGCAATTTTTCAGAGTAATCATGTGCAAATTTCAACGCACGCTCATCGTAATCCGAAAGATCGAAACCATTCTCCAACTTGGTCTTAGAGTTGGCAGCATCAGCAAATAGACGTACACATGCGTTCATCACTTGAGGGTGATCCTCACGAGTCTTTTTACCAATTACAAGCTGTTTCAAACGAGATAGCGAGCGGAATGGATCGACAATAACTTTACCCGTGTCGGTATCGTTACGTAAGAATAACTGACCCTCGGTGATGTAACCCGTATTATCTGGAATAGCGTGGGTAATATCACCACCCGAAAGTGTCGTTACGGCAATAATTGTGATCGAACCACCATTTGGCAACTGCACCGCTTTCTCGTAGATCTTCGCCAAATCCGAATATAGAGAACCTGGCATAGAGTCCTTAGATGGGATCTGATCCATACGGTTCGATACGATCGCTAGAGCATCGGCATAAAGTGTCATATCGGTAAGAAGTACAAGTACTTTCTCGCCCTTATCCACTGCGAAATACTCGGCTGCTGTAAGTGCCATATCTGGAACTAACAGACGCTCTACTGGAGGATTTTCTGTTGTATTTACGAACGAAACGATACGGTCAAGTGCACCTGCATTCTCGAATACGCTCTTGAAATATAAAAAGTCGTCGTTCGAAAGACCCATACCGCCCAAGATAATCTTGTCGGCTTTAGCACGAAGTGCCACATTTGCCATCACGGCATTGTATGGTTGATCGGGATCGGCAAAGAATGGAATCTTTTGTCCCGAAACGATTGTATTGTTAAGGTCGATACCTGCGATACCTGTTGCGATAAGCTCCGACGGTTGAATACGACGGAATGGATTTACCGTTGGTCCACCAATCTCACGCTCCTCACCCTCGATTGGCTCACCACCCTCAAGTGGCTCACCATAGGCGTTGAAGAAACGACCTGAAAGGTTATCCGAAACACGAAGTTTTGGAGGTTCACCTTGGAAAATAACCTCTGAGTTTGTTGCCAAACCCTCGGTTCCTGCAAAGACCTGTAGGGTGACATTCTCGCCCATGATCTTTACTACCTGAGCCAACTGTCCACCAACTGTCGCTAGCTCCTCGTTGCCGACACCTGTCGCCTTGAGGGTTACCGTTGCTTTGGTGATATTGTCGATTTTGGTATATACTTTTTGAAATGCGCTCTTAGTCATAACAATTACTCTTTTTTAGTGAGAAACTTTCTCGTTGATAAACTCCTCTAGTTGCTTATTGTACTTCTCGAACTCTTCTGATTTCCACTTCGAGTAGTTCATCTGGCGAAGCATACTGATTGTGTTCTTGAAGAATTGAGTACACTCGTTAAACTCAGCAAATGAGAACTCTTTGTGGCAGATGTCAAGCACCAAGTTATACATATAACGTTGACGATCCATTGGCGTTGTAGCATCAATATCATCGAACGCATCTTGTTGCAAGATCACAAAGTCGATAAGCTCCGACTTCCAGAAACGCTCGTGATACTCAACAGGTACACCATCATCACCCAAGATGTTGATCTGATCGTTAGCCTCCTTACCACGTTGCACGAGTGTCTTACCCTCGTATACTTTGTCAACCCAATTTGGCTCGACACGCTCATCAAGGTAGCTCTTAACCTCAGGATACTCCAAATATTTCGAATATGAATCAAGTGGGTCGATCGCTGGATAACGCTTTGAATCGGCACGACCTTGCGAAAGAGCATAGAAACAACGAGCAGCCTTTTTAGTCGACTCGGTTACTGGCTCCTTAAGGTTACCACCCGCAGGCGATACTGTTCCAAGGAATGTTACCGAACCATCCTGACCACCGACAAGTTTTACAAGACCTGCACGAGAGTAGAAGTTCGAGATAATTGCTGAAAGATCCATAGGGAAGGCATCCTGACCTGGAAGCTCCTCCAAACGGTTCGACATCTCACGAAGAGCCTGCGCCCAACGAGAGGTTGAATCGGCCATTACAAGCACCTTAAGACCCATTGCACGATAATACTCACCGATTGTCATACCTGTATATACCGATGCCTCACGTGCAGCAACTGGCATATTCGAAGTGTTACATATGATAATTGTACGCTCCATAAGGTTGTGACCCGTACGAGGGTCGATAAGCTCAGGGAACTCAGCGAAGATCTCAACAACCTCATTTGCACGCTCACCACAAGCAACGATGATAATTACATCGGCCTCAGCTTGCTTAGAAATTGCATGCTGAAGTACAGTTTTACCCGCACCGAAAGGTCCAGGGATAAATCCTGTACCACCTTCGGCAATAGGGTTAAATGTGTCAATTGCACGAACACCCGTCTCCATCACCTTCGATGGACGTGGTTTCTCGATATAGCTACGAACCGCACGTTTAACAGGCCATTTTTGAACCATTGTAACATTGTGGTCAACGCCCGCTTCGTCGGTTACAACTGCGATAGTCTCTGTGATTTTATACTCACCTGCCGCAGCGATTGATTTTACTGTGTAGTTACCCTCGAATGTGAAAGGAACCATGATTTTGTGAGCAACCCACTGCTCTTTAACCTCACCTAACCAAGAGGCCGCCTTAACTGCGTCACCCACTTTAGCTATTGGAGCAAATGGCCAACTCTTATCATAGTCAACCGCCTCGGTCATCGAACCACGTTCGATAAAGAGTCCATTCATCTTTTCAAGGTCATTTTGCAGACCGTCATAGTTGCGAGAAAGGATACCTGGAGCCAATGTAGCCTCAAGCATGTGTCCCTCAAACTCAACCTTATCACCGATTTTCAATCCTCGTGTAGAGTCAAAAACCTGAACGTAGGCATCATCGCCCACTACTTTGATGACCTCAGCCATCACCTTGGTTTCACCGCAATATACGTAACAAATTTCGTTCTGACCAACAGCTCCGTCAGCCTTTACGATTACGATATTGGAGATAATACCATTTACACGTCCCGTAGTCTTCATTATCTGTATTATATTATTTATTTATCTTATCTTTTGCGCTAAGCTCCGTCATTAACTTATTGAGCATTTCACGACCCTTTGCAGGGTTGAGCTCAGACCAACGTGCAACAATATTTAGCTTAACTAAATATGCCATTATAGCGCTTACATTAAAGTAGTCGAATGTTGCAACCTCCTCAATCTCGCTCCAGCTGATATTGTCGATTTTATGCTCTTTTTCAACAATATTCACCTCGTCACCAATAGCCGAGATTACAGCATCAATATAGGGTAATTCACCTCGAAGGCCAAAATCAGCGGCCGACGAGCGTCGCAAAGAGTCAGCTACATCACCATCACCTACAACAACATCCTCAATTGAGATTCCCGATAGGCGTGCAGCAATTGCAGCTGCAATATTGCGTAGATTACGATCAGTTTGGCTCCACACTCGAACAAATTGAGACCCCGAAGCGGCGCACTCAGCGTAATATGCTTCGAAGAGAGCTCTCTCGAACGAAACTGAGGTGTCAATATCTTCGGCCTCCTCACTATCGTTCGACGCAAATGCTTTAATAACTTTCGCTATGCTGCTTGGGGTTAGGCTTGGCTCTTGTAGCTCCTCCTCGATCTCTTCACGGCTAAGGTTACCTAGCGGATTGTGGCGCTGACGACCTGCACGTGCTGACGAGAGGTTCTCGCAGTCGTAATAGGTGTATAGCAGCTTTATCGCCTTAGCATCCTTAGCAGAAACCTCGCTCAAAATCTCTTTGATAATGGCTTTAGGTTCGAAACCTTTGTTTTCGGAATCTAGCGTGAGCTCTTTTAACCCTGCAACTAAGCAGTAGTATTGTGACTCAAACATAATAGTTAAGCCTTAAATAGTAATGCTGATAACTTCTCACGGATGTAACCACGCATAAGAGCGTCGAAATCCTCCTCTGAGAATGAGATATAGTAACCTCCATCCTTAGCGCCTACCTTGAATCCGCTACGAACTTGTTTCGAGTAACCAACCTCTATACCTGCTTTAAGCAACTCGCCCGCACTCTTTGTGATTGCAGCGTCTAGCTTAGCCTTTGCAGACTCTGGAAGAAGTGCTTGAAGCTCGATCTTCGACGATGATGCTCCGTTCCAATTTGCCGCAACGGCAAGCAACATCTCTTTAATAAATGCAGCATCGGTTGCAGTTGCTTTGATTGGCTCGGCTGTAATTTTAGTTACAATCGCATTCTCGATCTCGCTTTTGATCTTTGCAACAGCTTGCTTACCTGCAAGTGAAATCTCAGTCATCGAGTTTTTTTGAGTATCCTCAGCTGTGCTTTGGGCCTTTTTGAGGAGTGCCTCGGCCTCAGCTTTGGCATCTTCGATAATCTTAGCGGCTTTAGCTTTTGCATCGCTAACTAAAAGATCAGCCTCTTGGCGACCTTTCTCTAAACCCTCATCATAGAGTTTTTGTGTTAAAATCTGGAGCTTGTTTTCCATAATGATTACTATATATTTATTTTTATTGTTTTGGCTTCTTATTTTTGCTTCTTAGAAAACTCATTAAAACGTGAGTTTTTCTTTTATGCCTTGCAAGCAAAGGTAGAAATTAAATTTGGATATTTTACCCAATATTAAATTTTTTTAACTAGTTTTTCGTAAATTAATCCTATTTTAACACCTTCATGCAGAAAAAAACGCTATTTTTATTTAAAAATAGAGAAAACTATCAAAATGTTTTTCATGAAAAAAGAAGTGAATATAGAGCTAAAAAGAGTCGTTTTTAGCTCTAGGGGAGTTCTAATTTCTCCCTAAAATACTTTTCGTTTACCTCTATCGGGCATAGCTCTTTTGAGCAAGTGCCTTAACCCATAATACAAATGCGCCAGTAAGAACCAAATTCAAAACCAACGTGAGAGCCGAAACAATCAAAGCTGTTCCACCCAAACCATAACTGATAGCGATAAAAATCACTCCTGCACCAACCTCACCACGTGTAAACATACCGACCGACACGGCCAATCGTTCATTAAATTGACGATCACGATAGAAGAATATAGGCATTAACTTTCCAATATTCGAAAGCAGAGTAACAGCCATAACATGCAGTGCAACCACTCCCCACTCCATTTCAGGAATTGCAAGAGAAATTGTCGACTCGGTTTCAGGGTGGCTATGTGCAGCAGCACCCAATACTAACGGCATACTTAAACCTACGAGTAACATAAATAGGTATGAAATTAGCGATGAAACTCTCTCTTCAGTTGAGTTGTTAATATGTTTATGTTTTATAATCATACCCACAACAAATGCAGGAAGAAGCACCTCGATGTGGATTCCGTCATGCTCACCTGTTGAGAAGTATACCGAGATTTTGTGAAAGAGTACAGTCGCGAAATATACAAGCATCGAGTAGCTAAGTATCGCTTTCCAATCTTGACGCACATTGTAAGTATCCAATTTCTTCCATCCGAGCATTAGCAAAGCAACGACAATAATAACAACAACGAAGAGTTGCCACTTCATTCCGATCATCATAATTTGCAATGGAATCATCAGGATTATCGTATCTAAATCATCGAAGATTGCCAAAACTTGAATCTTCTTATATATCCAACTATCTTTCAAATTTAGAGAAGCGAGCATCGCAAAGAGTATTCCAGCCGATGTTGGAGCCGCAAAACGACTTAAAAGAAGAGTCTCCCTCCAGGCGGCACCATCGCCCCAATACTCTTGAGGCATCAATACAAATATATAATATAAAGCGACCAAAAGCCAAGGAAGCGCCGCTGTTGCCATTGCGATAAAATAGTCACCCGTATATGATCGCCATCTGCTTTTGTCAACTTCAAACTCTCGACCAACGTTTATCATAATAAACGAGAGGCAAATATAGAGCATAGGCGTTAAAGCATAGCTCTTAATAGAGTCAAAACTCTCACCTAACGCTCCAGGTAGAAGTTGCGAGGCGATAAGTCCGCATAACAGAAAGAGTGAAAAGGAGAGAACTTTTTTCATATTTTAGTCTTATAGATTAGTGATACGGCTGAGGTTGAAACTCCCTCTTCACGCCCCTCGAAACCTAGTTTTTCGGTCGTTGTGGCCTTAATTGATATAGAGTCTACATCAATTCCAATCACAGCAGAGAGACAATTGCGCATAACGTCAATATGTGGTCTAAGTTTAGGGCGTTGCATACTGATTGTGCAATCAATATTACCAATCGAGTAACCTTTCTCTTTGAGGAGTTCAACGGTGCGAGATAATAGAATTTTAGAGTCAATACCCTTGAAATCGGACGATGTGTCGGGAAAATGAAGTCCAATATCACCCAATGCAGCAGCGCCCAGCAGTGAGTCGCAGATAGCGTGTATCACCACATCACCATCTGAATGTGCCACGCAACCTTTGGTGTGAGAGAGTTCAATTCCACCTAAAACAAGAGGCAAACCCTCAGCGAGAGCATGCACATCGTATCCATGTCCAATTCTAAAATCCATATTTGCAAAGATACAAATATTAGATTAATATGCAATATTTTGATGAAAAAAATGTAACTTTGCGCAGTAAGTAGTGTAAAACAATTATTGCCATATTTTTAAAAGCACTCTTGGAGCGATATTTTTCACTATTGAATCTCATCCCCAAAAGCATTCTTAAAAATAGACCAATTAATTATTTAACCCTACTTAAAATAAACAAAAAATAAATTACGGAAGGGTGCAACTCTTCTGTCTATCTGTTAAAGTTATGTCAGGTATTTCATCTCTCGAACCTCGCACCGTGTGGGAGCAGTTCGACGCAATTACAAAGGTTCCACGCCCATCAAAAAAAGAGGGTAAAATTATAGCTTGGCTTATTGATTTTGCCGAGCGTCACGGATTGGAATATAAACGTGATAAAATCGGCAATGTCGTAATTAAAGCTGCGGCAACACCATCTTATGAGGATCGTCCAACGGTGATTCTTCAATCGCATGTAGATATGGTTTGCGAGAAAAATTCGGATGTCGTCTTTGATTTTGAGCGTGAGGCTATCCGCACTCGCATTGTCGATGGTTGGGTGAAGGCCGATGGAACCACTTTGGGTGCCGATTGCGGAATTGGAATGGCGGCTGCTTTGGCTGTGTTGATTGATCCAACCGTTGAGCATGGTGCCATCGAGGCACTCTTTACCGTTGATGAGGAGACGGGGCTTACGGGAGCTTTTGAGCTCGAAGATGGAATGCTCGAAGGTGAGTATCTTATAAATCTTGATTCGGAGGATGAGGGTGAACTCTTTATTGGTTGCGCAGGAGGAATAGATACCGTTGCAACATTTAATTTCCAAAAAGTAACTTCGCCTCAAAATTATAGCTTCTTCCGTGTTGATATTTCAGATCTATTGGGTGGCCACTCGGGAGACGATATAAATAAAGGTAGAGTAAATTCAAATAAGATTATCGCTCGACTACTTTGGGAGGGTATGAATAGTTATGATTTGCGCTTATGTTACCTCGATGGTGGAAATCTTCGCAACGCTATTCCTCGTGAAGCCTATGCAATCTTCGGAATCCCCAATCCGCTGAAAGATCATTTTTTGGAGCGTTATCAACTCTTTGAATCAGATATTTACAGTGAGGTTCGCTTGAATGAACCAAACTTTAAAATCTCGCTTAATCAAATGCCTCATATTGACAATATGATAGATTTGGATTGCCAAACGGCTCTAGTTAATGCGCTTGTTGGACTTCCAAATGGAGTTGTCGCAATGTCGGCAGCCGTTGAGGGTCTAGTTGAAACATCAACAAATCTAGCTTCAGTGAAATTCACCGATAATAAAACCATTGTCGTTACAACCTCGCAACGCTCTTCGGTGGAGAGTGCAAAAACATACGCTATGCAGATGGTCGAGTCGGTATTCACATTGGCAGGTGCCGAGGTGACACACTCGGATGGTTACCCTGGTTGGGCTCCAAATCCAGATTCTGAGCTTTTGAGATTGACCGTTGAGAGTTACCGTTCGCTATTCGGTGAGGAGCCATTGGTTAAAGCAATTCATGCAGGATTGGAGTGTGGTCTATTCTTAGAGAAATATCCAGAATTGGATATGATCTCCTTTGGCCCAACATTGCGTGGTGTTCACTCTCCAGATGAAAGATTGGAGATCTCGACAGTCGATAAATTCTGGCGACTGTTATGTGATACTCTTAAACGAATTTAAAAAAATGTGCTTTCGTGAAGTGGCTTAAACAAATTTTAATCGCTCTATTGAGCTTTGTTTCGGTGGCTTCATGGGCTCAAGAGCGTGATGAATACCGATTTAGTAGCTCTGAGTATGAAGATTCTCAGAATGACTTAATTGTGGTAGACACTACGCTTTTTCGTATGCCTATCCACTACTCTTTAGACTCCTATAGTGATGCAACCCGATATTATCGTGTGCAGGGTGCTTCACGAAGACGAGGATTGTATTACACCATAGCAGAACAAATTGTGGAGCCTGCAAAGGAGTATCTGCAAATCTTGGAGCAACCATTACCAATGAGTCAACTATCTCTGTATGGTGCTCAGAGCGGCTATCGAGCAGGATTACGAGTTGCACACTCTCGAATGACCGATTCTCACTGGTCACTATCCACATCCCTCTGGGCTCAAACAGGTAGAGATATGTACGTTGAGGGAGTTTTCCGAAATACACTTTCGCCCGAAGTGACGCTAAGTCGAATCTATGGAGATAACCATTTTCTTCGGATCAGCGCTGATTTATATTATTCAATGCGAGGCCTGCAATATGGCTCCACCTCTGAGGCCTTCTCTTTGATTGGTTCCAATTATTATAACTCCTCTTGGGGCTTTTATAATGGTGAGGTGAGAAATTCAAGGGTTCGAAGAGAGTTTAACCCCTCTCTTTCACTCCATTATCAACGACCCGCAGGAGACCAAACCATATTAATTCTTGAAACTAATGCCGACTACTCCCGTCAAGCAAATAGCTCCATAGGATGGTATAATGCAACAACACCAATGCCCGATTATTACCGCAAAATGCCGAGCTACATGAGTGAGGGAGATGTGCAAGATTATGTAACAAATATTTGGCGCACAAATCAAACCGATTACACTCAAATAAATTGGGATGAATTGGTGCGTCTCAATTCGCTTTCACCCGATGGTAATGCCTATTATGTTGTTGAAGACAGAGTCAATAAAACTGTAAATATGGAACTTGCAGCTCTTTTTCACTCTAAAGTCGGAGACCGACTAACTTTAACTTATGGCCTTGAAGCAAAAGCAGAAGTGAGCCGTAATTTCAAGCAGATGAGAGATCTGTTAGGAGCCGATTACCTACTCGATTATGATCTTTTCATCGGAGATAGTTACAATAAAACCCTGCCTCTGCAAAACAATCTTCAAAACCCCGAAAATTATGTCACCGAGGGTGATCGCTTCGGCTACGACTATTCGCAATATCACACCAAAATAAATGGTATCCTCCGTGCACAATATCGAGCCGAAAGATTAGATTTCGACCTAGAGGCACAAATCGGCGGCGAAACATATTATCGTGTTGGTCACTTCGAAAAAGAGCGCTTCGCCTCGACAGCATCATACGGCCAATCCACCCAAATAGATCTTTCACCCTATACCCTGCGTGCAACGATAGGATATGCCCAAGGGGCAAATAAATATTTTGCCTTGAAGCTAGCTTCAAGTAGACTCTCCCCACAATCACGCAACCTATTTCTAAATGAAACGGCAGCAAACTACCTTGCGCCCTCACTCCAAGCCGAGCAGATAAACTCAGCAGCTATAGCCTTTCGAATGAATCGGCAAAAAATCTCCCTCTCGGCCGAGATCTATGCTCTCCAATCACAACACGGCTCTTCGGTATATTCATTATATGATGATCTAACCAGCACCATGTGCCGAGTCTCAATAACCGAAATCAGTTACGTTTCATATGGTGCAGAGCTCACAGCAGATATTAGCCTGCATCAAGATCTGAAATTCACAGCCACTCTAGCTGCGGGAAGATATTATTATGATAATGACCCCTATGTTGAGTTGTACGATGATTATAATTTAACATCAATAAGCTCCCCAACCCGCTCCCACATGAGTGGCGTGAATATTGGGAATGCGCCCCAAATAGCCGCAACAACCTCATTAGCATATTTTGGCATAAGTCGTTTTATATTCAATCTGTCAGCTTCATACTCAGCACTACGATACGAGCAACCATCAATAGCGAGAAGAAGTGAACGCCTACTAACACAAGCATTCGTAAATGACGAAAGCCGTAAAGCCGCAACATCACAGCAACGTTTAGATGATATATTTGATGTTGAGATGGCAGTATCAAGATATTTTTGGTTCGACAATGGAAAAAGGTTATCCTTACGCCTATCAATAAGAAACCTGCTTGGAGATAATGATAGGGTTGTCTACGCCAAAGAGTCAGACCGTATAATGCTGCAAAGTGTCGACGACTATTTTAGTGGAGCAACTATGCGAGAGAGTTTGTGTCAATATGGTGCACCTCGAACGATTCAACTCTCTGTAACTTTTACATTGCCCTAATCTAAAACAAAATAAAAACAAAGAGAAAATAGAGTCCCGTTAAAGGAATAATTGATAATTATAGCTATCTTTGCACCAAAATTATTATAAATGGCAGGATCAAATTTCGTAGATTACGTAAAAATATTTGCCCGTTCGGGTAATGGTGGAGGTGGCTCAACACACTTTCGTCGTGAAAAATTTGTCGCTTTTGGAGGCCCCGATGGAGGCGATGGCGGCAAAGGTGGAAGTATCATCTTAAAGGGAGATAAACAATATTGGACTCTTATACACTTAAAATTCCAACGCCACCAATTCGCCGAGAGTGGCGGACATGGCTCAGGTGCTCGTTCTTCAGGAAAGGATGCTGAAGATATTGTTATCCCAGTGCCACTGGGAACAGTAGCTCGTGATTCTGAGACGGGAGAAATCGTTGGTGAGGTTGTCGATCATGGTGATGAGTTAGTGTTGCTTAAAGGTGGGCGTGGAGGTTTAGGAAACTGGCACTTTAAGAGCTCAACAAATCAAGTTCCTCGATACTCACAACCTGGAGAGGATGGTCAAGAGGGATCGTTTATCCTTGAACTTAAGGTGTTGGCAGATGTTGGTTTGGTAGGCTTTCCAAATGCAGGTAAAAGCACTCTCCTATCGGTAGTTTCAGCAGCTAAGCCAAAGATTGCAAATTATGCCTTTACAACCTTGGAGCCAAATCTTGGAATTGTAGCGTGTCGAAATAGTCACTCATTCGTCATGGCCGATATTCCAGGAATCATTGAGGGTGCACATGAGGGAAAAGGTTTAGGAACTCGTTTTTTGCGCCATATTGAGCGAAACTCGTTGCTTCTATTTATGATTCCAGCGGATAGCGATAATATTGCCGAAGAGTATAAAGTTTTATTAAATGAGTTGACTCAATATAATCCCGAGCTACTCGATAAGAGCCGCCTCTTGGCAATCACAAAGTGTGATATGTTGGATGATGAGTTGATCGAGCAGATGAAGCCAGAATTGCCTGAGGGTATTCCATCAATCTTCATCTCGTCGATTGTCGGTCTAAATATTGTCGCTTTAAAAGATATGCTTTGGGAGGCGTTGCAAGCGTAACTATTATTGGAAGAAAAATATCTCTTTCAATTTTAATGTTTATGTAAATTAATTAATGCGAATTAAAGTTTAAAATTTTAAACCTTAGTTCGCATAATTTTTCAATTAAATTTTTGGCAGTGTTGTTGCATAATGGTTGAATAAACTTTTATGCAACAACGCCTATGAAAATGAGATTACTATTTTTTTTCACTGTCACCCTTTGTGCTATAGCTGTAGCGGTGAGTCAGAGTGATAATAAGCTAACTGCAAAGCAAGAGAAGCGAGAGGTACGTGAAAAACGTCGTGCCGACAAGCAGGCAGCTTACGAGAAGATGATTGATTCGATTGTTCTCTCACACACATTTCAATTTAATCCGCAAACCATGCAGCGTCAGCCAGCGGGATCAATGCACATGTTGTCGAATCCCAATTTTAATGTTGGTTATTGGGATGGTACAATTGATCTTTTTATACCTTATGTCAAGGGTTATACGCCTCCATTTCACAGTGTGATTTTGAACTATACGCTCTCTTCGGTTCAGAATTATACAACTGAGCAGACCGATGGCGGATGGATAGTAACTTTCGATTCGACGCTTTTTTCGGCTTCGACTTATACATTTTCTCTTGAAATATCATCTCGATATGGCGGAGCTACATTGACGATAAATAATCCATGGTATAGCTCAGTGCAATACACTGGATCAATAAGTAAACTCTATTAAATAGCTCGGTTGAGAACTTTCCTTAAGCTAGTTCGATTGATAACTTTCCTTAAGTTAGCTCAGTTGATAAATCCCCTATAATTACATTGATTATAGAGAGGTTTCAGCAACGTTCACTTCGAGTTGGGTTCAAATGCTGAAAGCATTTGATGAATTTTAGGAGTCAAGGAGTTGTGCAAATTTATTTGCGGCAACTTCTTGGCTCCTAAAATCATTAAGTTTTTTCATGAAAAAACTTAATGCCCAACATCGCAGCGGAAAGAATGCACCCGCGGAGGTGCTATCTCCGCCCGACGGAGTCAATAAGAAAGCTGTTATTTTCGTGAGTTTGCGAGATTTTTTTGCAATATAGGAGCAAAATTAATATCTTTGTGATTCTAAACTATTAAAATAATCGAACTATCCTTATTAATAAGAATAAAATAATGAGAAGTCCAAGAATTGCAGAGCTTTTGAGCTCTAAGGCAACCGATACGGAGGTTGTAGTTAAAGGTTGGGTACGTACCAAGCGAGGCAATAAAAATGTAGCATTTATTGCTCTCAATGATGGCTCGTGTCAAAATAATATTCAGGTTGTGGTCGATCTTGCGAAGATCTCGGAGGAGCAGTTGAAGGGTGTCACTACGGGAGCTTGTATCCGTGTGGATGGTACCTTGGTCGCTTCGATGGGTGCTGGTCAGGGTGTCGAGGTGCAGGCTTCGGCTGTTGAGATCTATGGCACGGCTGATCCTGAGACTTACCCGCTGCAAAAGAAAGGTCACTCGTTGGAGTTCCTTCGAGATATTGCCTATTTGCGTCCTCGCACCAATACTTTCGGTGCGGTGTTGCGTATTCGTCACGCTATGGCTTTCGCTATTCACCAATATTTCAACGAGCGTAAATTCTTCTATCTTCATACGCCACTTATCACAGGTTCGGACTGTGAGGGTGCAGGTCAGATGTTCAATGTGACCACTTTGGAGATTGGAAATCCACCTCTTACCGAAGAGGGTAAGGTTGATTACGCTCAAGATTTCTTTGGCAAGGCTTGCAACCTAACAGTTTCGGGTCAATTAGAGGGTGAGTTGGGCGCATTGTCGATGGGCCAGATTTACACTTTTGGCCCAACATTCCGTGCCGAGAATTCGAATACTCCTCGTCACTTGGCGGAGTTCTGGATGATTGAGCCTGAGATGGCTTTTTATGACCTGGAGGATAATATGGAGCTTGCTGAAGATTTCCTAAAATATTTGATCCGTTACGCTTTGGATAACTGTGCTGAGGATTTAGCGTTCATGAACAAGATGTGGGATAAGGAGCTTTTGGAGCGTCTTAACTTCGTTGTTGATAATGAGTTCATTCGTCTTGATTATACTCAGGGTATTGAGATTTTGAAAGCCTCTGGCCGTAAGTTCGAGTTCCCAGTTGATTGGGGCGCTGATCTTCAATCGGAGCATGAGCGTTATCTCGTTGAGGAGCACTTTAAGAAACCTGTGATTTTGATTAACTATCCTAAGGAGATCAAATCGTTCTATATGAAGCAAAATGAGGATGGTCGCACCGTAAGAGCTATGGATGTCCTATTCCCAAAAATAGGCGAGATAATAGGTGGTTCAGAGCGAGAGGCAGACTTTGGCAAACTTTCTGCTCGTATATTGGAGCTTGGCATGAAGGAGGAGGATGTATGGTGGTACCTCGACACACGTCGTTGGGGATCTGCTCCACACTCTGGATTTGGACTCGGATTCGAACGCCTATTGCTCTTTGTAACTGGTATGGCTAACATCCGTGATGTGATCCCATTCCCTAGAACACCAAAGAACGCAGAGTTTTAGGAATCTCAAACTTTAATTTTTGAGAGTTCGGAATCACGCAGGGTGGATAGATCCCTTTGCGAGCAACATCTATTTTTAAGTGATTAACCTCGAATTCTGAAAGATAAAGAGTATGGCTATAAACCAAAGGCAACAACTATCGTTACAACAAAAATTATCTCCACAGCAGATACAGATGATAAAGCTGCTCGAACTGCCCGCAATGCAGTTGGAGCAGCGTATCAAGCAAGAGATTGAGGAGAATGTCGTGCTCGACGAAACTCTACCTCAAAGTGAAGATGACGAGCCACGCCAACTCTCGATGGATGAATATCTGCGGGAAGATGATACCCCATCATATAAAAGTAGAATCAACAACTACTCAAAAGATGATAAGCAGCGACCAGTCTATATGACTAATGGCCGCTCCTTGCAAGAGTTCCTCTCGGAGCAGCTCGGTTACAAAAATCTCTCGGAGCGGGAGTCTAAGTTGGCGAACTATCTGGTGGGAAGTATCGACGAGGATGGGTATTTGCGTCGGGATTTGGAGTCGATAAGTGATGATATTGCTTTCACCGTTGGTATAGATGTTTCGGCCTTGGAGCTTGAGCGTATACTTGGTGTGATTCATGAGTTGGAGCCTACGGGAGTCGGAGCACGTAACTTGCAGGAGTGTCTGCTGCTTCAAATAGATCAGTTTAACCATTTAAATAGCTCTCAGCGACTCGCTCGAAAGATCATAGCGCAGCATTACGAAGAGTTTGTAAAGAAACATTACGAACGACTAATGCAACGCCTACAGATTGATGAAGAGTCTTTTCGTGATGCTATAGATGAGATAAAGCGACTTTCACCCAAGCCTGGGAATTTATATAATGAGGGGGGCACAGATACAACACCCTATATCACACCCGATTTTATTCTCGACAACAACGACGGAGTTTTCGACCTATCGTTAAATTCGTATAATATTCCCGAAGTTAAGGTGAACCGTCGCTATATGGAGATGATCCGAGATATGGTTGGTGCAGATGGTGCAATAAAGGAGAAGGATAAAGAGGCTCTGCAATTTGTCAAGAGTAAGATAGATTCAGCAAAGTGGTTTATATCAGCCATAAAGCAACGTCATGATACTCTCATGCGCACAATGCAAGCGATACTTGACTATCAACGAGAGTATTTCGAAGATGGCGATAAGGGTAAGCTACGGCCGATGATATTAAAGGATATAGCCGACCGCACAGAGCTCGATGTGTCGACCATCTCCCGAGTGGTGAACAGTAAATATGTACAGACCCAGTTTGGGATAATATTGTTAAAGTCGCTCTTCTCAGAGGCTATGCAGACCGACTCAGGAGAGGAGGTTTCAAGCTACGAGATAAAGAATATATTGCAGCAATGTATAGATGAGGAGAATAAGCGAAAACCGCTAACGGATGAAGTGCTCATGGAGATTCTGAATTCTAAAGGTTACCGCATAGCCCGCCGCACAGTGGCAAAATACCGAGAAATGCTCGATATACCCGTGGCTCGACTTCGAAAACAGATATAACCGCTTCTCATGTTTCGTTAGTTGCAGACTGCCCTCATCGCGGGCGGCGACCAGACAAGTCTGGACTCAAAAACTCCGTTTTTGTCTTATCTGTATTGCGTCGAATTGTTCTTCGCTTCGCTCCTGCGAAATTTAAATAGTCCAAATTATTGAAAGTAAACTCTCAATAATTTGGACTATTTAAATTTCTAATGGCAACTAAAGTTGCCATGAACAATTCACCGAGGTTACAACTGCTTAAGTTTCATTCGGGAGCTTAAATTGTTAAGTTTATATCGTTAATTTTTTTTATTGAATTTATTAAATAATAATCGAAATTCCCATTTTTATTGTAACTTTGCATTATCTTAAGTGAAGATAGAAGATGTATAAGAAGATAATTAAACCACTGCTTTTCAGACTCTCAATCGACAATGCGCACTCGACAGCTCTCTGGCTACTGCACATTATTGGAGGCTTGCCCTATGGTCAGAAGTTGCTTCGGGCAAACTTTCGCATTGACAGCCCACAGCTGGAGAGAGAGGTTTTTGGTCGAAAATTCCGAAACCCCATCGGCCTTGCAGCAGGCTTTGATTGCAATGGCGACATCATCAATGAAGTTGCCTCAATCGGCTTCGGCTTCGTTGAAATCGGCACGATAACTCCCGAAAAACAAGATGGTAACCCCCGACCTAGAGTATTTCGCCTAACCAAAGACCAAGCCATAGTCAATAGAATTGGTCACGCAAATTTAGGCTGGCAATATGCAATCGAAAACCTCCGCAAAAACCGTAGCGATATAGTTGTCGGATGCAATATCGGAGTTGGCAATAACACCAACCCCAAATTTGCTGCGCAAGATTTCTTGAAGAGTTTCCGCACACTATACCAATATTCCGACTACTTCACAGTCAATATAACCTCTGACAATGCAGCTCTCGACACAAAGAGCTACACTGCTGAGACCCTTGCAGCATCTCTAGCACCACTCTTTGAGTTCCGCCGAGGACAAAGCGACTATCGACCAATCATGGTTAAAATATCTCCCGATACCTCAAACGAGGTCATCGACATGATTATAAAAGTTTTGGTCGACACCCCCCTTGATGGAGTTGTTGCTGTGGCAGGTACCCGAATGCGAGATAATCTCGAAACCTCACAAGCATCAATAACAAAGATCGGAACAGGTCGACTCAGTGGTACACCACTTAAGGAACGAGCAATCGAAGTTGTAAAATATATCCACGAGAAAACCGACGGTGCATACCCCATCATCGGTGTTGGCGGAATGTCAACCCCCGAAGATGTCAAGGAGATGTTGGATGCAGGAGCCTCCCTAGTGCAACTATATACAGGCTTTATTTATGAAGGTCCCTCAATAGCAAAAAATATATGCCAATCGCTTATCGCAGGTAGCGAACAGACACGGTAATAAGCAAATAGGCGCAATAAAAGAAAGATAATATGAACGCTTCAATCATCACAATTGGCGACGAAATCCTGATAGGTCAGATCGTCGACACAAACTCTGCATTTATATCTAAATCTCTGAGTGACATCGGATTTAGAATCGAAGATAAAATATCAATTGGCGACTCCGCACAACAAATCAGCACAACACTAAATGAGGCTCTATCGAGTCACGATCTTGTCATTGTCACAGGAGGCTTGGGGCCGACCAAAGATGATATTACCAAAATTACGCTAGCCTCAATCTTCAACTCGCAGATGATTTTCCACCCCGAAGTTAGTGAACACATCAGCGGAATATTAGCCAAACGAGGCATCGAGTTCAATGCGCTCAACAAAAGCCAAGCAATGCTCCCCGAAGCCTGCACACCAATATTCAACGCCCACGGAACAGCACCTGGAATGTGGTTCGAAAGAGATGGTCACATTCTGATCTCACTTCCTGGAGTCCCATTCGAGATGGAGCAACTAATGAAAACGGAGGTTACTCCACGCCTAAAATCACACTTCACCCTGCGTGAAAATGTCCACCGAACAATGATTACCTCGGGACTTGCAGAGTCTATTTTGGCCGAAACTATCGAGGCGTGGGAGGATGCTCTACCCGACTATATAAAATTAGCCTATCTTCCCAGCTTTGGACGAGTACGCCTACGTCTTTCGGCCTACGAGATCGAGAGTAGTGACGTAAGAGAAGAGATTAATGAAGCCTTCACAGCACTCGAAAAGATAATCCCCGAATATGTTGTAGGCTACGAATCGGCAGCAATAGAACAACTTATACACGAAAAACTTATCCGCAGTGGTGAAAAGCTAGCCATAGCCGAGAGCTGTACGGGAGGAGCCATAGCTGCAAAATTCACCGCAATGGCGGGAGCTTCGGCATATTTCGAATGTGGTGTAGTCAGCTACAGCAATGAGGCTAAAGAGAATATTTTAGGTGTAAATCACGCCTCTCTGCTTGAATACGGAGCAGTAAGTGAGCAGGTAGCAATCGAAATGGCAAGAGGAGTTCAGCGGGTAGCGAATGCCGACTATGCAATCTCGACAACAGGCATTGCAGGCCCCACAGGCGGCACAGAGGAGAAACCAATAGGCACAGTTTGGTTCGGTATAGCAACCCCCGAAAAGGCCTACGCTTTGAAAATAGATTGCGGTTCAGCTCGTTCACAAATCATCGGTCGAGCAACAGCAACAGCGATTTCCTTGCTCTATAAAGAGTTTTCAATATCAAAATAACCGATTAGTTTACAAGAAGCTAACCTCGATGAATTGTAGATGACAACTTTAGTTGTCATTAGATATGATTAAAGCATTGGCCGTTGAAAGTTCACTTTCAAAAGGTTGATGCTTTAATCATATCGTAGGAGCGCATCGACCACAATTCGGCGCAAGACAAAGACAAAAACGATAGTTTTTGAGTCCAGGCTGAGCCTGGCGGCCGCCCGCTGTTAGGGCAGTAAGAGAGTTGTTTTCATCTGTATGTCTCAATATTTAAACAAAGTTCATTGCGGAATGAAAAATTATACTTATATTTGCGCTCCCTTTATGGGGTAAAAATAAAAATATTTTAAGTACAATGAAAGTTTGTGAAATTACAGGTAAAGCGGTAATGGTGGGCAACAACGTTTCTCACTCACACCACAAGACCAAACGTACGTTCAGTCCTAACTTAAAGACAAAACGTTTCTGGTCTGAAGAAGAGGGTCGCTGGATCACATTAAAAGTGACAGCTGCCGGAATGAAAACAATCAACAAAAAGGGTCTAGCTGTAGCACTTCGTGAGGCAGTTGCACCAAAGAAAGTTTACTAAATTAGAGGTAAAAGATGGCAAAAAAAGGTAACAGAGTTCAGGTTATCCTAGAGTGTACTGAACAAAGAGAGAGTGGCGTTGCGGGAATGTCTCGTTACATCACAACAAAAAACAAAAAAAACACACCTGATCGTTTGGAGCGTAAGAAGTACAATCCATTCTTGAAGAAGGTAACTTTACACCGTGAGATTAAATAATTTTAGCGAGTTATGGCAAAGAAAGTAGTTGCAACACTAAAAACAGGTGCAGGTAAACAGTTTACAAAGTGCATCAAAATGGTTAAGTCTGACAAGACTGGAGCATACACCTTTAAAGAGGGTATCGTTCACAACAATGACATCAAAGAGTTCTTTGGTAAGAAGTAATTTATGTTATTAGAAATAGGGTAATCCTATACTAATACAAAGGGCATCCATCGTGGGTGCCCTTTGTGTATTTATAAGAACTTCCCTATATTTCCTGCACAACACACATTCTATTGTAATAATTCGTATAATTTAGTATCTTTGTGACTAAATTATAACCAAAAACCACAAAAAGAATGAGTGAAAAAGTAAAAATTAAATTTAGTAAGGCATTTTGGGTAGCCACGAGTGTGGAGCTACTTGAAAGAGCTGCTTACTATGGAGTGTTCGTTGTAATTACTCTATACCTTAGCCGCATCATTGGATTCAATGATATTGAATCGGCTGCAATTGCTGGTGGATTCTCGGCATTGCTATATTTCTTACCAACATTTGCGGGAGCACTAGCCGATAAAATCGGATTCCGTACAGCTATGCTTTTAGCTTTCGGATTGTTGACCGTAGGTTACTTGGGACTAGCCGTTTATCCTACATATCTTGAATCTACAGGATTGGTTGAGTATGGTGAGGTGACTAAATTTACGGGACTCCTCGACAGCGGATTGCGTTACGGAATTATCCCAGTTATGGTTCTTATCATCCTCGGAGGCTCATTCATTAAGAGTGTTATCACAGGTACCGTAGCCAAGGAGACAACAGCAGAAAATCGTGCTAAAGGATTCTCAATTTTCTACGCCATGGTTAATGTCGGAGCATTCTCGGGTAAGACTATTGTGAAACCTCTACGTGATGCTTTGGGAAATGAGGGTTTCATCACTCTGAACTACTTCTCGGCAGCAATGACTTTCCTTGCTCTGATTGCGATATTCTTCTTCTACAAGAGCACTCAAACAAAAGGTGAGGGTAAGAGTTTTGCTCAGATCTGGCAGGCGTTGATTAAGATCTGTACAAATGGTCGTCTAATCACTCTTATTTTGATTATCACAGGTTTCTGGATGGTACAGCACCAACTTTACGCTACAATGCCGAAGTATGTGCTTCGCCTAGCTGGTGAGAGCTCTGCGCCATCGTGGTATGCTAATGTTAACCCTCTAGTAGTTGTGTTAACGGTGAATTTCGTGACTCAGCTTATGAGCAAAAGTACTGCGCTTAAGTCAATGACTATAGGTATGTTTATCATGCCAATATCGGCTCTATGTATGGCCTCGGGAAATCTACTTGATCCATCGGTAAATATTATTGGATTACATCCTGTAGCATTTATGATGATTGTAGGTATTATGTTCCAAGGTTTGGCAGAGACTTTTATCTCACCTCGATTCCTTGAGTTTTTCTCACTCCAAGCACCAAAAGGTGAGGAGGGTATGTATCTAGGATTTAGCCACCTGCACTCATTCCTATCTTCGATTCTAGGTTTTGGACTTTCGGGATATTTGTTAAGTAAATATTGCCCCGAGCCAACAGAGTTCGCAACACACGAGCAATGGGCTCAAGCAGCGTCACATGCTCATTATATATGGTATTATTTCGCAGCAATCGCACTCGTTTCAGCCGTGGCACTTATTGTCTACGGTAAAGTTATCAAACGTATCGACGAGGCTGCAAAATAGGCCTATCGCTTGGGGCGTTGAGGTCTGCCCTAACAGCGGGCGGCCGCCAGGCACAGCCTGGACTCAAAAACTATCGTTTTTGTCTTTGTCTTGCGGTCTGTTGTGATTCTATTATAATCGTGCCGATTATAGTAAAAATGGAGAATAAAGTTAGATTCGAGAGTAAACTCTCGCCCCTAACTTTATTCTCCATTTTTATTAAAACCTGCGGTTTTAAAATCACAACAGCCCGAGGTTCATGCACGATATGTTATCATTAATGTGACAATATACCAATATAAAAATTTCATGTTATGCAATTCTTCGAATTGCTCGCCCTCAGCGAACTTTTTCTTGCGAAAAAGTTCTTTTTATGAGGGAGGGCGACGAGCCTTTTCTCGTTTGGGACTGTGCTCGTGCCGCACGGGCACCAGACATAGTCTGGACAGAAAAACTTCGTTTTTCACCTATTAACGCATGTATAACTCGATGAATTGTTGATGACAACGAAGTTGTCATTAGATATGAAAAGAGCATTGACCGTTGAAAGTTTACTTTCATAAGGTCAATGCTCTTTTCATATCGTAGGAGCGAAGCGACAACAATTCAGCGCAAGACAAAGTCAAAAACGAAGTTTTTGGGTCCAGGCGATGCCTGGCGGCCGCCCGCTGTTAGGGCAGACCTCAACGTCTCAAACGTCCTAAAGTGTCCTCAGCTCCTTAAGCATTAGTTGTTAGCTTTCATCTCGTTGAATAGGTCGTTGTACTTTGTGTACTTAGCCATGATAGCCTCGTTGTCACGTAGGCGGAAGCATAGAGACTTAAGATACTCTACAGGTGAAAGATCATCTGGTTTAAGCTCGTGTGCACGCTCCAAGATTGGAATTGCTGAAGCGTATACCGCATTTAGTGCCTCAATATCCTTGTTGTAAGCTGCATTCTCTGTATATGTTGCGTTTGCGATCTTGTCGTTCACCTCATCACCTTTATAGATGTAGAACAAACCTAGATAGAAGTGACCATCATATAGATTTGGAGCTAACTCTGTAACCTTTGTGAATGAAGCGATTGAGTTATCATAATCCTTAAGAGAGAAGTATACACGACCACGAGAATACCATAGATCAGAGTTGTTAGGATCTGAAGAGATTGCATTGTCGATCATTGCAACCAACTCATTTGGATCACCTACACCCTCCTCAGTTGTGTAAAGTTGAGCTAGAGCGTCGATGATTCTTTGGTTTCTAGGGAAGGCCTCAACACCTTTTACAAGAGTCTCTTTAGCCTTCATGACGTTTGAAGCGTCAGCATCTTTTTGACCATAATAGCAGTGATATTGATAGTAGAAGATGTTACCTTTATCAGACTCCTCTGTGTCAGCATCAGCCTTCTCAGTCTCAACGTAACCTGCGTCGATAGCTCTTCTGAATGCTTCAGCACCGTTAGCGTAAAGTGTAGGCTCCTCGTTTGCTGCAATTGTGAACATGTAACCTGCGTAGTATAGCATTGTTGAGTTACCATCGTTGTATGCAGGAAGAATTTGAGCGTCGTATACTGCAAGATATGCTTTACCAGCTGCTTCGTAGTTAGAAAGTGCGTTTGAAACATCACCAACTTGAGCGAAGTGGTTGATATACTTATCAATACCAGCCTTTGCTTTGGCCGCCTGTGCTGCATCAAGCTCGAAAGCCTTAGCATAAGCATCTAAAGCAACTTTCTCTGCACCAGGGTAGATCTCTTTTGTAGTCTCCCAACCAGCAACACGTCCACCATAGGTGTAAACTGTGACGTATGGGTATACTAAAACCTCATAGTCAACATCTTTGATGTTCTTAGTTGTTACAGATTTTGGCTCACCATTAGCGATCTTAAGCATCGCTAACTCCATTCCTGAGAATAGAGTCTCTGTTGGAGCTTGAAGTGCTGACATGTAGTCATCACCACGGCTAATCCATGTTGCGGCTTTTGTTGCTTTCTTCTCATTTTGAATAGCAGCATCGCTCTTTGTCAATTTTGCCTTGATAGACTCTTCATTAATTTTCTGAGCCATTGTTGCAGGTGCTGATAACATCAACACTGCCGCAATCATCATAATAATTTTCTTCATATTAATTTTAATTTAAAAATTTCTGGTTTCCTTTACTCTTGAGCCTCCGTTGTCTCTGTGGTATTTGCTGTAGCTTCAGACTCCACAACTACTTCAGTTACCTCTGTAGCCTCAGTTGTCACAACTGAAATCTCCTCCTCCTCTTCACTCTTTGGTACTGCCATCACCGAAGCAATTGCATCACCCTCGCGAAGGTTGATTATTCGAACTCCTTGTGTCGCACGACCTGCAACACGAATTTGCTCTACTGAGGTGCGGATTGTAAGTCCTGAGCGGTTGATAATCATAAGGTCATTCTCATCTGTTACCGCTTGAATTGAGATCAACTTTCCAGTTTTTTCGGTAACGTTGATTGTCTTAACACCCTTACCGCCACGGTTTGTGATGCGATATTCATCAAGGTCTGTACGTTTTCCGTAACCATTCTCGCTCAATACCAAAACATCTTGAGTTGATTCAGGTTCGATGCAGATCATGCCGATAACCTCGTCACCCTCTTCGAGTGAAATACCTCGCACACCAGCTCCCACACGGCCAATCGAGCGAACTGTCTGCTCATTGAAGCGGATTGCTTTACCTCCACGAGCGGCAATCATCACCTCGGCAGAGCCTGAAGTAAGTGTTGCGTCGATAAGTTCATCTCCCTCACGGATAACAATTGCATTCACACCGCTTTGACGTGGACGAGAGTAGGCCTCTAGTTTAGTCTTTTTGATGGTACCATCTTTGGTACACATTATAATATAGTTCGAGTTAACATACTCTTCGTCTGTGAGTTTCTTAACGTTGATATATGCTCGGATCTTATCGTCTGGTTCAATTTGGATAACATTTTGAATTGCACGACCCTTTGATGCACGACCTCCCTCTGGAATTTCGTATACTTTCAACCAGTAGCAACGACCTTTTTCGGTAAAGAAAAGCATTGTATTGTGCATTGTTGCCACGTAGATATGCTCGATAAAGTCCTCGTTACGAGTTGCGCTACCCTTAGCTCCAACACCTCCACGGTTTTGTGTGCGGTACTCTGCAAGTGGGGTGCGCTTGATGTAACCCATGTGTGAGATTGTGATAACCATATCGTCGTTAGCGTAGAAATCCTCTGGGTTGAACTCCTCCGAAGAGTAGATGATCTCTGAACGACGCTTGTCACCATATTTTGCACGAATATCAACCAATTCATCTTTGATGATTGACATTTGAAGCTCTTTGTTTGAAAGAACATCGTTAAAATATGCAATTTGGCGAGCTAATTCATCATGCTCAGCTGTAAGTTTGTCGTGCTCCAGACCAGTCAATGCACGTAAACGCATCTCTATGATTGCTGCTGCTTGCAACTCGCTGAGTCCAAAACGCTCGATAAGGCTGTTACGAGCCTCCTCAGGATTTTTCGCTGCACGAATCAGGCGGATAACCTCGTCGATATTATCTTGAGCGATAAGCAATCCTTTGACAATATGTATACGCTCTTCGGCTTTACGCAAATCGAAGCGAGTACGACGAATAACAACATCGTGACGGTGCTCAATAAAATAGTGAATCATATCACGAAGATTCAACATCTTCGGACGACCATTTACAAGAGCAATATTATTTACCGCAAACGAAGTTTGAAGTTGTGAGTTTTTGAACAAGGTGTTAAGAACCACGCTCGAAACTGCATCACTCTTCAAGATAACCACGATACGCATACCGCTACGGTCACTCTCATCGTTGATATATGAAATTCCCTCTAGCTTCTTCTCATTAATCATGTCGGCGATCTTCTTAATCATGTCCGCCTTGTTGACCATATAAGGAATTTCGGTAATTACGATACACTCACGACCTGATGCTGTATACTCAATTTCGGATTTTGCACGCATAATAACACGTCCACGACCTGTAAGAAGAGCCTCTTTAACACCCTCGTAACCATAAATCAAACCTCCCGTTGGGAAATCTGGAGCTTTAACATATTGTAATAACTCCTCGCACTCCACCTCTGGATTGTCGATATACGCACAACATGCGTCGATCACCTCGGTAAGATTGTGTGGAGCCATATTTGTTGCCATACCTACAGCGATACCACTCGCTCCATTTACAAGCAACAAAGGTACCTTTGTTGGTAGAACTGTTGGCTCTTGGAGGGTATCATCGAAGTTTAGAGTCCAATCAATGGTCTCTTTGTCAATGTCGGCAAGTACCTCATCGGTGATCTTCTGCATACGTGCCTCAGTGTAACGCATTGCAGCAGGTGAATCACCATCCATCGAACCGAAGTTACCTTGACCATCAACCAAAGGGTAACGCATCGACCAATCTTGAGCCATACGCACCATTGCATCGTAAACCGATGTATCTCCGTGAGGGTGGAACTTACCGAGAACGTCTCCGACGATACGGGCAGATTTACGGTGAGGTTTATCAGAATATAAATTCAACTCAGAATTCATATCAAAAAGTATACGGCGGTGAACTGGCTTCAATCCATCACGCACGTCAGGTAGAGCTCGTGAAACAATAACCGACATTGAATAATCAATATAGGCCGACTTCATCTGCTCTTCAATGTTGATAGGGATAATACGTCCCTTCAACTCATCATTATTTTGCTCTTCAGTTAGCATCTCTTTTTTAAACATTTTTAACGAACAAATATAGCCATATTTTTGATTTTACACAATTTTAAATAAATATATTTTCTAAAATTGCATATTTTTCTCTTTAAACTTAGCTATATTGGCTATTTTTAGGCGATATAAGCCGTTTTTTTAAATCTCACGTCAGGGGGACGAGGTGTGAAATAAAATTATAGTCAGTATGATGATGTTTAGGGGAGTTCTAATTTCTCCCTAAAATACTTTTCGATTACTAACCACCCCTTTTTTATTTTACAAAAATCGGTGGTAGAGCTACTACAACCCACTTTTGCAAAATCAAAAATGGGTAATTATTAACCAAAAATTAAAATTAGGGAGAAAATAGAACTCCCCTTTAGTATTGAAATTAATGGTATTTGCTTTGTAAATCTCGAAGATGAAAAAGATTATAGATTATAAATAGTTGAAAAATCATGCTTATCCCCAATTATTGTTGTAACTTTGAGCACTCGAAACAAAAAAGTTATCAGTAAAATTATAGGGGAGTTCTAATTTCTCCCTAAAATACTTTTCGATTACTAACCACCCCTTTTTGATTTTACAAAAATAGGTGGTAGAGCTACTACAATCCACTTTTGCAAAATCAAAAATGGATAATTATTAACCAAAAATTAAAATTAGGGAGAAAATAGAACTCCCCTATAATAAATTACGACCCAATAAATATATGAATAAGATTATAGAAATTATAAACGGTGAGGCTCGTCAACCACAATATAAATTAATCGAACCTATAAATATATCAATTTGCGCAGGTGAGCAGACGGCAATCGTTGGCCGCAATGGCTCGGGAAAAAGTGTTATAATTGGAGCTATCATGGGTGCAATACCATTGAAAGGGTTGGGCGTAAAATATAATTTTGGAGAGGGGTGTTCACAAAAGGTCTCGGAGAATGTCCGCTATCTTGCATTTCGAGATTCATACGGCACAGCCGATAAAAGTTATTATCATCAACAGCGTTGGAATAGTTTCGATAGAGAAGATCAACCTAAGGTATGTGATATGCTCCCAAAATCAGCTAGCGAGGAGCTACGCAAAACGCTCTTCACGCTCTTTAATCTCGATGCAATGCTCTCCAAAGAGATGATTCTTTTAAGTTCAGGTGAATTGAGAAAGTTTCAACTTACCCGAGCTTTGCTCGATGATCCAAAAATATTAATCTTGGAGGATCCATTTATTGGTCTCGATGTTAACACTCGTCAGCAGCTGCGAGAACTGCTTGATATGCTTACTCGGGAAACCGCCTTGCAGGTGATTTTAGTTCTTTCGAATAGCGCCGATATTCCATCGTTTATTACTCATGTAATACCTATTAATAATGGAGCCTGCCAAGAGAAAGTTTTAAGCACCGATTATATAAAAACTCTTCCTCCAGCCCCTGAAAAAGTGCTCTCAAAGCAAGATGAAGAGCGTATACTTGCACTTCCCACAATAGAGTCAAACCACACCTCGAAAAATATCATCGAACTCAATAATATCTCGATTAGCTACGGAGAACACACAATCCTTAAAGATCTCACATGGCAGATGCAACAAGGTGAACAGTGTGCCCTTAGCGGAGAGAATGGAGCAGGTAAATCGACTCTGCTCAGCTTAATTTGTGCCGATATACCGCAAGGATACGCCTGTGATCTTAAACTATTTGGTCGCAAGCGAGGCTCGGGTGAGAGTATTTGGGATATTAAGCGACATATTGGCTACGTCAGCCCCGAGATGCACCGAGCATATTGCACCTCGGCACCCTGTATAAATATCGTTGCAAGTGGTCTGCATGACACCATCGGACTATATAAACGCATGAAAGATGAAGAGAGCTCAATTTGCGAATTTTGGATGGATATATTTGGAATTGGCTCACTGAGAGATTCTGATTTTACACGTATTTCAAGCGGAGAGCAGCGATTGGTGCTTCTAGCTCGTGCCTTTGTCAAGGATCCTGAGTTGTTAATTCTCGATGAACCGTTACATGGTCTCGATCCACATAATCGACGTAGAGCACTCGATATAGTCGAAACTTTTTGTCGTCGAGCAAACAAGAGTTTAATTTTTGTAAGCCATTATAAAGAGGATCTTCCCATCGGTGTTACTAGCTCACTTCACTTGGTTCGACGATCTGTTGTTCGGTAAATGAAGTTGGCTTTTTTATGTTGATGGCTGTCCTAACAGCGGGTAGTCTGGGCTGAAAAACTCAGTTTTTCATTTTGCTTAAATTTTCAATATTTCCTGCTTTTTGAGTAGGTTTTGCCGAAAAAAGCATTTTTATTCGCCCATTTAAGGCTTTTGAACACAAAAAAAGATCATTTTTCACCTTTTTTACTACCTTTGTGGCAAATCTAACAATATTTTGCCATGGAAACAATCGAAACAATTTTAGCCAATATCAGCAATTGGCTATGGGGTTGGGGCATGATCGTCCTCCTGCTTGGAACACACCTTTTTCTTACTATTCGCCTAAAGGTGCCACAAAGAAAGTTATTAACTGCAATGCGTCTTTCGGTCACTAAAGATAAGGATGCGTCGGGTGATGTAAGTCAATTTGCCGCTTTAGCAACTTCGCTAGCTGCAACATTAGGTACAGGAAATATTATCGGAGTGGCTACGGCCGTTGCTCTTGGTGGTCCAGGTGCGGTATTGTGGTGTTGGCTTACTGGAGTTTTAGGTATTGCTACAAAATATGGTGAGGGGCTTTTAGCTATTAAATATAGAGTGCAGACTCCCGAGGGTGAAATGCTCGGAGGGCCAATGTATGCTCTCGAAAGAGGCTTGGGGATGAAGTGGCTTGGAGTTGTCTTTGCGGCGCTTACGGCTTTGGCGGCATTTGGTATTGGTAATACGGTGCAGGCAAATTCTATCTCTCTGCTTTTAAATGAGAATTATGGAATTAACACTCATATCACAGCAGCGATTATGGCGATATTGGTTGCCCTTGTGATTATCTTTGGCATTAAAGGTATCTCGAAAGTTTGCTCGGCATTGGTACCTGTGATGGCGGTATTATATATTTTTGGCTGTATCTATATTCTTGGGTTAAATTGGTCTTATATGGGTGAGACGCTCTCTGTGATTTTTAACTCTGCATTTACTCCTCATGCCGCAGGTGGCGGTTTTGTCGGTTCTACAATTTTGATGGCGGCACGTTATGGTATTGCTAGAGGTCTATTCTCGAATGAGTCGGGTTTGGGTTCTGCTCCGATTGTTGCGGCGGCGGCTCAGACTCGTAATCCTGTTCGTCAAGCGTTGGTTTCGTCGACTGGAACTTTTTGGGATACTGTTGTGGTTTGTGCTTTGACAGGATTGGTTTTGGTGAGCAGTATTATTGCATATCCAGATATTGACTCTTCGGCAGGTGGTGCGCTTACAAATGCTGCATTTAGCAAGATTCCATACGTTGGTACTGCAATTTTGGCTGTTGGAATTATTACTTTTGCTTTTTCGACGATTCTCGGTTGGACATATTATGCTGAGAAGTGTATCGAGTATATTGGGGGTAGACGTTGGATTAAGGCCTATCGAGTTGTGTGGATTGTAGTTTTGTATTTTGGTTCGGTGATGCAGCTCAATGTTGTGTGGCATTTAGCCGATAGCTTGAATGCACTTATGGCTGTTCCAAATATTATCTCGTTGCTTCTGCTTTCGGGAGTAATTGCCAAGGAGACAAATAAATATTTATGGAGTGATAATCTTGATGATATTGCGCCAGCTCCGCCAACTATTGAAAAATAGGTGTGTGCAAAATAATTATGCGAATTAAGGTTTAGCAGTGCTCAAATCTTAATTCGCATAAGTTAAGGGGAGTTCTAATTTCTCCCTAAAATACTTTTCGATTGCTAACCACCCCTTTTTGATTTTACAAAAATAGGTGGTAGAGCTACTACAACCCACTTTTGCAAAATCAAAAATGGATAATTATTAACCAAAAATTAAAATTAGGGAGAAAATAGAACTCCCCTTAATTTTTTCTATTGGGATTTTCGGGGAACCAACCTTTTTTAACTCTTTCTCTCTGTTCGAAGATTTCGATTATCGACCATAAACATGTGATGCCTAAAACGCCAAGGATCACCGAGACGATAAAGTTTGTGACCAAGAGAGAGAGTGCAAGGACTAAAATACCTACAAACAGGAATGCCCACCAACATTTTACTCCAAAATAATACTCTGCTTTGATGACTATAGGGTGAAAAAGACCTATAATTAAAAATGTAACAACGGCTGTAATAAGTCCTATAAAGTTAAAATCCATATTTGTTCAAAAGTTAATTGTATGACAAATGTACAAATAATATTTACATAATTATCATCTCCTCCTCTGAAATAAGGATGGAAAAACCGAATAAACCATATAAAAATCATTACAAAATATAAATTAAGAAAACTCATATCAAAAAAAACATAAAAATGAAAAAACTTTTACTTTTAACCTCACTGACAGCTCTTTCACTGAGTTGTTTAGCGCAAAAGAGGGCGCTAGAGTGGGGTGATGTCCAGCAATGGAATCGGATTACCTCGCAGATGATTTCCGATGATGGAAATTATGTAGTTACTCAAACTGAACCTTGGGTTGGTGATAGTTCAGTTTCTATCTACTCGACTGAGGGTGAACTTATAAAGGAGTTTGCGTGTGCCGAAGCTCCAAAGATGGTGAGCGGAAATATTGTCGTGGCTACAATATTTACTCCGAAAGCGACTCTCGATTCGATGAAGCTCGCTAAAGCTAAAAAAATGCCGATGAATCAGTTGGTGATTTACAATATTGCAAAGGGTGAAGAGCAAATTATCGACTCTCTTTATGATGTTAAGGTCTCGACGGAGAATAGCGAATGGTTAGCTTATCGCACGGGCGAGGATAAAAAAATGACGATTACCAATTTTGGTAAAACGGGTGAGGAGTTTGACTTAGTTTCTGAGTATAGATTCTCTGAAAATGATCCTTATCTGATTTTTAGTCGGTTTGCTAAAGATTCACTCTCTCAGATTGTTATTTTTGATCTTGCTCAGGGTAGGGAAGCATCAACTATTGATCTTGATAAAAGCAAGAAGGGTGGAAAACTCAGTGTCGGAAAGAGTGGTCAAGCTGCCTATATTGTAACTGGAAAGGATAAAAGTGGCTGTGACAATGAGATTTTTTATTGGAATGGAGCTGTTGCAACCTCAATCGAAATTGACTCAATCGAGAAAGATTGGATTGTAAATGAAAATTTCACTCCTCGTTTTGCTGAGAATAAAGATCGACTTTTCTTTGGAATCTCTCCGAAATATCCTGTTGCTGACACAACAATTTTGGAGAGCAACAAGCCAAAGGTTGATGTTTGGATTTGGAATGAGCCAAAACTTAAAACTCAACAAATTGTCGATTATAACCAAGATATAAGAAAATCATACAGTGTTGTTTATAATACAGCAACAGCGGAACTCTCACAAATTACATCTTTAGAATTGCCTGATAGTCAGCTATTCTCTCAGAGTGGCGATAGCGATTATGCAATTGTGCAGACATCAATTCCGTATGGAGTTGAGACAATGTGGACTGGTGAGCGTCGCAGTGATATATATATCAAAAATATTGTAAGCGGGGAGATGAAAGAACTTTTCAAAGGAAAAAATGTGTCTGTTAGAGTCTCGCCAGATGAAAAATATCTGTATTGGTATCAAACATGTGACAGCACTTGGAATGCTTACTCTATGGCTGACGAGAGATTTATTACGCTTGTGCGACCAGATGAGATTGAAATTTATGATAGTTCAAGAAATGTTCCGTCACTTCCTGTTGCCTTTGGCTCGGCAGGTTGGAGCGAGGGTGATGCGCTCTTTTATATTTATGATAAATATGATGTTTGGGCAATTGACCCATCGGGTAAGCAATCTGCAAAGCGTATTACCGATGGTTACAAAAACGATATTACATATAGAGTTGTAACCTTGGACCGAGAGAAAAAGAGTTTCGAGAGTAAAGAGAAACTGCTTCTGAAGGCTTTCAATAATAAGAGCAAGCAGAGCGGTTACGCCTCAATGAGCCTCAATAAACCAAATGTTATCCGAACTCTTGCAATGGGAGAGTATAGATATGGCACACCAGTTAAGGCGAAAAATAGCAACACAATAATTTTCACTCGTGAGAATTTCCAAGAGTTCCCCAATTTATATGTTGCGGATATTGATTTTAAGCGTTCGGAGAGGGTGTTGACAGATGTTAACCCTCAGCAGTCTGACTTCATTTGGGGTAGTGTTGAGCCAATTTCGTGGATCTCATTGGATGGTGACACCCTGCAAGGAAATCTATTTAAACCTGAGAATTTCGACCCAAATAAGCAATATCCAATGATCTGTAACTTCTATGAGACGGATTCGGATAATCTTTACACTCATAGGGTTCCAGAGGTGCATCGTTCGTCTATTGATTATCATTATTATACCAGCAATGGATATGTGATCTTCAATCCAGATATTAAATATGTCGATGGCTATCCAGGTGAGAGTTGTTATAACTCATTGATGCCTGGAGTGTCGAAGATCTTGGAGATGGGTTTTGTTGATCCTGCAAGCATTGGAGCACAGGGTCACAGCTGGGGAGGTTACCAAACTGCATACCTAGCTACTCGCACCAATATGTTCGCAGCATTGGAGTCGGGAGCACCTGTTGTAAATATGGTTAGTGCCTATGGTGGTATTCGTTGGGCAAGTGGACTTAACCGTGCATTCCAATATGAAAGAGGTCAAAGCCGTATTGGAGCTTCACCATGGGAGACACCATCGAGATATACGGAAAACTCACCAATCTATTTTATGGATAAGGTCAACACTCCAATCCTAATTATGCACAACGATCACGATGGTCATGTGCCCTGGTGGCAAGGTATTGAGTTCTTTGTTGCACTTCGCAGGTTGGAGAAGCCAGTATGGATGCTCAACTATAATGACGAGCCACACTGGCCAACCACAGCACCAAATAAGTTTGACTTCCAAACCAAGATGTCTCAGTTTTTCGATCACTACCTAAAAGGTACAGAAATGCCCGAGTGGATGAAGCAATAATTATTTTACCCTGCTTAAATCCCCTCAAGTCGCTTGGTTTTACTTGATCGAGTAAACCAATATGCAAAAACTCTCTTGCCGCTCAGATAATGGGTGGAAAGAGAGTTTTTTCGTTTTTTTACTGTTAAAAAATGATATTTACATTTGGAGTATAATGATATTATTTGTACCTTTACCCAAAATTAAACTCTTTTTTTTGAAGAGTTGTTGATGTGCAAATAAATTAATATTTTTATTCTCGTTTTTAGGGTGAAGATATTAATTAACTTGTGCGAAAGCTGTAATAACCCAACTTAAAACTAAAGAATAGGTTTGTTGAATAATTTTTGGCGTTTTGTTGTTTGAAACCCGCTTATCAAAATCTATAAAAGAACTATGAAAGGTATAGTGTCAATAAATGTACTTCTTAAAAGAGCAGTCCAACTTATCGTCGTTGGTTTCTGCCTATGTAATGCGCATTTTGCTTTGGGGCAAACTTTTGCTGTGAAGAGTAATTTATTGTATGATGCTACCTCGACATTGAATCTCGGAGGCGAACTTCGTTGTGCCGACAATCAAACCTTAAGTCTTTCGGTTAACTACAACCCATGGTGCTTTAGCGACAACAAAAAGATGAAACATCTCCTCTTTCAACCTGAATATCGTTTTTGGTTGAGTGAAACTGCCTTTTCTGGTTGGTTTGTCGGAGCTGAGGCTCACTATGGAGCTTACAATATCGGAGGTATGTTGCCATTCGTAATGAACCCAACCTCTGAGATCGCCAATAGAAGATACCAAGGTGAGTTATATGGAGCAGGTATCACATATGGCTATCAATGGATCATCTCACCGAGAATAAATTTCGAGGCATCAATATCAACGGGCTATACACACTTTGATTACGATGTATTTGGACAGACTGTTAATGCGGCATTTATAGAGGCGGCAAAATATAATTATTTAGGATTCACGCAAGTAGGTTTATCCATCATCTACTTAATTAAGTAAAACCATCATGAAATTAAAACCATTAATCATCTTAGGACTGGTATTGGCAAATGTAGCCTCTTATGCACAACAGGTCGTTGTGGATGTTAAGCCTGTCGACTTTAAAATTACAAACGACTCGTTGAAGGTCTCAATGAATCTTCATGTGGAAGTTGAGGGCTTAGACTCAAGAGACGCTGTTGTACTTACTCCATACCTTAGAGGTGCGGGGAGCGGGTATGCTCCTTTTGTTCAGATCCAAATTAATGGTAATAAAAAACAAGCTCTTTACGAAAGAAGTTTGGTCTTAAGACGTGGAGCAGCTGTTGAGGCTGGCAAAGTGATCTATTCGGTTAAAGATATTGAGCGAGATATTTTGTTTGATTCATCGGTGGCAATTGAGCCATGGATGAGCAACTCGGCTCTATACGTGAAGAAAGAGATTCTTAAATATGATGGCGATGTCCTATCGTTAGGACGTGATGATATGGTTGCAGAGTGTAGCGTGAGTAGTAGCTTCACAACAGAGAACAACCGACCAACAACATCTACAAGCGTCGGCACACAACCAAGAGCGAGCCGTCCACAAGGAGGAGGTGCAGCAACACCACCAACAGCTACAGGCGGAAGCCATATAGCTCAATACAAAGGTAGCTTCATCCCACCAGAGATCGACCTTGTGGATGAAAGAAACCAAAAAGAGATGAAATTCAGTCTTGAGGAGGCGATGATTATGGCCGAGACAAGTCCAAATATCCTTTCACTTCGTGAGCTATACTCGGTAGCGGGTGTTTACGGCTCTAAAGATAAGAGCAAATTCTATGACCTTATCAAATTGAGCGTAAACCTATATCCAGTGCACCCAACAGCGAATCTTAACGCTGCGGCAATGGCTATCGAGCAGGGAGATATTCAAGCGGCAGGCAAATATCTACAAATGGCTCCACACGACACTCTAGCCTATAAAAACTGTAGAGGTGTTTATGAGTTGATGATTGGCAATATTTACGAGGGTGTTCGCCTTCTGAAAGCTGCGAAAGAGGCAGGATCAGAGGAGGCAGACCATAACCTAAAAGTATTCTTCGAAAGCAATAAATAGAATCAATGAAAAAACTATACTCCATAGCTCTGATTTTGATGCTATCGGCACTCTCTGCTGTGGCTCAAAATATATCTATCAACACTAATGTTGTTGCGGCAATTGATGGTGCCGCAAATTTGGGAGTAGGTTACGCATTGAACGACACCAAATCTATTCACCTCTCGACCTCCATTCGTCAATGGGGCGAAAGTGAGGATAGCGTTAACAAATATTGGTCAACACAGTCAGAATTTAGATGGTGGACATGCCAAAAATTTAATGGTTCATTTTTTGGAATATATACCCAAGGCGGTCAATATAAAGTCGGAGGTAAAAGCTATCCATTCGGAATTGCATCAGATGTCGAAGAACACTGTTTTGATGGCTGGCTTGCTGGAGGAGGTGTAAGCTACGGTTACAGCTGGATGCTTGGCCGAAGTTGGAATATTGAAGCTAGCGTTGGTTTAGGTTACAACTATCTAAAATATACGGAGTATGAGACTCCGATAAAAAGTTCCGAGATAATAGGAGATGGAGACCATCACTATTTTGGCGCTAATAAATGTTCAATAAATATTGTTTATCTATTTTAATACCACCACACGATGAGAGCAAGATACAAAATAGCATACATTCTACTTCTACTCTGCATTGTGAATGGATCTTATGCAGCCGAAAAAGAGGGCTCTCTTTTGGTGCAGCAGGTGAAAATTCTAAAATATAGAGATGAACTAATTGTGGCGTTCAATCTCAAAATTGACCGAGATGTCAAGTCAAATAAGAATATTGTCCTAACACCAACGATCGTAAGTAACACCTCCTTTGCCGAGCAGAAGTTACCCAACATCTATATCAATGGTCGTAGACAACATATAATGTTCCGTCGTGACTACTACAAACATGACCCCGAAACCGAGTCTATAAAGAGAAAGAACGGAACAGTCCAAATCCTCAGCTATTATCAAACTATCCCATACGAAGAGTGGATGGATGGTGCAAAATTGGAGCTCGATGAGCTTAGTTGTGGCTGTGGAATCCCAATTGAATACAGCGCTTCGTCGGTAGCCGATATAAATTATACTCCCGACAAGATGCCCCCATTGGTATACCAAAGACCAAGTGAGGAGCAGCAAAAGATGCGATATGATAGCGGTACAGCACTCATCGAATTTCCATTAAGCGATACGGCAATATATCCCGAATACAGCGATAATAGCGCCGAATTGGAGTATATTGCAGGCGGTATAGATTTGCTCCTTTCAGATTCAAGTGTAGAGATTGAATCAATATCATTACATGGTTACGCCTCACCAGAGGGTCCTTTAGAGATAAACAGAAACCTATCACTCGGCAGAACACAAGCCGTAAAGCAATTTATCGGAGATTTATATGACTTCGACGACTCAATGTATCAAATAAATCATACAGCCGAAGATTGGGAAGGATTTGAAGCGCTTCTAAGTGATACCATATTCGATGGCAAGAAGCAAGTGATGAGCATTGTTTTAGATCAAGAATTAACTCCAGATGAAAAAGAGGCTCAGTTAAGAGAGGTTCAGCCCGAACTTTTCACAGAGTTTATAGACACATGGTTCAAAATATTAAGACGCACAGATTATGTGATTAGCTATCGAGTGAAGCCTTTCACCGTAGAGCAATCACGTCAGATATACGCAGAGAAGCCGTCGAATCTTTCACACAGCGAACTATTTGCTCTAGCAAGTAGTCACAAAGAGGGTAGTGCCGAATACAACGAGATAATATTAAAGGCCGTTGAGATATTCCCAAACGACCCAATAGCCAACTTCAACGCCGCAAGCGTAGCCCTAATAGAGAAAGATAAGAACAGCGCAGAATTCTACCTACAGAAAGTTGCAGAAAGCCCCCAAAAAGATTTCCTAACAGGAGTCCTATTAGTACTCCAAGGAAGATATATAGAGGCAGATGTATACCTGCGCAAAGCAAAAATAGCTGGCATAACCCAAGCCAACAGGTATCTCAATATCACAAGCTACTATAGCCACTGATACACCTTCTTACGCTTCGGACTGCCCCTGTGCGGGGCGGCAGCGGGGTGCTCCCCGCGGAGCTTTACTTTTGTTGCGCTTTGGGCTTAAAACTTTCAGTTTTAAGATTTTATGCTGGTTTATTTTGGATCAAATAAATTTGTCCAAAATAAACCAGCATAAAATTTATCAAACACCTTGCAGGTGTTTGAACCCAAATCGAGGACAACCTCACATATCATACACAAAAACACTTTTGAGATGAATATATATATGCAATATTAATTCATTTCAAAAGTGTTTTTTTTGTGTATTCATACGAAAATTGCTTGAAGTGTGTACCTCAGAGATTTGTTGATGACAACCAAAGGTTGTCATTAGATATATAAAGAGCATTGATTGTTGAAAGCTCGCTTTCAAAAGATCAATGCTCTTTATATATCGTAGGAGCGCAGCGACAACAAATCGCTGCAAGGCAAAGACAAAAACGATAGTTTTTGAGGTCCAGGCTGTGCCTGGTGGCTGCCCGCCACGAGGGCAGTCCTAAACGTAAGAAACGTAACAAACGTAGGTGGCAAAAAAAGTCCGTCTAGGTTATTAATAAACTAGACGGAGAACGCTCTTAAAGAAGTATTAAAGTAAATATCTACCCATAAGCATCTGATTTAAATTAAAGAATGCGGACATTAACTGCCTGCTCACCTTTGTTTCCATTAGCAAGCTCAAACTCTACTGCTTGATTCTCTACTAATGATTTAAATCCCTCTGATTGAATGCCAGAAAAGTGAACGAAATACTCTTTGCCGTTCTCGCTAGTTACGAATCCGTAACCCTTTTTGCTGTCAAACCATTTTACTGTACCTGTCATAAAAAAAAATGTTAATTGTTAAAAACCTCTACAAAGAAAGTAAAAAAGTGCTTTAAAACCAAATGTTTTAGTCTTTATTACAAAAATATTACCATCTTATCTTTTGCCAAATTGTGAACATATTGAAGTTCTGAGACTTATATACTGCATAAGTTTTAGGTTTTCTTTGCTTTTACTTACACTTTAAAAGGAAAATATTTTTATATTTTTCTTTATTTTTTATTTTATTACCCTTCAATGTCTCTCATTTTCACCTCTTTTATCCTTTTCTTTGTTGAAAATCACATCATTTTTGGAGATAATTGAAGTAAAAAAAGTTGGATAACACTTTCGATATTATCCAACTCCCCCTAATTATTTAACTAAAATTGCCTATAGCCTAGTTGTATGCACTCTCACCGTGCTCGTAGATGTCAAGACCCTCTTCCTCGATACGTGGCTCAACTCTCATACCCTTAACAAGGTCGATACCCTTGAATAGGATAAATCCTGTCGCAAGACCCCAAGCCATGTATGCTGCGGCACCTAAACATTGTACACCGAAGAATGAAACCTCACCTGCAACAAGACCTGCCTCTGTTGCGAATACACCTGTAAGGATAGTACCTAAAGTACCACAAACACCGTGTACAGAGATTGCACCTACTGGATCGTCGATTTTAAGAATATTATCGAAGAACTCTACTGCGAAGATCATTGTAACTCCACAGATTGCACCGATTGCAAGAGCTCCCGCTGGAGATACAAGGTTACAACCAGCTGTGATACCTACCAAACCTGCCAAAACACCATTGAGGGTTAAACTTAAAGATGGTTTGCCATATTTGATCCAAGCAACGATCAAAGCGAATACTCCACCTGCTGCTGCTGCGATGTTTGTTGTCAGGAATGTGTCGGCGATACCTTTTGCATTCTCAGCACCTGCTGCTGCAAGCTGTGATCCTGGGTTGAAACCGAACCATCCGAACCAAAGAAGGAATACACCTAGAGCTGCCATTGTAAGGTTGTGTCCTGGGATCGCTACAGCTTTACCGTTACGATATTTACCTAAACGTGGACCTACAACCCAAGCACCCATAAGAGCTAACCAACCACCAAGAGAGTGTACGATAGCTGAACCTGCGAAGTCATTGAAACCAAGCTCAGATAACCAACCACCACCCCATGACCAGTGACCCGAGATAGGGTAGATCAAAGCGAAGATCACTACAGAGTAGATTAGGTAAGAGCTAAATTTAGTACGCTCAGCGATTGCTCCAGATACGATTGTTGCTGCTGTTGCGCAGAACATTGTTTGGAAAGCTAGGTCTGCCGCTGGAGCGATTGATGTGCCGTCGAATTCGGCTCCTAGAAGCTCTAGGCAGAAGATTCCACCACCATACATCAGGCAGTAACCGACGAACCAATACATAATTGAACCTACAGAGAAGTCCAATACGTTCTTCATCAAAATATTTGCTGTATTCTTAGAGCGAGCAAAACCCGACTCAACCAGCGCAAAACCCGCTTGCATGATAAACACAAGCATTGCTGCTATCAACATCCATACAGTATCTAATGATGCAGCTAATTCTGCAATTGTCATTGTTGTCTCTTCCATAATTATTTAGTTTTTTTCTCTCTAACTTCAACATATTGTGTCTCATCGTAGCTCGCACCCAAGCGAATACGGTGTGCCTCCTCAACTGGGTAGACAAAGATGCGTCCATCACCAATCTCACCTGTGTGAGCTGCGTTAGCTATTGCACCTACAACTGGTTTAACACTCTCGTCGCTAAGTACAATCTCAATTTGGATACGCTCGATGTAGCTTGTATCGTATACTACACCACGGTAGATTCTCTCTTGGCGTGATTTACCTACACCACGTACATCTGTGTATGAGAACCATTCGATTCCCTCTTCGACCAATGCTTCACGCACATCCTCAAATTTAGTTTTGCGGATAATTGCTTCAATTTTTTTCATTTTTATTGCAAATTAATTATTTATTCGTGTTTAGAAACTCAAAGAGAAACCACCCAAAAGGTATGCTTGCTTTGATGCTGGATTAGCAATTGCATCAACAAAAACTGGAAGCTCGAAGCTATCTGTGATAGTTAACGCTTTAGATACTCTAGCCGATACTGAACATACGTTGAAATCATCTGCATAAGCACCTGCCGCTGGAGTGATACCAACACCTAGATCAAGGCCAACACCGTTGATGTCGATTGGGTAATCAAGAGCGATATATGACGAGTTATCATCATCACCTGCAAAGTTCATATTAAAAGAGATCGAAAGTGGGAAGCTGTCGCCAAAAGTATATCCGACTGAAGCCTCATATACGTGACCTTGGCCATATGTGCCACCCTCAATTCCACACCAGTAGTCGGTGATTAATGCTGAGAATCCGCCTGTTGAGTATGATACGTAGTAGTCAACCTCTTTAGCACCTACAGACTCTTCAAGACCTGTGCTGCCCCAAACTCCTACTGCAAAGTTACCTGCTGCAACCTCTGCATAAGGCTGAACGCTAGCTCCTGCGCAGTATGCACCACGCCAAATGTATGAGCTAACAAAATCTGCACCACCACTCAATGTTACTTGTGCTGAAACTGAAGTTGTAAATGCGCAAAGCGCCATGGCCAAAAGGCCAAATGTAACTTTTAAACTTTTCATAATTGTATTAAATTTAAATGGTTAATATATACATAGCAATTAGGGAGATACTCCTTTTGAGAGTCTCCTAAACTAAAAAAAATGTTGTTGTGGTTAAGTGGTGATTAAATGTCGAGATCTATTAATCTGCTGGCAGCAACTGTTACCTGAGCTTGATCGGCGAAAGCACTTAATCTAATAAAGCCCTTACCTGCGGGGCCAAATCTTTCGCCTGGTGACGAAAGGATATTACATTCGTTAAGCAACTTGTCGAAAAGTTGCCATGAAGTTTCAAAGGGTGACTCAACCCAAATAAATGGCGAGTTAACTCCACCCCAGAAATTAAGTCTAGTGTTTTGAAGTGCTGAGCGTAAAAGTGTCGCATTGTGCATGTAGTAGTCAACATTCTCACGAATGCTCTTTTGACCTGCTGCGGTGTAGAGTGATTCGGCTCCACGTTGAACGATATACGAGGGAGTATAATTTTTGATCTCTTGTCGTCGTCTCCATAGCTCATTGAGGTTGGCTCCTTTATTGGCAATAAACGAAAATCCGTTTAGCTCTTTTGGGATTACCGTATAACCGCAATGTAGACCTGTAAAACCTGCACTCTTCGAATAACTTCGAAGTTCAATTGCGCAACGTTTGGCTCCTTTAATCTCATAGATGCTGTGAGGAATATCCGCTTCGGTTATAAATGCCTCGTACGTAGCATCGAAAATAATTAATAGGTTATTCTCAATGGCATATTGTACCCATGTTTCCAAAGTTTCACGACTCATTGTACAACCTGTTGGATCGTTAGGATAACATAGATAGATCACCTCGGGGATCTCCGTAAGCATTTCGGGCATGAAATCGTTATCTTTCAGACAGTTCATATATATGAGGTGACTCCAGTGACCTGTTTCATCCTCCGCTCCTGCTCGGTTCGATATTACGTTAGCTTCGAGATAGGTTTGATAAATGGGATCAGTAACCGCAATTCTATTGTCATTGCAAAAAATATCGCCAATGGCTGCTAGCTCCGATTTTGTTCCGCTATTAATAAATATCTCACTGCTATCGACCTTTATCTTGCGAGTTTTGAAATCATGTTTTATGATAGCATCACGCAGAAATTGATAACCTTCGTTTGGGCCACGACCTTGAAATGTTTCCGTTGTTGAGAACTCCTCTAAGGCTTTACCCATAGATTCAATTACTGGCGCAGCTAAAGGGCGAATGACATCACCTCTATTAAGCTCAATTAGCTTAATTTGAGGATTAACTGCTCGATATATCGAGATTCGTTTGTTTATCATCTCCTGCACTTTGTCTCGTGCAATCTTCAAAAGTTGAGAATTTATAAGTATCATGCCCTTTTACTGTAGTTTTGCTCTTCTGGCTATATTTTAGTCAGTATTGCAAAGATAGCAAAAGTTTGCTGATTAAATTATCTCAACTGGATAAAAAAGTAATTAATAAGAATTTAAAAGAACGTTTTTGAGAGTCGACACTCAAAAGAAACTAAAGTACTTATGTTTTTACCACATTGCAAAGATATTGACTATGTATTTGTTCTGGCTACATTATTATTTAGAGATTTATTAAATTTTTTTTCTAATTTATATTCTCTCAAAATTTTCTTAGATTGCTATAAGATTAATATTTTTTTATATTTTATTTTGTAAATATGATATTTTTACTATTTTTGTGGTGAAAAACAATATAGAAGCAAAAAATGGAAGAGTATAAGATTGATGAGTTAGATTTGAAGATATTACAATATATTGCTAATAATTCTCGAATATCATTTTTGGAGGTTGCTCGTCTGTGTAACGTCTCGGGTGCTGCGGTGCATCAACGAGTGCAGAGAATGACAACCTACAAGATAATAACAGGTTCGCAATTTACTTTGGATATGACCAGGGTAGGTTTTGATACATGTGCGTATGTTAGTCTTAGTTTCGATCAAGCGAGCAGAATTTCGGAGATCGAGGAGAAGATTAAACTTATTCCTGAGGTTGTGGAGTGTTATCACACTTTGGGTATGTTTGACTTGTTGGTTAAAATTTATGCTCGAAGCAATAGTCACCTTCTAAGAATTATTCAAAATCAATTAAAGCCTCTTGGAGTTATTCGTTCCGAGACTACAATTTCGTGCCGTGAAAGTTTTAGTCGACAGCTGCCATTTGATACAGTGGGGTAGTATACCTATATTTTATAGGGATAATATAAAAAAACTATTTAAATAAATGTCGGCAATCTATCTCCATATTCCATTTTGCAAGCGATTATGTGGATATTGTGACTTCTTTAAAAGTGTCAAGTTGCAACACCTTCAGCCAACGCTGGAGGCAATGGAGCGTGAGATTATTGAGCAAAAAGGTTTTTTGAACGATACTCAAATTAAAACAATATATTTTGGTGGAGGTACGCCGTCGCTTATCTCTGCGTTGCAGGTAAGGAGATTTCTCGATATTATTGCTGAGAATTACTCCGTAGAGTCACTGCAAGAGGTGACCATCGAGGTTAATCCCGATGATATTACACCACAATATCTATCCGAATTGCGTGCTGCGGGGATCAATCGGCTTAGCATCGGGATTCAATCATTCGACGACGAGGAGTTAAAATTTATGAACCGTCGTCACTCTTCCGCTCAAGCTATCGAGGCGGTACGTTTGGCTCAGAGTCTCGGATTTGACAATATTACAATAGATTTAATTTTTGGAGTGCATGGATTTGGCGTGGAGATTCTGCGTCGTTCGATTGCTGTAGCTCTATCTTTAAATGTTCAACATATCTCCGCTTATCACCTTACAATCGAGGGTGGCACACCGTTTGCACGTAACGTCGAGCGGGGTGTAATGCAGCAGGTGAGCGATAAGGTGAGTCAGGAGGAGTATGATCTATTGGAACGAGAGCTCGTGAAGGCGGGGTATGAACATTATGAGGTGTCGAATTACGCTTTGCCTAGTTTTCGCTCTAAGCATAACTCTTCGTATTGGCAGGGTGTGGAGTATTTAGGTGTTGGTGCGGGAGCGCATTCGTTTAATGGTCACGTGCGTCGATATGCGGCAAATTCAATTGAGAAATATTTAGAGGAAGTTGAGTTTAGATACGAGAGTGAAATATTGACAATTGCGGATAAGTATAATGAATTAATTATGACTTCACTCAGATGCAGTGAGGGTGTCGATCTATCCAAAATTAAAGTGTGCTTCCCCGACAAATTTTATCTCCATACACTAAAAAATGCAAGTCGTTGGCTCTCAGGGGGCGAGCTCATTGAAAAAAATGATAAAATTTATATTCCAACAGAGCATTTTTTAATCTCTGATTTTATTATTGAATCTATGTTTTATTCTGCGGATTAAGGTATTATATATCAGTGCATTGTGTTTGTTGTAAATTTGTTGATATTATTTTTATAGTTATTAATTTATAATATAAAGATGTTAAAAAAGTGTAATTATTTTAGACTCTTTTATCTATAATTGTATTTAATTTATTAACTTTGCGGCCGAGGTCGAACATTTTATCCACCAGATCTCATGAATGGTCTAAATTATTTTAAGAAATATAATAATATTATGAGTAATGTAAAATTAACTCCCGATCATCTTTTTGAGGTGAGCTGGGAAGTTTGCAACAAAGTCGGTGGCATTCACACCGTAATCGCAACAAAAGCATTAACTGTCAACAAGAAAATGGGTGACAAGTATATGTTGCTTGGTCCAGATCTTTCTCACGAGGGTGGTAATCCAGAATTTGAAGAAGATACTGAATTATTAAAGAGTTGGAGACAGAGCCTATATGCCGACGGTTTGCGTGTTCGCATTGGTCGTTGGAGAGTCGCTGGTAATCCAATCGTTATCTTGATTGACTTTACTTCTATTTTCGCTCGCAAAGATGAGGTTTTAAAAACCCTATGGGATACATATAATGTTGATTCACTTTCAGGTCAATGGGATTATGTTGAGTCGATTCTATTTGGATATGTTTCAGGTATGGTTATCGCTTCATACGTTGACCATTTCTGTTCTTCAACCGATAAAGTTGCAGCGCATTTCCACGAGTGGATGACAGTTTCTGGAGGTCTATATCTACGCAAAAATTCTCCTTATGTAGCTACGCTATTCACAACACATGCTACAGTTATGGGACGTTGTATAGCTGGTAATCGTCTACCTCTTTACAATGACCTTAATAAATTTAATGCAGATGAGTTGGCTCGTCAATTCAACGTTGCTGCAAAACACTCTATCGAGAAGGTAGCTGCTGCATATCACGATGCTTTCCTTACTGTAAGTGAAATTACAGCTGAGGAGTGTACAGCTCTTTTGGATCGTCCTGTAGATTGCATCACACCTAACGGATTCGAGAACGACTTTGTTTGGGGTGCTGAGGAGTACACAGCAAAGCGTGCTGATGCTCGTCAGAAGATGATTGAGGTTGCTGAGGCATCTTACCAATCAAAATTCGAGGGTGACCCACTTATTATCGGTATTAGCGGTCGTTATGAGTATCGTAACAAAGGTATTGATCTATTCCTTGAGTCACTAAAGGCTCTTGCTGCTGATCCATCACTTAAGCGTGAGGTTTTGGCTTATATCACAGTTCCAGCTGGTAACTATGGTGCTCGCAACGATCTTAAGGCTCATCTTGAAAATGCAGATTCTCCACTAGATCCTGCACAATACAAATTCTCTACTCATTACCTAGAGAACCAACAATGGGATCCAATCGTGAACTCGATTTCTGACTCTATATTGGTATCTTCAGACTCTAAGGTTAAGGTGATGTTTGTTCCTACATATCTTAACAACCGTGACGGTATCTTCAATCTAAGCTATTATGAGATGCTTTCAGGTATTGATTTGACTGTTTACCCTTCATATTATGAGCCATGGGGATATACTCCATTGGAGTCTGTAGCATTCTCAATCCCAACTATTACAACTAGCTTGGCTGGTTTCGGTGCTTGGGTAAATGGAATCGCTCGTCATGATGGTGTTGAGGTTATCAAACGTGACGATTACAACGATAGCGCTGTAATTGGTGATATTGCTGATTCAATTCGCCGTTTCGCAGCTATCGGCTGTGAGCGTGTTGCTGAGCTTCGTGAGAATGCTAAGCAAGTTGCTAATACTGCACTTTGGGAGAATCTATTCTCTTCATACGAACAAGCATACTCTATCGCTCTTGAGAACTCTATCGCTCGCACAAAACGTGCAGTTCGTGAGGAGGTTGTCTCATATCCTGAGATTGCATCTGTAATGCAACAAACCACCGTTACCGAGTCTCCATCGTGGAACCGTATGATGGTTGAGCGTGTTCTTCCTGCACGTCTACGTCCACTTGAGGATCTTACACGTAACCTATGGTGGTGTTGGACTGCTGGTGCTCGTGATTTGTTCGAGTATATTGATGCTGAGCTTTGGTCTGCCGTTGAGCGTAATCCAATTGCACTTCTCGATAAGCTATCGTTACAAAGAATGTTGGATTTGGAGAAAGATGTGACATTCTTGGGTATGATGGATGCTGTTTATGCTGAATTCCAAGAGTATATGGCTGAGAAGCCAGAGCCAACAATGCCAACAGTTGCATACTTCTCAATGGAGTATGGTTTGCACTCATCACTTAAGATCTATTCTGGTGGTTTGGGTATCTTGGCTGGTGACTACCTTAAGGAGGCTTCGGATCGTAACGTTCCAATGGTTGCCGTTGGTCTTTTGTATCGTTACGGTTACTTCACTCAAAAACTTACTTCTCAAGGTGCTCAAGAGGCAACTTATGAGGCTCAAAACTTCTCTAAATTGCCAATTACACCAATGCGTGACGCTGAGGGTAACTGGATTAAGGTTGTCGTAGGTCTTCCAGGACGTAAGGTTGAGGCTCACGTATGGCGTTGTCAAGTTGGTCGTGTAGATCTATTGTTGCTTGATACAGACCACGAGGGTAACCTTCCTGAGGATAAGCAAATTACACACCACCTATATGGAGGTGATTGGGAGAACCGCTTGAAGCAAGAGATTTTGCTTGGTATCGGTGGTAGCCGTCTACTTCGTGAGGTGGGTATCCGTCAAGAGGTATACCACTGTAATGAGGGTCACGCTGCATTTATCGGAATTGAGCGTCTACGTTCTCTTGTTGCTCACAAGGGTCTTAACTTCACAGAGGCTTTGGAGGTTGTTCGTTCATCTTCACTCTTCACAACTCACACGCCAGTTCCTGCGGGTCACGATGCGTTCCCTGAGTATATGATTCGTCAATACATGTCACACTATGCTGACGAGTTGGGAATCAGCTGGGATCAATATGTTAACCTAGGTAAGGTTCACCACAACGATCCAAACGAGAAGTTCTCAATGTCAGTTTTGGCTTGTAATCTTTCTCAAGAGGTGAACGGTGTATCATGGCTTCACGGTGAGGTTTCGAAAGAGATCTTGGCTGAGATGTGGCCAGGTTATTTCAAAAGCGAGCTTCACATCGGTTACGTAACCAATGGTGTTCACTTCCCAACTTGGATTGCGTCGAACATGCGTCGTCTTTACGCTAAATATATCGACTCTAGCTACACTGGTCACACATATAATATTCCAGCATGGCAGGGTGTTCACAATATTCCAGATGAGGAGCTTTGGTCATCACGTATGGAGCTTAAGGAGTGTTTGATAGACCATATTCGCAGTCGCTATAGCGATCCTTCGAAAGTGCGTTTGGACTCTCCAAGTCAAATGGTTCGTGTTAAGGAGAATTTGGATCCTAAAACCCTTACAATCGGTTTTGCTCGTCGTTTTGCAACTTACAAGCGTGCACACCTATTGTTCACAAACTTGGATCGTCTGTCTGCTATTGTTAACAACCCAGAGCGTCCAGTACAATTTGTATTCGCTGGTAAGGCTCACCCAAATGATATTCCAGGACAAGATCTAATCAAGCGTATTGTTGAGGTTTCATCAATGCCACAATTTATCGGTAAGATCATCTTCTTGCAGAACTATGATATGGAGCTTGCTCGTCACATGGTTCAAGGTGTTGATGTATGGTTGAATACTCCTACTCGTCCATTGGAGGCTTCAGGTACTTCGGGTGAGAAGTGTGTAATGAATGGTGTTCTTCAATTCTCGGTTCTTGACGGATGGTATGTTGAGGGTTACCGTGAGGGTGCAGGTTGGATGTTGCCAATGGAGCGCACGTTCGCAGATCAACGTATGCAAGATGAGTTGGATGCTGAGATGGTATACTCAACTATCGAGGAGCAAATCGCACCTTTATATTATTCTCGTGACGCTGAAAGTGGCATGCCACGTGAGTGGGTAGGCGCAGTTAAGCGTTGTATCGCTGACATCGCATCGAACTTTACGATGAATAGAATGATTATCGACTATGAGGATCGTTTCTATAATAAATTGGCTCAACGCAAGGGTATGATCGTTGCGGATAACTATGTTATGGCTCGCAATATTGCAGCGTGGAAACGTAAAGTTTCAGCAGCGTGGGATAAGATTAAGATCATTGATGTTAAACGTGTGCACCTTGAGACAGAGCAAATTTATGTGGGTACACCATATCACTTCGAGGTGACTATGTCGCTAGCAAATCTGACGGCTGAGGATATTGGTGTCGAGCTAGTTATTGCTAATCAAATTGAGCACGGACAGCAGGCAAATATCATAGATACAGTTGAATTGCAGCCAGTTGCACTTGATGGTAATATTCAAACGTATACTCTGAACTTTACGCCAACGCAGACAGGATCGTTTGACTTTGCAATAAGAGTATTCCCAAAAAATGCAAATTTGACATATAGAATGGATTTCGCTTTGGTGAAATGGATCTAGTTTAAATAAAAAAAAGCAAGAATCTTTTGGATTCTTGCCTTTTTTTTATTATTTTTGAGGAACAAATTAAAAATCTAACAATGGGAGCATTAACTTTTGATAAAAACGAGCTCGGTAACCTTGAATATTCATTGCAGCGTGAGATGCTAGCGACTGATCGTAGGGGAGGTTATATGAGCACAACAATTGTGTGTTGTAATACACGCAAGTATCACGGTCTAATTGTGGCACCAATTGACAACAGTGACAGAGATTTTGTTCTGTTGTCGTCGTTGGACGAAACAATTATACACGGAGAGCATCGTTTCAACCTTGCACTTCACCGTTTTGAAGGAGTCTACGAGCCACGTGGACACAAATACATAACAGATTTTCAGTATACTCCAGCACCAACGATTACCTATCGTATCGGAGATGTAGTTCTTCGTAAGGAGTTATTGTGGATTCACAAGCGTACTCAACTTATGGTTAAGTATACATTGCTAGAGAGCCAAACTGAAAAGGTGACACTTCAACTTCGTCCATTCCTAGCCTTCCGTGATCGCCACGCACTTTCTAAGGCCAATATGGAGGCTGATGGCCGTTCATATCCAATTTCGTGCGGTGTTAAGTGTAAACTTTATGAGGGATTCCCTTGGCTTAACATGCAAGTGAGCAAGAAGGAGCATGAATATGTTCCAGCTCCAGACTGGTATTATGGATTTGAGTATCCACAGGAGCTTGCTCGTGGATATGAGGCTCATGAGGATCTACTTACACCAGGTTACTTCGAGATGGAGCTTACAGCAGGTGAAGAGGTTGTCTTCTCGGCATCTACCGAAGAGATGTTCTCAGGTGTAGTTATCAAAGAGTTGTATGATGCTTCTGTAGCTCGTCGTACTCATAAAGTTGACTTCCTTTCATGTCTTCAACACTCGGCTCGCCAATTTATCGTGCGTCGTGAAGATGGTCGTACAGAAGTTGAGGCGGGTTATCCATGGTATGGTGTTGTAGGTCGTCAATCGTTGTTCTCTCTTCCAGGTTTGACTCTGCAACAGGGTAATATTGAGGATTGTACCGATGTGCTAGATAAGGTTGTAAACCAATTCAATACCGATACGCTAGAGCCATCGTTCCACCCATATCATTCGGTGGATGCACTTCTTTGGTTCTTCCGTACTCTTCAAGCATTAGATAAGAAAATTGGTCGTGCGAAAGTTTGGGAACGTTACCAAGATGTTATGATCTCAATTTTGGAGATGTATAGAGTTGGTGTTGGCGACAGAGTTGCACTTCATGACAATGGTCTTATCTGGGCTTGGTCAAATGAGGAGCCTATTGCTTGGACAGATTATACAATTCAAAAGGGATTGGCAAAATCTCGTAACGGTTATCAAGTTGAGGTTAACGCATTATGGTACAATGCTGTATGCTATACACTTTCACTAGCTGAAGAGTTTAAGAATAGTGCCTTTGTTGAGGAGTGGGGTCATCTGCCACTTAAAACGAAGAGTTCATTCCTAAATAAATTCTGGTGTGCTGAGGGTTGGTTAGCTGATGCTGTTAACTACGAGTCGAAGAATATTGCAATTCATTCAAATATGATTGTGGCATGTGCATTGGATTATAAGATGCTCTCTGAAATTGAGCAAATTTCGGTTATCCGCACAATCAATCAACATCTACTTACCCCAAAAGGTTTGCGTTCACTCTCTCCAATGAGTAGCAACGTTTATGGCAAAGGTTTCGTAAAGGATACTAACAGTGTATCTGTTTGGGTGTGGCCACTTGCACTCTATGTTAAGGCTTGCCTTGATATTAGCGGTGAGAGTTTCTTGGCTGATGCTCAAAGAATCTATGATAATTTCCTTGATGAAATTCAAGTATACGGAATCGCTTCAATCTGCGAATATTTCCAATCTGACCCTCCATACGAGTCTCGTGGAGCTATCTCACAAGCGTGGAGTGTTGCGGCAGTTCTTGAAATCTACGATATGATTCAAGAGTGTAGTGCAAAAAAAGTTGAGGCTCCAAAGCCAAAGCGTGCACCAAGAAAAAGTTGTAAAACAGCAACAACTGCGGCAAAACCCAAAGCAACAGCTAAAAAAGCTACAACAGCAAAGAGCGAGGCTAAGCCAAAAGCAGCAACTAAGCGAACAGTAAAGAAGAGTGAATAAAAATAAAAAAATAGTATAAATATGAGAGTGCTAATGTTTGGCTGGGAGTTTCCTCCCCATATTGCAGGAGGTCTCGGTACTGCGTGTTATGGAATGACACGAGGACTAGCTCGTAACGACGTTGAGGTTATCTTTGTTGTGCCTCGTGCTTACGGTGATGAGGATCAACGCTTTATTAAAGTAGTGAACGCCAGCGATGTAGAGGCTCAATTTGGTGGATTGGATAGTGGTGGCGAAGATATTATTTCGAAACTGTCGTTTGTTCATATCGACTCAAATATGGTTCCTTACATCTCACCAGAGGAGTATAAAAGTTATCATGATGAGTATGTTCTTTCGGGACGTAAAACATGGTCTACAAGCGATGTTTGGAATCAAAGATACACCTTCTCGGGAAAATATGGTGCAAACCTAATGGAAGAGGTAGCTCGCTATGCGATGGTTGCGGCGCAGGTTGCTAAGGATCTTGAGGGTCAGTTTGATGTTATCCATGCCCATGACTGGTTGACATATTACGCAGGTATTGCGGCAAAGAAGATCTCTGGAAAACCTCTTGTTGTGCATATGCACGCAACGGAGTATGACCGAAGCGGTGAGAATGTAAATACTCAAGTATATAATATTGAGCAAACGGGTATGGCGGCTGCCGATAGAGTTATCGCAGTGAGTAATCTGACTCGTAAGATTGTTATCGAGAAGTATGGTATTCCAGCTGACCGAGTTATCGCAGTTCACAATGCGGTGCGTTTCGCTGAGAAAGAGGAGGCATTGCCAGAGCGTGGTGTTAAAGATAAGATTGTCACATTCTTAGGTCGTATCACATTCCAAAAAGGTCCAGACTATTTTGTTGAGGCAGCAGCTAAGGTTCTTAAGCAAGTTCCAAACGTGCGTTTTGTAATGGCAGGTAGCGGAGATATGATGAATCACGTTATTCGTCGTGTTGCAGCTCTTGGAATTGCTGACCGTTTCCACTTCACGGGATTCTTGCGTGGTGCTGATGTTCACAAGATGTTCCAACTTTCGGATGTATATATTATGCCATCGGTATCTGAGCCATTTGGTATCTCTCCACTTGAGGCGATGCGTTCGAATGTGCCAGTAATCATCTCTAAGCAGAGTGGTGTAGCCGAGATTTTGGATTATGCCGTTAAGGTTGACTATTGGGATGTTGACGCTATGGCAGACGCAATTTACGGTTTTGTTACATACCCTGCATTGGGAAATATGTTTGCTAAAAAGGGTCTTGAGGAGGTTACAGGTTTGAAATGGACCAATGCCGCAGCAAAGATCAAAAAGGTTTACGAAGAAGCTATCGAAGAAGCTAACAAATAAAAAAAGATAATAATCAATGAAAACAATTTGTTTATATTTTCAGGTTCACCAGCCATGGCGTTTGAAGACATACCGATTCTTCCACATGGGAAAAGATCACAGCTATCTTGATGATATGCTTAACCGTTCAATTATGCAGAAGGTTGCTCGCGAGTGTTATCTTCCAATGAACGCACTTCTACTATCTCTTATCGAGGGTAGTGAGGGAAAATTCAAATGCACATTCTCGATCACGGGTATCGCAATTGAGCAATTCAAGGCTTATGCACCTGAGGTGTTGGAGTCATTCAAGGCACTAGCAAAGACTGGAAGCGTTGAGTTCCTAGCTGAGACATACTCTCACTCGTTGGCATCATTGCAGAGCGAGGAGGATTTTGCAGAGGAGGTAGCTCTTCATACAGCACTCATTAAGAGTGAGTTTGGTGTGAAGCCAACATCTTTCCGCAACACGGAGCTTATCTACTCAGACCAAATCGGTGAGTGGGTAGCTAAGATGGGCTTCAAGACAATGTTGGCCGAGGGAGCTCGCCACGTCTTGGGTTGGAAATCTCCAAACTATGTTTATGCAAACTCATTAAACCAAAAACTTAGAGTTTTACTTCGTAACTACAAACTTTCTGATGATATTGCGTTCCGTTTCTCGGATCAAGGTTGGGGTGAGTATCCATTGACTGCTGAGAAGTATGTTAATTGGTTAAATGCTGAGGATCAAGTGGGTGATGTGATTAATCTATTTATGGATTATGAGACCTTCGGAGAGCACCAAAAGGCTTCTACAGGAATCTTTGAGTTTGTTAAGGCTTTGCCAGCGGCAGTGCTTGCATCGGGAAGTCTTGAGTTTGAGACTGTGACAGCTACAGCGAAGAAATATCAACCAGTTTCTGTTCTTTATTCTCCACACGTTATGTCTTGGGCTGACGAGGAGCGTGACGTTACAGCTTGGTTAGGTAATGATCTTCAAAATGAGGCTTTCGCTAAGATTTATCAGCTTCGTGACAAGATTAAGAGTCTTAAGGATGAGAACTTTGCGCATGTATTTAGATTTATGCAAACATCAGACCACTTCTATTATATGGCTACAAAATGGCTTTCTGATGGCGATGTTCACTCATATTTTAACCCATATGATTCATCATACGACGCATTTATTAATTATATGAATGTGTTGGCTGACTTCGAAATCGAAATCGACAAAATTATTGACGGAGAGTAGGTATCTTGCTTAGCGTCCTTCTTACTGCCCTTGCAGCGGGCGGCCGCCAGGCACAGCCTGGACCTCAAAAACTTTGTTTTTGACTTTGTTGGGCGATGAGTTGTGATTCTATTATAATCTGTCGATTATAGTAAAAATAAGTTATAAAGTTATAGGCGAGAATAAACTCTCGCCTATAACTTTATAACTTATTTTTATTAAAACCTGCGGTTTTAAAATCACAGCACACCGAGGGATATGTGTCTGAGAATTAGAGGCGAAAAACTTAGTTCTCGTCTAGGCTGTGCTGGCGGTTGTCGGTTGTTAGGTGTGAGGTATTACTTAGAGTAGTTTAAGTATTTCAGATGCTGTGTCAACGATATATTTTGCTCCTGAGAGTTCGAGTTCTTCACGTGTGCGGAAGCCCCATGTTACGCCTATTGAGTCGACTCCTGCTGCTCCTGCTGTGAGCATGTCTACTCCTGAGTCGCCTACGAATAGGATTTTGTCGGGAGTGTATGATGTGCGTTGGATGATCTCTCGGATGATGTATGGATCGGGTTTCAACGCTATGTTGGGGCGTTGACCTAATACTGTCGCAAAGCGGATGTTGGGAAAGTAATGTTTGGCTAACTTCTCGCATCCCGCTTGGAATTTGTTCGAAGCTATAGCGATGGCTACTCCTTGATTCTGTAGCGAGCGTAACAACTCCTCAATTCCTGCGTATGGCTTGGTGTGGACGGCAATATTCTCGGAGTAGAGGGCGACGAAATCTTTACGTACTTCGGCTATTCTCTCCTCTGTGCGCTGAGACTCGGGTATTGCTCGCTCAACTAGGCGGAGAATGCCGTTGCCAACAAACGAATTGTAATCCTCGATTGAGTGGGTGGGGAGATTGTGTTTCTCCAAAGTGAGATCGCAGCATGCAGCTAAATCACCAATGGTGTTTAGCAATGTGCCATCAAGGTCGAAGATGATGAGTTGTTTCATATTAGTAGTGTTATTATGAGATAACCATAGGCAGTAGGTAGTAGATACATACGCCAGCTATGGCCGATAAAATAATTAATTGTATTGGGTTTACTCGTTTTAAAGATGCAAAGAATATTGCAGCGAAGATGCCCCAGCTCCAGAGGTCAATCATGCTCGACCCTTCACTATCTTCGGGAAAGATCAAAAGAAGTGAGGCCGCTGCAATCATGCCGATTATTGTAGGGCGCATGGTTGTCATTATAAGCTCCATGTAGCGGCTATTCTTAAGTTTCAAGAAGAAGCGGGTGATGATAACCATTAGTGTGAGCGAGGGTAGGCACACGGAGATAGTTGCTAAAACTGAGCCCCAAAATCCAGCTACGGTATAACCGATGTATGTTGCGAGGTTTATCGCAATGGGGCCTGGGGTCATTTGCGATATTGCGATAATATCGCCAAGTGCTGCGCTACTGATCCATTCGTGACGTATGACCACCTCATGTTGGATTAGTGAAAGCATTGAGTAGCCTCCTCCGAATCCAAAAAATCCTATCTTTAGGTAGCATAGAAAGAGTTCAAGGTATATCATTGTGTAATCTTTTTAGAGGTGAAAAATGCCCATAGAGCGCCTACAAGTGCTGATAATATAAGTAGGTATACGGGCGAGAATGCAAAGTACCATAGAGCAGATCCAACGCATACGGCGAGAATAATTTGGATGGTATTCAATGGTTTTACAAGTGACACTAGGGGTGCAAGGATTAAGGCGATGACCGCTGGTCGCATACCTTTGAATGCTGCATCAACAATCTTATTATCACGAACATGACTAAAGTACACTGCAATGATAAGTAGAATTAGAAATGATGGAAGCACCACACCAAGCAAGGCCGTTAGAGCTCCGATATATCCACGATTTTTATAGCCGATAAAAACTGCTGTGTTGAGTGATATGGGGCCAGGTGCCGATTGTGCAATTGTGAGCAGATCGAGGAACTCCTTTTTTGGGATCCAGCCTCGGCACTCGATAACTTCACGCTCGATAAGTGGAATCATGGCGTATCCACCGCCAAAGGTGAATATGCCTATCTTTAGGAATGTTGTGAAAAGGTCTCTAAGACGTACAGTTTCCATTATTTCATTTGGCTTTTAGTTGCTATAATCGAAACGGCAACAACTGCTGCTGTCTCGGTGCGAAGTCGTTGCTCTCCAAGGGATATTTCTCGGTATCCTTGGGCTAATGCTGCCTTCACCTCTTCGGGTGAAAAATCACCTTCGGGGCCGATCATAATCTCGATAGAGCCCGATTTTGGAGCTACGTCTCCCAAAAATTGTTTTCCCTCGGCGCTGAGTGGTTCGCCACAATGAGCTATAAAGCGTGCACCTGAGTATGGACGACCAATTACACTCTTTAGGGGTGTTATATCGTGCAGAGTCGGGTGATAGGCTTTGAGTGATTGCTTCATCGCTGAGGTTATAACCTTTGCTTCACGCTCCAATTTTATTGTTTTTCGTTCGCTGTGTGAGGTGATAAGAGTGTATATTTCACTTACTCCGATCTCGGTGGCTTTCTCTAGGAACCATTCGAAGCGTTCAATATTTTTTGTTGGCGCTACGCACATTGTAAGATTGTAGGGTAGTGGTTCAAACTCCTCTATTGTCTTGACCACCTTGACACTACATCGTTTTGGGTTGGCATCGACAATTTGACAGGAAAATAAACTACCTAATCCATTCGTTATTGTGATTGTATCGCCTATAGTGAGTCGCAAAACCCTCACCACATGTTTGGACTCCTCCTCGCTTAGGGTGTATGAGGGAGGAAGAATATTTGGCGCGTAAAATAGTTGCATTAGATTTTTATTATTTTTACCTTTGCAAAGATAAATAAAATTGTTTAAAAAATAGAGGAGAAGCAAAATAGATTCTTAAATTCTCCTTATAATATAGTATTCTATGAGACGTTTTCATTTTTTTATTACATTAATTCTACTTATGTCATTATCGCTATCTTGCACAACTACAATAAAGGAGAGTCACAATCCGCTGCTGCATGAGTGGGATACTCCCTTTGGAGCACCACCGTTCGAAGATATTAAGCCTGAGCACTATATGCCTGCCTTTGAGGTGGCTATGGCGGAGCATAATGCGGAGATTGCCGAGATTTTGGAGAATCGTGAGCAGCCAACATTTGAGAATGTTATCTTAGCTTATGATAATTCGGGAAAGATGCTTTACGATATTTATAATATTTTTGGTATGATTTCGGGAGCTGAGGTAAATGATGAGTTGTTGGCAATTGATGAGCAGTTTTCGCCAATTATCACAGATCACGTGGGAAATATTAATCTCAATGAGGCTCTTTTCGAAAAGATTAAAGCGGTCTATGATAATCGAGCAGAGTTTGATCTTGATGCTGAGCAGTTACGTTTGACCGAGAAGATATATAACTCATTTGTGCGTAGTGGAGCACTCTTGCATGGAGAGGCTAAAAAACGTATGCAGGAGATAAATGCTGAGATTGCTCTTTTGGAGGTTCGTTTTGGACAAAATCTTTTGGCCGAGAATAATAATTTCCGTATGGATCTTAGTTCAAAGGAGTTGGACGGTTTGCCTGAGAGTGTTCGCAATGCAGCGAATGAGAGAGGCAAGGAGCTGGGTCTTGAAAATAGATGGGTTTTCACGCTTCAAGCACCTAGCTGGATTCCTTTTATGACCTATTCGAGCAATAGATCGTTGCGAGAAAAGTTATATAAGGCTTATCTTTCGAGAGGAAATAACGATAATGAGTTTGATAATAAGCAAATTATAAACGATTTGGCTCGTCTGCGCAGTGAGCAAGCTCAACTTTTGGGTTATAGCGACTATGCAGATTATGTTATCTCGGATCAAATGGCCAAGAAAACCTCTAAGGTTTATGATCTTCTTAATGAAATTTGGGATCCAGCGCTTGAGTGTTCAAAGGCTGAGCTGGAGGCGATGAGAGAGATTTTCAAAAAAGATGTGTCTGATGGAGAGTTCCAATCGTGGGACTGGTGGTATTATTCTGAGATTGTACGTAAAGATAAATATGATCTAAACGAGGAGATGTTGCGTCCGTATTTCTCTTTGCCAAATGTTCAAAGTGGAATTTTTATGTTGGCTAATCGACTATATGGCATTACCTTTAGACCTGTTGCTGTGCCTCACTATCATGAGGAGTGTTCAGCTTTCGAGGTGCTTGATGTGGATAACTCTCATATTGGATTGCTCTATTTTGATTATCATCCTCGTGCTGGTAAGAGTCAAGGTGCATGGTGTGGAAATTATCGTGAGCAGCGTTACGAAAATGGTGAGCGTGTAGCTCCGATTGTCTCTATCGTTTGTAATTTTACTCGTCCAACGGGAAAGACTCCAGCGCTTCTTTCGCTCGACGAAACCGAGACTCTTTTCCATGAGTTTGGTCATGCACTGCACTTCCTTTTCCATGATGTTAAGTATCGAGGATTGAGCGAGGTTGAGGGTGATTTTGTTGAGCTGCCATCTCAAATTATGGAGAATTGGGCATTTGAACCAGCTCTATTAGAGATGTATGCTTTCCATTATCGCACAAATAAGGTTATTCCTGCTGATTTGATTGCAAAATTGCGTCGAAGCACTCTATTCAATCAAGGATTTATGACAACTGAGTTGACTGCCGCAGCGCTTTCGGATCTCGATATTCACTCTATTGAGGAGTATACGCCATTCGATGTTGAGGAGTTTGAATCGCAAGCATTGGCAGAGCGTCGAGGATTGATTCCTGAGATTGAACCTCGTTATCACTATACATATTTCAGCCATATTTTCGATGGCGGTTACTCTGCGGGTTACTACTTCTATCTTTGGGCTGAGGTTCTCGATCAAGATGCTTTCAGTGCATTTAAGGAGAGTGGAGACCTATTTAATAAGAGCTTGGCCGATAGCTTTAGACGCAATATCTTGGAGCGTGGAGGCTCGGAAGATGGAATGGTGATGTATACTAAATTCCGTGGAGCAGAACCAAATAAAGATGCAATGCTCTATAGTCGAGGACTTAAGGAGAGACCAAAAGAGGAGGTTGAAGAGACAGAAGCAACCGAGAATATTGATGAAATCGACGAAGCCATAGATCCAGAAAGTTTCGAAATTGATGATGCACAAACAGAAGATGTCGACTCGCCTCTCACAAAAAGCCCTATCCGCCCAATAAAGAGAGCGGAGCAATTAGAGCCAAAAACAAAATAATAATATACGCATGAAAAAACAATTTTTAATTATGGTAATATCAGCTATTTCGATTGGTTGTGCTGACCAATCTATCCCTGTGGCTAACTACCCAGAATTGGATCTTTCGAATCCATTGTTGGCCTCATGGGAGACTCCACACCAAACGCCACCATTTTCACAAATCAAACTTGAAGATTACGAACCAGCTTTTGATGCTGCAATTGCATACTCTCGTGCAGAACTTGAGGTGATAGTTTCAAATCCTGCAAAGCCAACTTTCGGAAATACAATCGTTGCTCTGGAGCGTCAAGGTGAACTTTTAGGGAAAATCGGAGGAGTATTTTATCCTCTTCTAAGTGCTAACACCTCGGACGAGATGCAAGATATTGCAATGCGTGTTCAACCTAAACTCACGGAGCTAGGTAACGATATTTCTCTCAATCCAGAACTCTTTGCAAGAGTTAAAGCTGTCTATGAGAACCCAGGACGTGGACTTTCAGCTGAGGATAAAATGTTGTTGGAGAATACTTACAAAGGTTTCGCCCGTGGAGGTGCTGCACTTTCAGACTCCGATAAAGAACTATATCGTCAATATTCAACTGAGCTATCGAGTGCGACATTGATGTTCGGACAGAACTCACTTGCGGCAACGAATGCCTTTACCATCAATATGACAAATCCTCGTGATGTAGCCGATCTATCGGATGTTATCAAGGAGTCAATGGCTATGGAGGCTAAATCTCGTGGCGAAAAAGGTTGGACAGTGACACTTCAAACACCAAGCCTACTTCCATTTATGACATACTCGGCAAACCGAGAGATCAAAGAGAAACTATGGCGTGCAAGCGGTTCAAAGGCATTGGGCGGAGAGTTCGACAACTCGGATAATATTCGCAAGATTGTCGACCTGCGTCTAAAAATGGCAAATCTTTTAGGTTTTGCAACCTATGCAGATTTTAAACTAGATGATACCATGGCCGAGAGTGCCGACAAGGTGAATGGTTTCTTAAATGAGCTGTTGGAGCCAACATTAGAGAGTGCAAATGCAGATTATCAAGCAGTTGTCGATTATGCAAAAACCATCGGCTTCAAGGGTGAGTTCATGCCTTGGGATTTCGCATACTACGCAGAAAAATACAAAAGCGATAAGTTTTCAGTAAATGATGAGCTCATCAAACCATATCTAAAATTAGAGAATGTAATTAAAGGTGTGTTGATGTTGGCAACAAAACTTTATGATATTAACTTCACAAAAGTTGACAATATTGACACTTTTGATCCTGAGATGGAGACATACGAGGTGACAGATGCAGATGGTAAATTTCTATCAGTTTTATATCTCGACTTCTTCCCTCGTGCATCAAAACAATCGGGAGCGTGGATGACCGAATTCCGTGGAACATCTGTAAAAGATGGAGTTGAGACACGCCCTCTTGTGACCCTCACCATGAATTTCACAAAGCCAACCGAGACAACCCCCTCTCTGCTAACTTTCGATGAGTTCGAAACATTCCTTCATGAGTTCGGTCACGGACTCCACGGCATGTTGGCCGAAGGTAACTACGAGTCACTCAATGGAACAAATGTATACCGTGATTTCGTAGAGCTCCCATCACAGCTCCTAGAAAATTGGTCTACAGAGCGTGAATACCTAGATCTTTGGGCTGTACACTATCAAACAGGAGAGCCAATTCCTCAAGCCTTGATCGACAAGATTGTTGCAGCACAAGATTATAATGCTGCATACTCTCACGTACGCCAACTTCAATTTGGCCTCCTCGACATGGCATGGCACTCACTCAAAGAGCCATACACAGGTGACATCGAGACATTCGAGCGTGAAGCAACAAAACGCACACAGATAATGCCAACGATAGCTGGAACATCTATGAGCCCAGCATTCGGACATATATTTAGTGGCGGCTATGCAGCAGGTTACTATAGCTATAAGTGGGCTGAGGTGCTAGAGGCAGACGCTTTCGCAGTATTTAAGGAGGCGGGAATCTTCAATAAAGAACTAGCCGCAGAGTTCCGTGAAAAACTACTCTCAAAAGGTGGCCAGAAACACCCAATGGAACTATACGTAGATTTCGCAGGTCACGAACCCCAACCACAAGCACTGATCGACCGAGTACTTCGCTAATGCTTCTTACTGCCCTGCGCGGGCGGCGGCGGGGATAGCACCCCCGCTGGTGCTTTCTGCTCTTGCGCTTTGGGCTTAAAACTTTCAGTTTTAAGATTTTAGGCTGGATTATTTTGGATCAAAT
>JAWXTJ010000010.1:0-60384 GCA_044433665.1 Rikenellaceae bacterium
TAAATAATATTATTGCTATTACTAGATAGCACCGTAATCTCTTCACGCTCAAGCGAGGCAAATACATCTGAAATCATGATATACTCTTTATTGCTTTTTCCTGCTCGATTAAATGTCGAGATTGCTTCACCCGACGGCAGTTGATAAAGCGAGAAACGATGCCTATCACACAAAAGAATTTGCTGCTCATCCACCGCAACTAGAATGCTACCATTAGAGAGAATATTTTCATCATTCGAGAGCAAAACTGTAAACTCTTCACTCTTAGATGGCAGAGTAAATTTCGCTGAGGGAGCCTTAGATTTGGGTGATACATTAAGCGTTAAGGGCTCGTTGTCTAGGTTTGTAGAGGTGCATGCAAAAAAGAGAGGAGCAAGGGTTGCGATGATTAAATTTTGGGCTTTCATACTATCCTGTTTTTAGAGTTTACTTAATTTATAAATGTGATAATTTAGATTGCTTCCAGATTGGTATGGGATGTAGAGCCCCTCAGGCGCAACAAAAGAGCCGTAGCGATATGTTTGGCTATAGTCATCTATTGCACTCTCGCCTATTTTATTAAATTTATCATCTAGGATAATAACCGAAAGTCTCTTTTTCCATCTTGACATCCCCGTATAAGGTACTCCAGCCTCGGCAAATCTATAGTAACAATTTCTATATTTATCGTAAAAGATATTTGCATAACTTCCCGATTCAATAAATTGCTCATCCACAGTTGCTTTACTAAGAGGCATCATTTTAGGTATATCAAGGTAGTTCGTTGAGCTAAAAAAACTGCTGCCAGCATAAACCTCTTTGATTTCAGTAAATTCAAGATCGTTTATATAGATATTGTGATCGGCAGGCAGACTAACGATGATGTTATCTTGGTTGTCAAATGCAGAATAGACCCATCTAAAGAGGGCTCCTCCCCAATTATGATCTTGGTAGATTTTGCTATACGACATCGTGCTACGTATCTTTGAGCTGCTTAGATCATAACACATCACAACATCTCGGTTGCGACTATTTTCGAGAGGTGATTCACCTGTTACATTACCTGTGAAGTATAAATTATTATCTTTGAGTAGAATCTCCGAGATTTTTGCTGCGGGTAGCGACATATTGCGTTTTGGGTATCTGATATTATGCCTTGAGTGAACATCTCCGTTCATGTCAAAAAGAACAAACATATCTCCATCGTTTACATAGATTGAGTCTCGATTTATATAGCTGAAGATTGCAGGGCTGCTCGATGGAATATCTACCTTTTGTTTTTGCTGACCACTCTGCATATCGAAGAAGATTAGTTTGTCTCGAAACCTCATGGCTAAAAGGTTCTCATCATCAATATATTGAACACCGTGCATATATGGTGTCGTTTGCTCATCAAAGGTAAACGATACGCTTTGGCTACTTGTCAGTTTATGGGTATAAACCGACTCTTTGAAAGAGTTTACATGCTCCTTTACTGCTTGTGCGTGGAGAGGAGAAACAGCGGTTAGAAGTGCCGCAATAGTTGGAAATATAAGTTTTTTCATGGTTATTTTATGTTTAATCTAACTTTAGTAATTCAGAGTTCATACTTGCAAATATAATAAGTAAATTTTAACTAACAGCATAATTTAAGATTTATCAATAAATTTTATTCGTGAAAAATAGATTGGATTTCTTTTTTATTCACTCGATGATGCCTATTATAAATTGTATAATTATGCTCCTCAACCACAATCTCGTTCTTCGTTGATTTAGATTATAAGTAGGGGGAAATAATTATTGGTCTGTTTTTAAGAGCGCTTTTAAAGATATGACAATAATTGTTTTACGCTACTTATTACAATTTACCTTTTACAGAAAAGAATTATCAAAGAAAATAGTTATCTTTGCAGTGAAACTTTTTTTTGAAATTTTATATAGATTTAAATAAATATAAATAAATGGCTCTACAATGTGGTATTGTTGGTCTGCCAAATGTCGGTAAATCAACTCTTTTTAACTGCCTCTCGAACGCTAAGGCGCAAGCGGCAAATTTTCCTTTCTGTACTATCGAACCTAATGTGGGTGTAATTACTGTGCCCGATGAGAGGTTGGTTGCTTTGGCTAATATTGATAACCCTAAGAAGATTATCCCTACAACTATCGAAATTGTCGATATTGCAGGTTTGGTTAAAGGTGCCTCTAAAGGTGAGGGTTTAGGAAATAAATTTTTGGCTAATATTCGTAATACCAATGCAATTATTCATGTGTTGCGCTGTTTCGAAAATGGAAATATTACCCATGTCGATGGATCGGTGAATCCCGTGCGTGACAAAGAGGTGATCGACACTGAACTCCAACTTAAAGATTTGGAGACCGTCGAAAGTCGTATCAGCAAGTGCCAAAAGCAGGCTTCGGCAGGTGATAAGGCGGCAAAGCGTCAACATGAGATTCTTATTCAATATAAAGCTCTTTTGGAGCAGGGTAAGAGTGCTCGTACGTTGGAGCTCGAAAAGGAGGATCAGAAGATCGCCGACGAGATGAACTTATTGACAAACAAGCCAGTTTTGTATCTTTGCAACGTCGACGAAAAGGGTGCTGTGAATGGTAATGAGCATACCGAAGCGGTGGCAGCAGCTATTGCCGAGGAGCATGCACAGATGTTGATTGTGGCAGCTGCAACCGAGGCCGATATTGCCGAGTTGGAGAGCTACGAGGAGCGTCAAATGTTCTTGGAGGATATTGGACTTACCGAGTCGGGAGTATCTCGTTTGATTAAGGCGGCTTATGCGCTGCTCGAATTGGAGACATACTTTACAACAGGTGTGCAGGAGACGCACGCTTGGACATACACCAAAGGTATGAAGGCTCCGCAAGCGGCAGGTGTTATTCACTCGGATTTCGAGCGTGGATTTATTCGTGCCGAGGTGATGAAATATGATGATTATGTGGCGCTTGGTTCCGAGAAGGCGTGCCGTGACAATGGTAAACTTAGCGTCGAGGGTAAGGAGTATGTTGTGCAGGATGGTGATATTATGCACTTCCTATTTAACGTATAATATTTCTGGTTATGAAACAGCGAGTTAGTAATTTAGGTTATTTGGTGATAGCGATAGCAATTTTTTCAAGTGTTATTGTTTTGGCTAACGCATATATTTACAAATATAAGTCACAAGAGACGGTGACGGTAACGGGTTTGGGAGAGACATCTTTCACCTCTGACCTTATCGTGTGGAGTGGACATATTGATGTGGAGACAATGAATGTTGAGCAGGGGTATAAGGAGCTCGAAAAGCATAAAGCTATCGTAAGTGAGTATATTCTCTCAAAGGGGATTCCCGCTTCGGCTACAACTTTCGACTTTGTGAGCGTTAATAAGGAGTATGCTCCTAGCTATGGTGCCAATGGAAATTACTCGGGGCAACGTTTTACGGGATATACTCTCACTCAACCGATTGTCATTGAGTCGAGCGATGTTGAGGCTGTCGAGAGCATGTCTCGTGAAATATCGTCGCTTATTGCAAATGGCATCACAATTGAGGCATATTCACCAGCATATTACTATACGAAACTCGACGATGTGAAACTTTCGCTCATCGAGACCGCTTCGGCCGACGCTCTGCTACGTGCAACAAAGATTGCTGAGGCTTCGGGAGCAAAACTCGGAAAGGTGCAGTCGGCGAAAATGGGAGTGTTTCAGATCACGGGAGCCAACACCAATGAGGAGTATGCAGCAGGTGGATCACTCAACACTTCGAGCCGAAACAAAAAAGCTCGCATAACCATTAAAATTGATTACAGAACAAAATAAATAATATATATGAACCAAGAAGTTAGGGTGCGTTTTGCCCCAAGTCCCACTGGGCCTCTACATATTGGCGGTGTGCGCACTGCTCTTTACAACTACCTCTTTGCACGTCGCAATGGGGGTAAGATGATTCTGAGAATCGAGGATACCGACTCTCAGAGATTTGTTGAGGGTGCCGAGGAGTATATTATCGAGTCGCTGAAGTGGTGCGGAATCGAGATCGACGAGGGCGTTGGTGTCGGTGGTGCTGATGCACCTTATCGCCAGAGCGAACGACGTGAGATATATCTTAAATATGCTATGCAGCTCGTCGAGGCGGGTTGGGCGTATTACGCTTTCGATACTGCCGAGCAGCTCGATGCAAAGCGTAAAGAGGCTGAGGCTGAGGGTTCGGCATTTGCTTATAATTATACTGTTCGCACCGAGTTGCCAACGTCACTATCGCTATCCTCTGAGGAGGTTGAGGAGCGTAAGGCTCGTGGCGAGAAGTGGGTTATTCGTTTTAAAACGCCAGTTGACGAGTTAGTTGAGATGGATGACCTTATTCGTGGACATGTTGTGGTTAATACCTCGACACTCGATGATAAGGTGCTTTATAAATCGGTTGACTCACTACCGACTTATCATCTTGCAAATATCGTTGACGATAAGTTAATGCGTATTTCGCATGTTATTCGTGGTGAGGAGTGGTTGCCATCGTTGCCGCTTCACTATCTTCTCTATAAGGCCTTTGGCTGGGAGGAGTCGAAACCTCAATTTGCTCACCTGCCACTTCTGTTGAAACCAACGGGAGGTGGAAAGCTCTCGAAGCGTGATGGTGACAAGATGGGATTCCCTGTATTCCCGCTATTTTGGCAAGCTCCAAATGGCGATACTGCAAAGGGTTATCGTGAAGATGGTTACTTCGCTGAGTCGTTTATCAATATGTTGGCTCTTTTGGGCTGGAACCCTGGAACCGAGCAGGAGATATTCTCGATGGAGGAGCTTATCGAAAACTTCTCTTTGGATCGTGTATCGAAGTCGGGAGCTCGCTTCCAACCTGAAAAGGCGAAGTGGTTCAATGCTCAATATATGCACCATAAGAGCGACGAGGAGTTAGCGACACTTTATCAGCCTATTTTACGTGAGAAGGGCATTAATGTAAGTGATGACGTTGCAGGACGTGCCGCAGGAATCATGAAAGAGAGAGCGACATTTACAACCGACCTTTGGGATTTAACCTCTTATTTCTTTGTTGCTCCAACCGAGTATGAGGCAAAGCAGCAGAAGAAGTATTGGAAAGGTGATAACCCACGTATTCTTGCCGAATTGCGTGAAGTGTTGGCCACAATCGAGGATTTCTCATTGGAGAATACGGAATCAATCGTTCACGCTTGGATCACCGAGAAAGGCTACGGAATGGGGCAAGTGATGAATACACTTCGCCTAGCATTGGTCGGAGCTGGAAAAGGTCCAGGAATGTATGATGTCACCGCCTTTATCGGCCGTGAGGAGTGTTTAAAACGTATCGACTATATTTTAACAAATCTAAAAACAGAATAACAATGATTTCAATTGAGCAGAAAGTTTATGCAATGACCGAAGCGGGTGAGGCAATTATTGTCTACACAATGCGCTCGGAGAATGGAAGTGAAGTCGAGGTGTGCAACCTTGGCGCAACAATTCTTTCGGTTAAGGTTCCAGACCGTGATGGCAAGATTGCCGATGTGGCATTGGGCTATCCCGATTATGAGAATATGATCCGTGATTGCGCCTTTGTAGGTCGTTCGGTGGGTCGTGTGGCAAACCGCATAGCTCGTGGCCGCATGACAATCGAGGGTAAGGAGTATGCTTTAGAAATCAACAATGGACAAAATCACCTGCACGGAGGAAATAAGAGCTACGCAGTTAAAATTTGGGAGTCACGTGTTGAGACCAACCGTATCGTGATGTCGCTACACTCGGAGGATGGAGATCAAGGCTATCCAGGTGCGGTAGATGTTGAGGCGATCTTCGATTTCGATGATGATTACGCTTTGGAGATTACCTATCGTGCAGTGAGCAACCAGACGACAGTTGTTAACCTTACAAATCACGCATACTTCAACCTTGCAGGTTCACAATCGGAGTCGGTTTTGGATCATGAACTTAAGCTCAACTCGGAGCATGTTTTGGAGATGAACGAGTATCAAATCCCAACGGGGGAGCATCTGGAACTAGCTGGTTCACCGATGGACTTCCGAGATTTCGCTCCATTGAAAGGCGCTGTCGAGGCAGATTTCAACCACTCGAAACTCTTCCGTGGCTTGGATCACTTCTTTGTGGTTAAGGGGTGGCAGAAGTCTATTTTGTCGGAGAATGCAGTATTGCGTGACCCTGCAAGTGGACGCACAATGACAGTTCTATCGTCAGCTCCAGGTCTTATGGTCTACACAGGAAACTGGCTAGCGGGCGGCTCTCCAGTGAGCAAGAGCGGCAAGCCATTTAGCGACTATCAGGGAGTTGCATTAGAGTGTCAAATTCACCCAAATGCAGTTAACACCCCATCATTCCCAAGCGTCGAGATTCAAGCGGGTGAGCAATTCTGTCAAAAAATTGTCTTTAAATTTGGTGTTATGGCTTAAAAAAGTTCTAAAAAACATTTTGAGCAATTATAATATTTATGCGAATTGAGGTTTTTTAACCTTAATTCGCATAAATTATTTTAGATGTGTAATTATTGCTATTAAGATTTTTTTTCTAACTTTGTGTAATATTAAAATTTGGATGATATATTGCAATAATATATTCATTCAAAAAACAAAACAATATGAAATCTGTATATATAAAGAACTATAAAAATCTTAATGATTTCAAGATAGAATCTCTTTCGAGAGTAAACCTTATTGTTGGCAAGAATAGCGTTGGTAAATCAAATCTTCTTGAGGCAATATCTATTTTTGCGGGGAATGGTAGCGTTTATCAATTATATCAAATATTAAAAAGTAGAATTGAGGATTTAGGCGCTTTTAGAAATAATGGTGAAATAACATCGGAGAGAGAACTATCAGCGTTTTTACCCCTTATAAATGGACGTAGCCGCTCTTTATTTCGAAAAGAGGGCATTGAGATTGGAGATGAAAGTGGCTCAACTAAAATATATATTGGAAAAGCGTTTGATCTGCTTATTAATAATGATGGTTCAAAGATATACAAACAGGTTTCTGAAAAAGAGATGACAGAGGAGGATTATAAATCTATTGTCATTAGCTATTTAAGTCTAATATCTGTTATAGACAATCAAAAAGAGGATATAATTGATTTTGGAGGTGGAGGTGTTAAAGATTTAAAGATGATCGACGACTGCAAATGCGAACGCTGCTCTTTTGAACATATAACAAGTAAATGTGATGTTGTTGGACGAACAAATGCTTGGAGCAGCATTGCACTGAGCGATGACAAGAGTTACCTGATTGAAGCTCTGAATATTATAAATGGTGATATTGAGGATTTCAATATGTTACCCGATGAAGATTCAATCATTAAACCATATGTAAAAGTTAAAGGCTACGAAGATAAGGTACCCTTAAATTCAATGGGTGATGGTGTTCAAAAACTTCTTATTGTGGTAATGAATCTCATTAAGTGTAAAGATGGCATCTTCTTAATTGATGAAATCGAAAATGGTCTGCATTACTCTGTCCAAACAAAACTGTGGGAGATGATTTTTATGCTCTCTGCAAAACTAAATATTCAGATTTTTGCGACAACCCATAGCGATGATTGCATAAAAGGCTTTGCAAAGGTTAATAGCGAAACAAAAATAGATGGTGAGAGTGTTGGTCGAATTATACGTCTCGACAAGATTAACGATGCAATTATTGCAAAGGATTTCGATAGCGAGAGATTGGATTTTATCGCCAATGAAGATATTGATATAAGATAAGGTTATGGCTGCAAAAAGAGATAAGAATAGTTATGACAATATTTTATTTGTTGAGGGCTCAAGCGATCTGTATGCCATAGCTGCAATCCGAGATAAACGAGGGGTTGAAGATAATTTTTTCATTGAAGACAGCAAAGATGTTGATCGTGCAATAAATCACTTCGAACAAGAGATCTTCAACAATAAAAAGAGAGTCATCGGAATCGTTGTCGATGCAGATAATGATCTATCTAAACGATGGTTGCAGATAAAAGGTGTTATCGACAAAAGTAAAAGCGATATAAATAACACCGACAATAAATTCCCTGCAACACCTGCCGACATTCCAGCCGAAGGGTTGATCTTGGATTCAATAGATAGCATAAGTTGCAGAGTTGGCGTGTGGATTATGCCGAATAACTGTACAATTGGAACATTGGAGGATCTACTTGTATTGCTTGCCCCCGAGGGTGATAAATTAATGTCAAGAGCCGATGAAATTTTAGCTGATTTAGAGAAAGATGCTTTAAATAAATACTCAACAAAAGATAGAACCAAGGCAAAAATATACTCATTTCTCGCTTGGCAAAAGGAACCAGGATTTCCATTAGGAAAATCTATCACAAGCAAGTGTCTTGATGCCTCATCTTCAAATGCAGACACTTTTGTCGAGTGGCTGACCAAACTTTTTTCATAATCTTAAGAATATCTACAGCCAAAAAGTAGCATTATCCAACTTAGAAAGCTATCTTTGTGAATTGAAATTTAACTAAATTAATTGATAAAAAATGAAAAAACTATTTTTAACTCTATGTGCCGCAGCGGTATCGTTGGCGGCTGTAGCGGACGAAGGAATGTGGTTGTTGCCATACCTTAAAAAGATGAATATCGAGGATATGAAGAAGATGGGCTTGGAGCTCTCGGCTGAAGATATTTACTCGGTGGATGAGAGTTCACTTAAAGATGCTATCGTAATCTTCGGTGGCGGATGTACTGGTGAGATCGTTTCACCAAATGGTCTAGTTTTCACCAACCACCACTGTGGTTATGGTGCTATTCAGGCTCTTTCATCGGTTGAGGCTGATTACCTTAAGGATGGATATTGGGCAATGAGCAACGAAGAGGAGCTTCCTGCGGCAGGTGTTTCAGTGAGATTTATTCGCAAGATCGTTGATGTTACACCTCAAATCGTTAGCAACGTTCCATCTATCGCATCAGAGGTAGAGCGCACAAAGATCGTCAACGCAAATATCGAGACACTTAAGGCGAAATATCAAAAGAAAAATAAGGGAATGACCGTTGGTATCACCCCATTCTTCGGTGGTAACCAATATTTCTTGTTCGTTATCGAGACATTCACCGACGTTCGTTTGGTAGGTACTCCCCCAACTTCAATTGGTAAGTTCGGTGGTGAGACAGACAACTGGATGTGGCCTCGTCACACAGGTGATTTCTCGATCTTCCGTGTCTATGCAGATAAGAAAAATCGCCCTGCCGCATACTCTCCAGAGAATGTACCTTACAAAGCTGAGACATTCCTTAAGGTCTCAACTGCGGGTACTGAGATTGGTGACTTCGCAATGATTATGGGCTTCCCAGGATCTACACAGCGTTTTATGACCTCTTTCGAGATTGATTATATGTTGGAGGTTACCAACCCACAACGTATCGCAATTCGTGGCGAGCGTCAAGATATTTTAATGGAGGATATGTTGGCTAGCGACAAGGTTCGTATTCAATATGCCTCTAAATTCGCAAGTTCTTCAAACTACTGGAAGAATGCTATCGGAATGTCTCGTGGTCTTAAGAACCTTAATGTTAAAGGGCTAAAAGAGGAGCAAGAGGCATCGTACCAAGCGTGGGCAAATGTTAACACACTCCCTCAGGAGCGTTACATGAATGCTCTACCACTTATCGAAAATGGTGTGAAGAGCGGCTGGGAGGCTGGTTCAGCTTACGAATATCTCTCTGAGGCTGTCACTCGTGCAATGGAGATAACCACAGCGGCTAATCTTGCAGCACGTGCTAGAGGTGGTGCTCCAGGTGCAGGTCGTCCTGAGGGTGGTCGTCCTGAGGGTGGTCGTCCTGAGGGTGGTTCAGCACAAGTTGATGTTGAGACATACAAAAAACTACTTGCCAGCTTCTTTAAAGATTATAATGAGCCAACAGATCGCAAAGTATCAAAGCGTATGATGCAGTTAGTAAAGGAGAATGTTAAGGATCTTCCATCGGTATTTGCTGAGGTTATTGACGCTAAATTTGGCGGCAATACGGATGCTTACGTTGATTATCTATACGACAATTCAATCTTCGCAAATGAGCAAAAAGCAATGGCTTTCGCCGACAACTTCGATGCTGAAGTGCTTAAAGCTGATCCAGCTGTAATTCTAGCAAATTCAGTATCGGCAAAGAGTCGTGAGTTGCGTGAGTCTCGCACAAAGAGCCAAGCTGACATCGCTGAGGGTCACCGTCTATATATTGCTGGTCTAATGATGCAACAACCCGACAAGGCATGGGCTTCAGATGCAAACTTCACTATTCGTTTGACTTACGGACAAGTTCTTCCATACTCTCCAGCGGATGGCGTTCTTTACGAGCACCAAACAACACTTAAGGGCGTAATCGAAAAGGAGGATCCAACAAATCCTGTTGAGTTTACCGTTCCAGATCGTTTGAAGGAGATTTACTATACTCAAGATTATGGCGATTACGCTAACAAAAATGGCGATATGCCAGTTGGTTTCCTTTCGAACCTTGACATCACAGGAGGTAACTCAGGATCACCAATCATGAACTCTCGTGGCGAGCTTATCGGTTTGGCCTTCGATGGTAACTGGGAGGCAATGTCGGGTGACGTAGCATTCGAGCCAGAGTTGCAACGCACAATCTCGGTAGATGTTCGCTATGTACTTATGGTAATCGACAAATTTGCTGAGGCAGGTTGGTTGCTTGAAGAGATGGAGATCGTTAAATAATCTCGACATCATGAAAAAGAGTCTAATCGCACTCCTGCTACTGCTCCCATGGGCAGGGCAGGGGTGCGCTCATTCTGAGCCATCGGTAGCCGAGAAAGCTGCAAAGCTACTTATTGTCGGAGTCATAGGCAAGAGCCTCACTCCAGAGAATCCTATCATCGAAGATATTGCCGAAAAGGGGGTCTCGGGAGTGATCTTTTTTGGATACAACGTCGCTACATTCGATGATACCCCACAGCCACGTGAGCAATTTGCAAAATTTGTTGCCGACCTTAAGGCTGTACGCAATTATCCGCTGCTTGTAGCTATAGATCAAGAGGGTGGACTTGTTAACCGACTCAAACCTCAAAGCGGTTTCGAGACAATGCTCTCGCACCAAGTTGTGGGACAAATGTCAACTCTCGATTCTGTTCGTCTAGCCGCTGCAAATATAGCCCACGAGGTATCAAGTGTTGGTATAAATTTCAACTTCGCACCCTGCGTCGATGTTAATATCAACCCTCAATGCCCCGTGATAGGCAAGGTGCAACGCTCATTCTCACAGGATGAAACGCATGTAGCTTCGTGTGCATCTATTTATGTTGAAGAGCACCAAAAACGAGGTGTATTTACCTCCTTAAAGCATTTTCCTGGACATGGTAACTCACTCGATGATAGCCACCATGGCTTGACCGACATTACCAACACATGGCAGGAGCGTGAACTCTATCCATATCAGGCTATAATCAACTCAGGCAAATGTGACGCTGTAATGGTGAGCCACCTATATAATTCAAATTTTGATAGCGAGTATCCCGCAACACTCTCAAAAAAGACAATTCAAGGAGTACTCCGAGAGCGTCTAGGATGGCAAGGAGTGGTGGTCAGTGACGATATGCAGATGAAAGCGATAACCAACCATTACGGTTTTGAGGAGGCTATAACCCTTGGACTCAATGCAGGAATAGATCTATTTATAATCGGTGGAAATATCAAACGAGAAGATTACAATGTAGTCGATAAATTTATCTCAATAATCGAATCAGGAATCGAATCAGGAGCAATCTCAATGGAGACCCTCGATGCAGCCGTAAACCGTGTAGATGTCCTCGTCAACCGACTATTTTAACGACTCTAGGTCTGACTCCGTCGGGCGGGGATAGCACCCCCGCTGGTGCATTCTTTTGTTGCGCTTTGGGCTTGCCGAGATTTTCAATCTCGGAAATTATAAGGATAAAATAGTTGCCGCAAGTAAACTTGCACAACTATTTTATCCTTATAATTTTTTAAATGCCTTTGGCATTTAAACCCAAATCGAGGTTCGACTTGCTGAAGTATGACTTTAGAGAGTTGTTTTTATCGTATTGTTTACATATAAGTTTTGCTATTACGCTTTAGAGTTAAGGGGAGTTCTAATTTCTCCCTAAAATACTTTTCGATTACTAACCACCCCTTTTCGATTTTACAAAAATCGGTGGTAGAGCTACTACAACCCACTTTTGCAAAATCAAAAATGGGTAATTATTAACCAAAAAATAAAATTAGGGAGAAAATAGAACTCCCCTAAAGAAATAATAGTTATCTTTGTCCCCGCAAGTTCGCTCTATCGCTGCTGTCGAGAGGCAGGGGAGGAAAGTCCGAGCAACGCAGAGTGCTGTGCAAGTTAATGGCTTGACGTTCGAAAGGGTGTAGTAGCGTAACAGAGAATAACCGCCAGGATTTATCTTGGTAAGGGTGAAAAGGCGGGGTAAGAGCCCACCGCAGTGGTAGTGATATTCACTGGTCAGTACGTCTCACAGGTTGCAAGACCATGTATACCAACATTTAAGAGTTACTCGCTCGTTGTTGGGGGGTAGGTTGCTAGAGGCGGCAGGTGACTGTCGTCGTAGATAAATGATAGAGGCTTAGCCGAAAGGCTGAGTACAGAACTCGGCTTATAGAATTTGCTTAATAAAAACGGTGTGTGAATTGTTCATGCACCGTTTTTTATATATCCCAACACAAAAAATATCGTTTTGACTTCTGTTGCATTTTCAGTGAGGTTACTAAACTGCAAGATCTCATAAATTACTGAAACATACATGTCAGCAAGGTACCTCGACTCGGGTTTAAATGCCTTTTGGCATTTAAAAAATTCTAAAGATAAAAAAGTTGTGCAAATTTATTTGCGGCAACTATTTTATCTTTAGAATTTCGAGAGATTGAAAATCTCGACAGCCCGAGACGCAAGAGCAGAATGCACCCGTGGGGGTGCTATCCCCACCCGTCGGAGACAGTGAGCGAGTTTATTTTCATGCGTTTACCATAACTATAAAACTATCACATTTTGAATTATCGCTTTTTTTGGTTATTTTTGTAAAATTAGAGATTTTAGACCCCAATTTCATGAATATATCAGAAAAAAATATAGAATTACTGCGCACTTTATTAGAAAAAGATAAAGAACAGAAAATTGTTATACTCTCGCACACCAATCCCGATGGTGATGCAATTGGCTCCTCACTAGCTTGGGCGAGAGTTTTGCGAAGTGCAGGCAACTACTCTGTGAGCTGCATAGTACCAAATAGGTATCCATATTTTCTGAGCTGGATGGAGGGTATCGACGAACTGATAAATTATAAAGATCAGACCGAGAAAGTCAGCGAGGCTGTAGCTCAAGCAGATATTATCTTCTGTCTCGACTTTAATGCGCTGTCTCGACTGGAGGGTCTAAGCGATGTTATTGCCGAGAACAAAACTGCAAAACGAGTATTGATAGATCACCATTTGGAGCCAGATCAGAATTATGATATTATGTTCTCATTTCCAAATGCTTCGAGCACCTGTTTTATCGTCTACTCATTAATTGAGCAGATGTGGGGCACGGATTTAGTGAATAGAAGTATTGGAGAGTTGCTATATGTGGGAATGATGACCGACACGGGGAATTTCTCATTCTCATTCCTCACACCAGCGCTCTATCGTTCGCTAGCTGTTTTAGTTGAGAAGGGTATAGATATTCAAAATATCAACTCTCAAGTTTACAACTCATTTAGTGAGGATCGTGCTCGATTATTTGCCTACACCATCGACAGAAAAATGTCGATCATAAAAAATGGAACTGTAGCCTACATGGCTCTCACGGAGAGAGAAATGCGCCGCTACAATTTTCAACAAGGTGATAGCGAGGGCTTTGTAAACTACCCTCTTTCGATCAAGAAGATGAAATTTTCGGTTATCTTTATTGAACATCGCAAATTTATCCGCATCTCATTCCGCTCACGTAAGCATATAGATGTCAACCTCTTCGCACGCAAATACTTTGAGGGCGGAGGTCATAAAAATGCAGCTGGCGGAAAATCATACCGTTCAATGGAACAAACCATTGCACACTTCTTAACCTCAATAGATGAGTTCGCTCGTGAGGGAGGCCTCGATGATGAGCAGTAAAATATTGTATATTTCAGTGTCAAGATTTAAGGGTGCTTAAAAAAATTAAGGATATTGTTTTTCACGACTTATAACATCACGGCACAAAATGAAAGTACAGAAATCAATAACCAAAGCAGAATACCTTGGAACATTGGGCGGAGTCCTGCTTTTTGAACTACCTCTCGGGTTAATCCTGTCCCAATTAAAAAGAGGGTTGCATTGAGTCCTGCGTGTGAGAATTTATTGATGGTTGAAGTTAGGATTTCGGGCAAGAGAATATATGTGTTCAGGATCATCGCTCCGATAAAACAGAAAATAAAATATGGAAGTTGGATTTTGTTACCATCCCTTTTGAAAAATAGCGTCGAGATAAGTGAAAGAGGAATGATCCAAAGCGCTCGTGTGAGTTTCACAGTTGTGGCTACTTGGAGGGCTTTCTCTCCATAGGCTGCTCCAGCTCCAACAACGGAACTTGTGTCGTGAATGGCGATTGCTGCCCATACTCCAAATTGCTCTTGGGTCATCTCGAAGAGTCTACCGAGTGCAGGAAAGATAAGCAGAGCGATGGCATTGAGGATGAAAATTACAGCCAACGATAGCGATGTATCCGACTCATCGGCATCAATTACAGGAGAGATTGCAGCAATGGCGCTACCGCCACATATTGCCGTTCCCGAAGCGATCAAATATCCACCTTTACGGCTTACTCCTAACACTCGGCCAAGCAATACACCAACGATCATAACCGTCACCACCGAGACGATTGTAAAGATCATACCCTCTCGACCCGCCGCCAGTGACTCTTGAAGATTCATGCCAAAGCCTAGGCCGACAACGCTGAGTTGCAGTAATTTTTTGGAGATCTTTTTTGTTTTGCCTAGAAATGGATTGCCCACCGTTAGTGCCAATATAATGCCCATTAATAGAGCAAGGGCAGGCGAGATAAAGAGTGAGATTGTGCCGAGAATGAGGTATGTTGCAATCATGATATTTTGTTTTTGTATGTTTATTTTGACGAGGCAAATTTATAAAGGTTACCTCATAAATACAAGATACAAAATATTCTCTCCTATAACCAAAAGTTATAATGACTCCAGGCAGAATGTTTGGAATAGGTTTGTGAGTCTGCCGTTTTGACCATGGAGAGTTGCAAAGCGGAAATTACGCATGATTTTCAAATCTTTGATCTTATTTACAAATAACTCTCCGTGGCTGATATGATCTTGCGCAACCAAAATTGAGATAAACGAGAAGCTATCGGATGCTTTAAGGTAGCGGATAATTGCTTCGCTGCTACCTAATTGCATCTTGATATTGAGGTTTTTGCGTGTTATGCCCTCTCCTCGCAGAGCAGTTAGGATCACAGAGAGAGTGCCTGAGCCCTCTTCACGAATTAAGAGGGGGAGTTTTGGTATGTCGATAGTTGAGAACTCTCGATTTTGCTGCTTTGCTGAGACCAAGACTATTTCATCGGTGGTAAATTGTGTGTAGTGAATCTCTTGACTTAGGTTATCTCCCTCGACAAGAGCAATTTCGATCTCCTTTCGCTGCAACATTTTTATTATTTGGTCACTGTTGTTACTCACCACTGAAAGGTGAATATTTGGATATGTTTTGTTGAATTTAGCTAAGATCGTCGGAAGTACATATTGAGCAATTGTTGTTGAGGCTCCGATATGAAGTACACCCTCAAAGTTATTCTCTTCGGGTGAAATGGTGTCGCATAGGGCGTAGTATCCGTCTAAGATTGTCTCGATAAGTGGGAGGATCTCTTTGGCCTTTTGTGTGAGTGAGATTCTGTTGCCTTGGCGGTTGAATAGCGCCTCTCCGAAATCGGACTCTAGCTCTTTGATATGTTTCGATATTGCAGGTTGCGACACATTGAGCATTGCTGCACTGCGAGTGAAACTCAATGTGCGTGCAACGGTGACAAAGACAGTTAATCGAAAATCGGTGAGCATATTACTGTTTAAAAATTGAATAGTTTAAAGCAGAGAGTGACCAAGATTAGAATTGCAACAGCGTAAATAAATGGTTGCCGACGAGCCGATTTTATCCCCTCAGAGGGTATTAATCCTGTGCCTATCATAAACATCGCAGCGTTAGTTCCCGACTTTGAGATACGGAGCGCAATTGCAGGTACCTGCTCTGGGAGGGCGACATAGCTATTGATAAGCACAACAGCAAAGAACGCCAAGGCCGAAAATATCGCCCATAATTCACGACTAGAGTCACCATACCAAATATCCCCCAATCGAGAAATTGCCGCCACGGCCACAACAGCCGCAATAAAAACAGGCACAACATCCACCTCACCCGAAAGGAACATCTCCTGCAAGTTAACACCAAAACCAAGCCCCACAAGGCAATATTTCAGCAATCGACTAGAGACCCTGCGAGTGATAACATGAAACGGATTACCCACCGCCAAGACCAGCGCCAACCCCATCAACAAGGCTATTGCAGGTGAAGTAAAGAATGAGAGGTGTCCAAAGATAAGATATGCAGCAGCCATGTATAAGCGAAGTGGTTAATTATATTTTTTATATTCGATAAGTCAAAAGTAATATAACTAAATGGAATATCAAAACAAAATTGAAGAATAAAATAGACCCTCTTCGAAAAAGTTAGAATCTGTTTAAGTTTTTCTCGCTAAAATTATTAAGAGAGATGTTGCTTTAATTTTCTCTCTTTGTGCGAGGCGCATAGCAATAGCTATGTAACGAGTGCAAAGAGAGAAAAGTGAAGTGACAGATCCTTAACAATTTAGATGAGAGAAATTTAAACAGATTCTCAATATATGCAAAAAAATGTGGCTGTAATTCCCTTTTTATTATTTTGCAATAGTATCATAGTATTTATTAAGAAAATCAACTATTAAATAACCTATTTCTTTTGCTAGATTTACAGGAACTGCATTGCCTATCTGCTTATATTGCTGAATCATAGAGCCTGCAAAAGTCCAATCATCAGGAAAAGTTTGGATTCGAGCATACTCTCTCACCGTAAAGGGGCGAGTTTCATCTGGATGACATCTCTCCGTCTGCTTTTGTGCAGGACTACATGTCAATGTTAAAGATGGCTCATCCCATCCGATACGTCTTGCCATACCTGTTTTTCCACCTCCTAAATAGAAACTACCACCCATATAATCCTTTTGAATCTCAACGGGCAGATCACGCCAATATCCTTTTGGTGGCACAAGATCTAATACAGCCTCCTTATTTTTAGGATATTTAGCTCCATTGGATTTAGGCACATCAGTATCATATAATGCTCCCGATTTTAAAGCATCTTGCAAGTTATATATATGACTGTAAGGCTTAGGATAGTTAAATCTTAAATTAATATCCTTGCGTATACCAACAAGTATTAGACGCTCTCGCTTTTGTGGGACATTATAGTTTACAGCTTTTAACACTTTTATCGGTGTTATCACATTATACCCGATTTCGTCCAATATTGAGATCATTCCCTCTATAGTTTTTCCTCCATCGTGAGACAATAGCCCCTTAACATTCTCACCTATACAAATTGGAGGATTAACCTCTTTTACAACTCTTGCAAATTCGTAAAATAACGTACCTCGTGCATCTGCAAGTCCCATTCGCTTTCCTGCATAACTAAATGCTTGACAAGGAAATCCACCTGCAACAACATCAATTTGACCATTGTATTTAGAAAAGTCGAAATTTTTAACATCCCCCTCAAGTACATTCCAATCTTTACGGTTGTTTCGTAGGGTTTGACAAGCCCATTTATCTATTTCGTTAAGTGCAGCACAATGCAACCCTGCTTGTTCCATACCAATTGCTAAACCACCCGCACCTGCAAACAATTCAATAGAATGATACTTATGCTTTGGCTCCACAAAATTAGTTTCGACAGCACCGCTCAAAAATTGCGCATATCGTCTCTCTATATCCTCTTTTTTATATAATCTATATCCACTTATTGGCTCCCTAATAGCAACTAATTTACCCTCGCTATCCCATCTGCGAATTGTGTGTTTACTTTTATTCAACATCCTAGATACCTCATCTATACCGATATAATTATTCATAACCATATTATTCAACATTACACATGGTTACAAATATATGAATAATTTAAATGATATGCAATCTATCATATCGTTATTTACACAGCTAAAACATATACACGAATAACTAGATGTCTGAAAATAAGATATATCTCAGGAGTAAATTTATATTTTAATTATGCGCAACTTACGAGATAATTTAATACTTTTGTATAGTTTAAAAAGTTTAAGTTATGAACGAAGCAGAAAGAAACGAGATAATAGAGAAAGCTAAAGACTTTTTTCGAGAAGAGATTTTCAAACCTCATCTTGAAAATGGTTGTGTAAAGGCATCTACATTAAAATCATATAACATTAATCCATTTCTTGTGAAATATTTAGCTTGCTTTCTTGAAGGTGATGATAGCCCTCGCAGCATAGCCAAAGCGTTAATTTTACCTCGTGTCTTAGGTACATCTATAAACACATCATTTGGAGGAAAAACTCAAAAGATGATTAACACTCTCTTTGATGGGTATGGTTCTGTTGTATCAGGTATTGATATTGAGTTTATAGATGCTATAGATGGTCGTAAAAAATATTGTCAAGTTAAAGCAGGCCCCGAAACAATCAACAAGGACGATGTAACTACAATATCAGACCATTTCAAAGCTGTACGAAATCTCGCAAGAGTTAACAACATGAATATCGGCTTGGATGATCTTGTTATTGGTGTATTGTATGGTCAACAATCTGACCTAAGTGCCAATTATAAGAGACTTCAAAACCAGTATCCCGTAATGACAGGTTCAGATTTTTGGTATCACTTAACGGGAGATCAAGATTTTTATGAGCAGTTAACCAGTGCCATCGGAGAGATAGCTCTTGAATATAACGGCGTTGAGCAACTTGAGGAGATGATTAATACTTTAGCGTCAGAGATTGACGCATCAGAATTATAACGATTATTAAGTAGTGTAAAACAGTTATTGCCATATTTTTAAAAGTACACCAATAATTATTTTACCCTACTTACGTTAAGGATAACAAACTTCTTTTTTATCTTTTCATGCGCTGACTCAGTTTCTTACACTAACCTTGTTGCAGAATATCACTAAAAACTGTACCTTTGCACCATGAGTATGAGAAGAAAAAAAGCAAACTATCCCCTTATCGAGGGACTAGAGATAACGACCTTAGCTGCCGAGGGTAAAGCTATGGGTCGATACAACGATATTGTTGTCTTTGTACCGCTTACCGTGCCTGGTGATGTGGTCGATGTTCAGATCCGCAACAAGCGTCGTAGATTTATGGAGGGTACCGTTGTAAACTTCATCAAGAAATCACCTCTGCGTGAGGAGCCATTTTGTGCACATTTTGGTGTGTGTGGTGGCTGCAAATGGCAGAACCTACCCTACTCCGAGCAACTACGATTCAAAACCGAGCAGGTGCAGGATCAACTGCAACGTATCGGTCACTTGACACTACCCGCAATCGAGCCATGTTTAGGTTCTGAGAAGCGTCAATTTTATCGCAATAAATTAGAGTATACATTCTCACCAAAACGCTGGAGAACCTACGAAGAGATCAACTCTACGGAGGAGTGGAAACCATCACCAGCTCTCGGATTTCATATCCCTGGAATGTTCGACAAAATTCTCGATATTGACAAATGTTGGCTACAAGAGGATCCCTCGAACCCAATTCGCTTGGAGATAAAGCGTTATTGCATCGAGAATGATTACTCATTCCATGATGTTCGTGAGCATGCTGGACTTATGCGCAATATTGTTATCCGCACCTCTTCGACTGGCGACACAATGCTTATTGTTATCTTTGGTGAAGAGGATATGGAGCGTATAAATCCACTTATGGAACATCTTAAGGTGACATTCCAGCAGATCACATCGCTATTCTATATTGTCAACACCAAATGGAATGACTCGATCTCGGATCAAACACCAATTCTCTACAGTGGCAAGGATCACATCATGGAGGAGATGGAGGGTTTACGCTTTAAAGTGGGGCCAAAATCATTCTATCAAACAAACTCTGAGCAGGCATACGAACTATATAAAATCACCCGTGATTTTGCCGAATTAAAGGCTGAAGATACCCTTTACGACCTCTACACAGGTACGGGAACCATCGCCAATTTCTGCGCCTCACGTTGCAAAAGTGTTGTCGGCATTGAGTATGTTCCCGAGGCTATCGAGGATGCTTTTGTAAACTCAGAGATCAACAACATCAAAAACACAAACTTCTACGCAGGTGACATGAAGCTGGTTCTAAACGATAAATTTGTCGAGGAGAATGGACACCCAACAGTAATTATCTTGGATCCTCCTCGTGCAGGTGTCGACGAACCTGTGATCGATGTAATTCTTCGTGCAGCTCCCGAGCGTATTGTTTATGTTAGCTGTAACCCAGCTACTCAGGCTCGTGATTTGGCTCTTATGGAGGCAGATTACACCATCACTCGTGTGCAGCCTGTCGATATGTTCCCTCACACGCATCACGTGGAGAATGTAGTTCAATTAATTCGCAAAGCATAATGAAACTTAGCTACGACATTATCGTTATCGGTGCAGGTCATGCAGGATGTGAAGCAGCAGCAGCAGCGGCACGTTTAGGCTCTAAGACTCTGTTGCTAACCATGGATATGACCAAATTTGCCAATATGTCGTGCAACCCCGCTGTGGGTGGCGTGGCTAAGGGGCAGATTGTGCGTGAGATTGACGCTCTAGGCGGTCAAATGGGACGTATCACCGATCTAAGCACAATACAGTTCCGCATGCTCAACCGCTCTAAAGGAGCAGCCATGTGGAGCCCTCGTGCACAATGTGATAAGGCTCTATTCTCGGCTCTATGGAGAACAACTCTCGAAAACACCGAAAACCTATATATTTGGCAAGATAGCGCAGTTGAACTCCTCTTCGATAAAAATGAAGAGGGCGAAACAGTAATATGTGGCGTTAAAACGCAAATGGGTATTGAATTTGACGCTCGTGCAGTGATCCTAACATCAGGTACATTTATGGGCGGATTGATGCACTGTGGAGCCTCGCAAGCGGCTGGAGGGCGTGCTGGCGATAAAGAGTCACTCGGAATAACCGAATCCCTCGTTGCTATGGGCTTTGAAGCAGGAAGAATGAAAACAGGCACACCCGCAAGACTCGATGCACGCACAATTGATTTTAGCCGCATGGAGCCCCAAGAGGGAGATGCCGAACCATCGAAATTTTCATACTCATCATCGACCAAACCAGTCGAGAATCAATTACCATGTTATTTAGTCTACACCTCGACCGATGTTCACGACACCTTGCGTGAGGGCTTCGACCGTTCGCCACTCTTCAATGGCACCATTGCAGGTATCGGCCCACGCTACTGTCCAAGCATCGAGGATAAGTTGCGCACCTTTGCCGACAAAGAGCAACACCAACTATTTTTGGAGCCTGAGGGACGAGACACAAACGAATATTATCTTAACGGATTCTCTTCGTCATTACCATGGAAAGTACAATGGGATGCACTACATAAAATAGTTGGCTTCGAGAAGCTCCATATTTACCGTCCAGGCTACGCAATCGAGTACGACTACTTCCCACCGACACAATTGAAGCACTCATTGGAGACAAAACGAGTAAAAAATCTCTACTTCGCTGGACAAATAAACGGAACAACAGGCTATGAAGAGGCTGCTGCTCAGGGACTTATAGCAGGAATTAACGCATCAAGAGCCCTTGAGAATCGCACAGAAATTTCGCTTGCGAGGGACAGCGCATATATCGGCGTGTTGATCGACGATTTAGTGACAAAAGGAGTCGATGAACCCTATAGAATGTTCACCTCACGTGCCGAATATAGAATCCTCCTCCGACAAGATAATGCCGACTTACGACTAACTCCACTCGGAATTGAGATTGGACTTATCGACAAAGAGCGTGCTGAGGAGTTCGAAACTAAACGTGCAGCGATCGAAAAATTGTTAGAGTTTGTTCGAACAAAGAGTGCCCGCATGGAGGAGGTAAACGAATATCTCCAATCAATCGGATCAGAACCATTATCTCAAGGACGTAAAATTTACGACCTCCTTGCAAGAAATGGAGTCACAATTGATGGCCTCTCAAAAGTTATAAAAAGCCTTGGACGCTTAATGTCGGAAGATAATTTTAGCGCCGAAGTCAAAGAGGAGGTCGAGATACAGATCAAATATAAAGGATATATCGAGCGTGAAAAGTTTATCGCAAATAAAATCCAACGCCTAGAGAATATCGCAATCCCTGCCGATTTTGATTACTCAGCAATGCAAGCATTAACGATTGAAGCTCGTCAAAAGCTATCTAAAATTTGCCCCGCAACGATTGGTCAAGCATCAAGAATACCTGGAGTTTCACCAGCTGATATTAATGTTTTGCTTATAAAATTCGGAAGATAAAAAAAGTATGACTAACAAGACGATTTTTGGCACTTCCCTCGATTCTTAAATCCTCACGTACGTAAGTAGGCTGCGGTTTAAGAGCCTTCACGAAGTCCCAAAACTCATCCTTGTTAGCCACACTTTCCCAAAAAAATGGAGTTAATTTTTGATTAACTCCATTTTTTATATTAAAATATCAAAACTTACTCAACAATCACAGTCCAACCGTAACTGTCTTCACATCTTCCGTATTGAATATCCTGCAATTTATTATACATTAAAGTGCAATATTTTCCAGGCTCATCGCCATAAGAGATCTTCTCTTCATGACGATAATCGCTCACAGATCCGATTGGAGAGATAACAGCAGCAGTTCCGCAAGCGCCACACTCATCAAAAGTAGGCAATTCATCAAGTGCAATTGGGCGCTCCTCAATCTTCAAACCGTACTCTTCGCTCGCCAAAGTACGCAAGCTCATATTTGTAATTGAGTGCAATATTGATGGAGAGGTAGGTGTAATATAAGTATTATCCTTAATTCCGAAGAAGTTTGCAGCTCCGCACTCTTCGATATATTTACGCTCTACAGCATCTACGAACAATACATTTGAGAAACCATTATCGTGTGCTCTTTCGCCACAATAGAGGCTTGCAGCATAGTTTCCGCCACATTTTGCGCCTCCTGTTCCACGTGGAGCAGCACGATCATAGTCAACATCAATGATAACATCAATTGGAGTCATTCCACCTTTAAAATAGGCTCCTACAGGAGATACAAAGATACAAAGTTCAAATTCATGCGATGGTTTAACACCCAAAACCGCCTCACTAGCGATAATAAATGGGCGAATGTACAAAGATGCACCAGACTCATAAGGCGGCACAAACTCAATATTTGCTTTCACAACCTCTACACAAGCCTCCACAAAACGCTCAGGAGAGAGCGCCTGCATACACAACATCTCAGCTGAACGTTGCATACGTTTACCATTTTCGTCTGGACGGAAAAGGCGAACCTTACCATCTTCACCACGAAAAGCCTTTAAACCCTCGAAAATTTCAGTACCATAATGCAATCCAGAGGCAGAAACGTGAAGAGAAATTCTTTCATCTTCTGTCAAAACAAATTCACCCCACTTGCCATCTTTATAAGATACTCTAAGGTTTTTATTGGTTTTGACATAGCCAAAACCAATATTATTCCAATCAATATTATTCATTTTTTTGTTTATTTAAGTTTCTTTTTTCAAAGGATATTACAATTTATATCGCACTACCCTACTTGCGCACCGTTTACAGTTTGCTCTGTTGGACGCACCAAACGAAGAGCTCCACTAGCATCTTCGGCCATCAAAATCATTCCTTTCGAAACGATTCCTTTAAGCTCACGAGGTGCAAGATTTACAAGAACTAATACTTGTTGACCAACCAACTCTTCTGGTGTGAAGTGCTCAGCGATTCCCGAAACGATCGTTCTTGTATCAATTCCAGTGTCAACTGTTAGCTTAAGTAGCTTCTTTGTTTTTGCAACTTTCTCAGCTTCTAGGATTGTCGCAACTCTAATATCTTGCGCTTGGAAGTCGTCAAAAGTGATCTCAGCTTTTTGCTCAGCTACTTCTGTCACAGCCTCAGCAGCTATAATTGCAGCTCTTGAAGCCTCCAATTTATCGAGTTGAATTTTGATTGTTGCATCTTCGATCTTCTCGAAAAGCAACGTTGGCGTTGATATTTCGTGACCTGCGTTAATCAACTCCATAGATCCTAGCTGCTCCCAATTGAAGTGTTCCACGTGGAGCATTTCATTAATTTTAGCCGCTGTAAATGGCATAAATGGCTCGATCGCAATTGCAATATTTGCTGTAATCTGCAAGGCAATATTAAGGATTGTCTCAACACGAGCAGCATCAGTTTTAACCACTTTCCAAGGCTCAGTATCAGCGAGATACTTATTACCAATACGAGCAACATTCATCGCCTCTTTAAGCGCCTCACGGAAACGATAATGCTCTAAATTATACTCAACTGCCGACTTGATTTTCGACAATTCTTCAATCGTAACATTATCATAATCAGTGAGTTCACCACATGCAGGCACTACCCCACCATAATATTTTTGCGTTAAAACAAGCGCACGATTAACAAAATTTCCAAGGATAGCCACAAGTTCATTATTATTACGAGCTTGGAAATCTTTCCATGTGAAATCATTATCCTTGGTCTCAGGAGCATTTGCACAAAGCACATAACGCAGAACATCCTCTTTACCAGGGAATTCATCCAAATATTCGTGCAACCATACTGCCCAATTTCTTGAAGTTGAGATTTTATCACCCTCTAAATTCAGGAACTCATTCGCCGGCACGTTTTCAGGAAGAATATAATCTCCATGCGCTTTTAGCATTGATGGGAAAACGATACAGTGGAATACGATATTATCTTTTCCGATAAAGTGAACCATTTTTGTATCTTCGCTTTTCCAATATTGCTCCCAGTTAGGTGTAAGATCCTTGGTAGCAGATATATAACCAATTGGAGCATCAAACCAAACGTAGAGAACCTTACCCTCAGCACCCTCAACAGGCACAGGGATTCCCCAGTCCAAATCACGGCTTACAGCACGTGGGTGGAGTCCACCATCAATCCAGCTCTTACATTGGCCGTAAACGTTCGATTTCCACTCTTTATGGCCATCTAGGATCCACTCCTTTAACATTGGCTCATATTGATCTAGTGGCAAGTACCAATGTTTTGTTTCACGCTTAACTGGTACGGCACCCGAGAGTGCACTTTTTGGGTTGATTAGCTCATCTGGCGAGAGTGTTGATCCGCACTTTTCGCATTGGTCTCCATATGCCTTTTCATTTTGACAACGTGGACAAATTCCTGTTATATAACGATCTGCGAGGTATGTTTGAGCCTCTTCATCGTAAAATTGCTCGGATGTTTGCTCGATAAATTTACCATCATCATATAATTTTCTGAAAAAATCTGAGGCCGTTTGGGCGTGTGTTGCCGACGAGGTGCGTGAATAAATATCAAAGGCGATGCCGAAGCGTGAAAATGCGTCTTTGATAATCTCATGGTAACGGTCTACGACAGCTTGGGGGGTTATACCCTCCTTTTTCGCTTTGATGGTGATAGGTACTCCGTGCTCATCACTTCCGCAAACAGAGACCACATCCTTACCCTTCAAACGGAGGTAACGAGTGTAAATATCTGAGGGGATGTAAACTCCCGCTAGGTGTCCAATATGAACTGGGCCGTTAGCATAAGGCAGGGCCGAAGTGACCAAATATCGTTTATATTCTTGCGACATAAAAATTTGTATATTATATTTTTGTGTCAAATATAATAAAATTTATCCGCTTATGGAGCATTTTTAATTAAAAACAGAGGCAAGGTGGTGAAAAACGGAGTTTTTCTGTCCAGGCTGTGCCTGGTGGCCGCCCGCTATAAGGGCAGTCCTCGACGTAAGAAAGCTGATCGCCCTCCCTCCTCAAAAAGCATTTTTTCGAAGAAAAAATGCGCCGAGGGCGAGCAATTCAAAGAATTGCATTACAAAGAAACAACAACCCAGCAGCCAAATATTTTACGCACTATTTTTTTGTGAGTTTGCGTGTAAGGATATTATTGAGTATATTTGCAGTGGAAATATTCGGAATAATCCGAATTATATATTATTTTTGCGTTCGCATAAGAACTTGTGTAGAAAAGACTGGCGTTTTTAAAACAAAGCAAGGGACTAGGTGCAACGCCCGTATCTATTTTGGTACGGGCTTGCTTGTCTGCTTTGTTGGGTATGCCAGTGCCTTTCTACACGGATAAGTTAAGTCCGTACCTTTTTTCTGATGGTATGAATTTGTGAGTGTGAATATATTTACAAATTAAAACCTCAAAAGAAAATGGAAGAAATCAAAAGTTTATATGATGAAAGTTTGGAGGTAATCACTTCTGAAACAACACTTTCAATGAGTAAAGTTCCGAATTATTTATTAGATGCTTGGATCGTAGGTGTTGGAAATAGCCCTCAATATGATGAACAGCGAGATTTTATAATAAACATCTTTAACGAGGTTTACGAGGGGTATAAAGAATCTCAAAATATTAACGACGATAACGACCGTGAAGAGTATCGTTTGCATTTTGAAAAGTTGCTTTTATCCGAAAAACAGAGACGATTATCAGGCTCAGAGGTTACCGATGATGCAATTCTATTTGATCTTGGCGGGTATTTTTAATTATATTATCGTCTTTCTTGAAAATGCAATTCTTCGAATTGCTCGCCCTCTGCACATTTTTTCTTCGAAAAAATGCTTTTTGAGGAGGGAGGGCGACCGCTTTCTTACGTCGAGGACTGCCCTAACAGCGGGCGGCCGCCAGGCTCAGCCTGGACAGAAAAACTTCGTTTTTCACTAAAATAAAAGAGACCTTGGATTCACTCCAAAGTCTCTCTTATTTTAATATTATCTGCGTCCTCCGCCAAATTTTCTCTTAGATGAACCCCTGCTACCACCACTGTTGCTAACACTGCGAGAGCGGCCTTTAGAGCGATCTGAGCCCCATGAATTATCTTTACTGTCGAACATCGTCCAATCAAAACCCTCGGTTGACATTACAGATGGAGCACCACTACTGCGATCCTCACTGCGTCGTGCATCACCGTTGCTTCTGCGCTCACTTGATCCTCTGCGGTCATCTCGGCTATCAGATCTACGACGATCTCCAAAGTCACGACGACCTCCCGACTCACGACGATCACCGTAATCACGACGACGTGGGCCTCTGTCACGGTCACCTCCTCTGTCGCCTCTATCACGACGATCCGAACGATCCGAACGTCCCGATCTACGAGAACCTCTATCGCCACCCTCTTTGCTATCGTTGGTGATCTCAGCTAGAGGCCTTCCTCTAACCTCACCTAAAGCGTGAACGATCTTTTCAGCCTCGGTAAATGGAACTGTTACAAATGAGTAGCTCTCAAGTACTGCAACGTCATCAATTTGTCGATCTTGCAATCCGCAACGCTCCTTAAGCATATCTGCAACCTTGCGACCTGTGTAACCATCACGCTTACCTACAGCTAGGAAAAGACGTGTTGTACCCTTACGGTCAACCGAGAATGTGCGAATCTCTGGGTAGTTCGACTCATCAAGCTCACTGCGGAACGCAAGGCGAAGAAGTGCTCCAAGAGCTACCTCAGGAGAGTATAGCTCCAAAAGATCTGCAACGATCTCGTCTTGATCTTGGTAGTTGTCATTTGTGATGATCTCACGAAGATCATTTTTGATTTTATTACGCTTCATCGCAACAATATCCTGTGGCGATGGCAACTCCTCACGCTTGATCTCAGCGTTAATATCACGCTTCATAAAGCCGAAGTGACGCATCTCACTTTTAGTGATAAAGGTGATTGCGGTACCCTTGTTACCTGCACGACCTGTACGGCCGATACGGTGAACGTAGCTCTCAGAATCCTGAGGCAGAGAGTAGTTGATAACGTGAGTAAGGTTGTTCACATCAATACCACGAGCTGCAACATCTGTAGCTACAAGGATATTGATATTCTTCTCACGGAATTTGCGAAGGATCTTCTCTCGTGATGCTTGCGACACATCTCCGTGAAGTCCATCCGAGCTATAGCCACGCTCGATAAGGCGATTTACAACCTCATCAACGTTGTTTTTAGTACGGCAGAAAACAATACCATAGAAGTCGTTCTCAACATCAATAATACGAGTCAAAGCATCAAATTTATCACTTTCACGCACCTCGAAATAGATCTGCTCAGTAAGATCGGTGGTCAATTGACGACCCTCGACTTTGATGATCTCGGTGTTCTGCATATAGCGATCCGACAGCGACACGATACGCTTAGGCATCGTTGCCGAGAATAACATCACACGACGATCCTCTGGCGTGTGGCTCATAATCTCCTCGACATCCTCGATAAAGCCCATATTGAGCATCTCGTCGGCCTCATCGAGTACCAAGAATTTAACATTACCCAATTTAAGGGTTCCACGACGAATATGGTCGAGTGTACGACCAGGAGTTCCGACAACGATGTCAACCCCTTTGGATAGTCGACGTAGTTGTTCGCTCATTGCTGCACCACCATAAATTGCGGTGATGACGAGTCTTTTTTCAGAGTTGAATGATTGTAGCTCTTCTGCGGCTTGAATAGCAAGCTCTCGCGTAGGCACTAGAATAATAGCCTTTACACCCTCTTCGCCGCGCTCGATCTGTTGCATTATCGGCAAGCCGAATGTTGCCGTCTTTCCTGTTCCTGTATGCGACTGTGCGATTAGGTCGTTTTCGCCCTCCAATAGGCGAGGTATTACCAATGATTGAATCTGTGTAGGGGTCTCGAATCCCTTAGCTTTGATAGCGTTTAGCATCTGGGTGTCCAGACCCAACGCCTCGAATTGATCTTCTAAATTTGTCATCCTTTAATATTTTCGACCACAAAGGTACGACAAATAATTGGATAATTAGGCATAAATCAAATTCTTATGGATATTTTTTTGTTACAAGGTGATTCTTAGAATCTATTTAAATTTCTCTCATCAAAATTGTACGTATTAAGACTATTGCAAAACGTAAGTTTTGCTACATTTAAGAGATTGTTGATAGGTGGATGAAAATTTAAAGATGGCGTAGAGGACTCTGAAAGGAGCATACCGCAAGTATGTGACTGAAGAGGATTTTACGTTATCTTTGAATTTTCGCCGCCTTGCAACGATCTCATATTATCAATACTATTGTATTCACTTTCTTTATATTTTCTGCTTAAGAAATATTATTGTATTTTTTATAAATATGATGCAAATTATTGAAATTGCAAATAATTCTCAATCATCTCGATGGGGACATCTTTTAAGATTACTTTTTTGTCTTTGTCGAGTAGGTATAGTGTTGGGATGGCTTTGAGGTCGTATAATCTTTCGTTGGTGATTTTTTGTGATTTATCGAAGCCGTTTATCATTATTGCAGGGTACTCCTCTTTTTTCCATAGTTCGATGGTGGAGTCGGGGTAAATTGATAATATTTTCAGCTCTCCATCGTGGTAAAGAGTGTTGAGTAGTTCGGATGATGTGAAGTACTCTTTGACTCGTGCGCAATCATGGCAATCGGGGTTGTTGAAGAAGAGGATTGTGTAGGGGGCTATGATATTGTGCATTTTTTCGTTACGGCCATCTTTAAGCATATATTCGAAGTCGAGGGACAACTCCCCCACTCTGTTTTTTAAGGCCATCTCTAACTGCATCTGTGAGCGGAGTTTATTTATCGGTTCGATGGAGTCATTCTCGACGATGTAACGGAGCACAGGAATATAGATCTCCTCGTTCATGTATGGGGAGTTGGCATTATGGAAGTAATCCTCAAAGAGCGTCGCAAAGTGAGCAAAGGCCACGGAGTCGACTTTGAAACTATTGTTTAGGAGTGTTTTAATGCTTCTCTCGATGGTTGTTACATCTGACATGGGAAGCAGTTCTGCGTATATTGCAAAGGCTTTACCCGTTGTTTGATTGTCGGCCAAAAGCAGGGTGTCTGCAAAGTTGTATTCATCCCAAAAATGCTCTAAAAGATATGTTAATTGAGCTTGCCTGCCATCAATATGAATGGGGATTGCAGGAGGTGCAAAGGTGCTTTTTTTCGCCTCCACTACCCTATTCTCGCTCTCTTTTTTTTGTCCAGTGTTTATGCAGCCGACGTTTAAAATCAAAACGAGGATTGCGAGCAAATATATTTTGCTTGCGATCCTCGTTGATTGTTTTGTGTTAAACAACATGATTATTTAAATCTTGATGTTGATCTTACTCTCGTTAGCGGAGAGGCTGATGTTTCGTAAATCACTGTTGCCTCCTCCATATTTTCACCTTGGTGCACCTCTAAAACATTTACACCAACGGTAAGCGGAATGCTGTCGGCAACAAATTGCCATGGTGCAACTCTCTTCATTAAAATTGAGTCGGTCGGTGTGCAGATCATTGGAGGGAGGGTATCCGAAGAGTAAACCGTTAATTTGTAGATTGGTTCGACGGTTGCTCTCATTCGTGAATCGGCTATATAGAATGTTTTATCCTCTCTATTCCAATGTGATTTATATAGATAGAAAATATCTTTGCGATCTCTACGATCATAGCTCACAAGACCCGAGTTATTCTCTCCAAAGGCGTTGCGAGAGCTTTTGAAATCGAACATTGTATTTATGCAGACACCCCAAAATAGAGAGTCAACAAGTAATCTTTGCGCATACTCCTCATGGAATACTCTTTGGCGACCCTCAGGTTTCCAGGTATGGCCGTTATATTGATTTGTGCTTTTGTATTCGTCAGGTTCTGACTGTTGATCTATTCGTCCGCTTTGACCATAGATTACCGCTGAACGCATGCTGCTCCAGTTGGTGTGCAACATCTCGCTCCAGAGGTCAATATCGCTAAACATACCTCGATCCCAGCCGATATTTTGATTCCAGACGATAAGGTCTGTTATTGTGTTGATTTCGCCATCTTGGTCGCTCACGGCTACTGTAGGTCGAGAAGCATCCATGCTTTTAGCTAGGCTATTGAGCTCCTTGATATATGGAACTGGGTTATCGCCTCGTGTGGTAAGCATCGAGAATATACCCCACATTACAACTGAGGGGTGGTTATAGTTTTGAGCTATAATTTCTTGGAGTGACTCACGACCTTGCTCATGGAAATTTGGAGTGGGGTAGTAGGCTACATCACTCAAGAATGAGGCTTTGACAAGTGGGAAATCTATCCAAACTAGCTTTCCGACTCTATCACACAGATCATAAAGATATGGATGATGTGGATGAGATACTGAGCGGATAGCATTTGCTCCAATCTCCTCGATTAAGGCCATGTCGGTATCTATATCTCTTGTTGTTGCTGCACCTCCGACATTTGGATAATCATGATAGAGTGATACACCTCTAAATTGGGTTGGCTGCTCATTTATCATTAGTTGACCTGCATCGGAGATCTCGACGCTTCTAAAGCCTGTTGTGACCTCAACTAAATCTCTTGTGTCTTGGGCTCCGATAACCTCAACGTCAAAGCGATAGATATTTGGATCTTCGGGAGACCATAATTTCGGAGAGCTGATTTTAAAGGGAACTTCATATGGTTCTGAGCCGATAGCGGCTTTCGACACGAACTTTTGGAAAACTGCATTGTTTGCGCTATCAAAGGCTGAAATAGAGAGCTGACAATTATTATACATTGAAGAGTTTAGGTGAACCCTTACGCTTCCCTCAACGGCCGAGTCGCTGATCTTTTTGTTTACAATAAAGACTCCGTCAGAACCATAATAGAGAGGCGAAACGATTGTCTGCTCGGTTACAATAAGCTCCACATCACGATAGATTCCTCCATATAGATTCTCTTCATATGAGGTTGGCAGAATATCGTTTTGAGGTGCATCGTTTACGATAACTTGAACTCTATTTGATGCTCCATAGTTGATGTATGGAGTTAACTCAAATGTAAAGGCTGTTGACCCTCCACGGTGCTCACCCACATAACGACCATTTACCAAAACATTAGCTACGCTCTGCACACCATAAAATTTAATAAATATACGTTTTTGTGCCCACTGCTCAGGTACATGTATCTCTCTAATATAGTTACCCATTGTCGGTTGCCCCAAAACCATTGAGCTAGTTTGTCCATTAGACCAGGTGTGAGGTAGAGAGATTGTGCGTGCATAATCGGCACTATTCTCCGAAGAGAAATAAAATTTCCAATTGTCATTAAGCGTAACAACTTCACGAGCTGCAAAAGAGGCTGAAATTGATAAAGTTGCCACTAGAAGCATAAAAAATTTCTTCATCACTAAATGTCGTTTTATAAATTAATATCACTATAAGGCGGGCAAAAGTTAATATTTTGCTTCGCTTCAAACTATTGTTTGCTAATTATCGACGCAAAGATAGAGTTTTTTTATATCTTTGTCCTTAAAATTACGATATAAAATTATGAATATTATTGACATTATAATAATTGCTTGCATAGCAATAAGTATTGCGCTGGGTATCCGAAATGGAGCCATTAGCCAATTAGGCTCTTTTGCTGGTTTAATTATCTCGATCTTTGCAGCTAAGGAGTATGGCGCTGAAACGGGTGCACTTTTAGGTATTACAGGTGAGTATACGCACGTTTGGGGATTTATCATTATTCTCATTATCACGCTTGTGACAGTCACAATAATAACGAATATACTAAGCAAATTTGTCTCGTTTGTGGGGCTCGGGGGATTGGATCGACTTGCGGGTGCGACTCTGTCGGCTCTAAAGTGCATTTTGATACTCTCGCTTGTGCTTCTACTCTTCGATATTTTCAATAAGTCAACCAAACTTGTCGATAACAAATATATTGCAACATCGAAGCTATATGCTCCGACGATCTCCGTATCGCAATATATTCTGCCGACAATCGAGTGGGTAGGCGATCAGCTGCCTGAAACTTCAGAAAAAGAGAAGAAATAGTTATGGAGAATCGCAAAAAAGGAGTTGTTACACGTGCTACAGGTAGCTGGTATGAGGTTCTTGCCGAGGGGCAAACGTATAAGTGTCGTATTCGTGGAAAATTGCGTCTGAAAGGTGTTCGTTCTACCTCGCCTGTGGTTGTTGGGGACGTTGTACATTTTGAGGCCGATGATGACCAAAATTATGTTATTGACCATATTGAGGTGCGTCAAAATTATATTATTCGACGAGCTTCAAACCTATCGAAAGAGTCACATATTATCGCCTCGAATATCGACCGAGCAATTATCGTCGCAACTCTATTTTCACCCTCAACACCAACGGAGTTTATCGACCGTTTTTTGGTCACCTGTGAGGCTTATAAAATCCCTGCAACAATTATCTTGGCAAAGGTTGATTTAGCGAGTCAGAAGCCCGAAATGATGGAAGAGTTTATCGTCACATATCGCTCTGCGGGTTACTCCGTCATTGAGGTTTCGGCAACCGAGGGCGTTGGACTCGACCAAGTTAAAGAGATTTTAAAGGGGAATACAACACTTATTTCAGGTAATTCAGGTGTCGGGAAATCGACTTTAATTGGAGCTATCGAACCACATATTGATATAAAAACAGGCGAAATTTCGTCGAGTCACCATAAAGGAAAACATACAACAACATTCTCGACAATGTATGAACTGAGCGATGGAGGGTATATTATCGACACTCCAGGTATCAAAGGTTTTGGATTGCTCGATATTGAGGATGATGAATTATGGCATTATTATCCCGAAATGATGCGTATAGGCTCCGATTGCCAATTTTACAACTGTACACACACCCATGAACCCTCTTGCGCCGTGAGAGATGCTGTCGAGAGAGGCGAGATTGCATACTCTCGATATGAGAGTTACCTTAAAATTTTAGATGAAGATGAAAAATATAGAAAATAGAAGCGCCGAATGGTATTGCGAACGTATCGACTATCTCTCTGGATTCATGACAGAGGAGCGTCGTGCAAAATTAGAGGAGACAATCGGCAAACGTACTCGCTATATGACCATCCTCACCGAGAATACTTTCCATTCGCAAAATGCAAGTGCACTTATGCGTCACTGTGAGGCCTTTGGTTTGCAAAATATTCACGCTGTGGAGAGCCTTTGCCAATTCCGCACCTACACAGATATTGTGCGTGGAACCGATAAATGGATTGACTTGCATCGTTACGAAAAGAGCCCATCGGCCATAGCTGAACTTAAGGCTCAAGGGTATAGAATTGTTGCAACAACTCCGCATCGTGAAGATTGCACTCCTGAGTCGTTCGATGTCGAGGCGGGTAAATTTGCTTTGGTCTTTGGCACCGAGCATGCTGGAATTTCAGAGGATATAATAGCTTCAGCCGATGAATTTTTGCGTATTCCAATGTGTGGAATGGTCGAGAGTTTGAATGTTTCGGCTTCGGCTGCAATTTTAATATATATGCTTTCGGAGCGTATGAGACACTCTTCAACAGAGTGGCAATTGGGCGAAGATGAGCGATTGGAGATTCTTTACCGCTGGATGAAATCAAGCGTTAAAGATGCCGAAAGAGTTATGGAGCGTAAATTTGGCGAAGATAGATAATGAAAACTATACTTAGAAAACAATTTTTGGAGCATGTCGGACAGACCTCTCCTGCACCGATGATGGTGGAGGTGGCTCGTGCCGAGGGGTGCTGTTTTTATACGCCTGAGGGAAAACAATATTATGATCTTGTGGCTGGTGTTTCAGTAAGCAATGTTGGTCATGGAAATACAGCAGTAATCGAAGCTGTTCAACGACAAGCGGCCGAATATATGCACGTTATGGTCTATGGTGAACTTGTCGAAACACCTCAAGTGGAGTATGCGACGCTACTTGCTGAGTATCTTCCAGGTGATATTTCATCTATATATTTTGTTAACTCTGGAGCTGAGGCTGTCGAGGGTGCTTTGAAACTCGCTAAGCGATATACTCACCGCACGGAGATGATATCGATGCGCAGAGCCTATCATGGTTCGACTCATGGAGCTCTCTCGATGATGGGAACTCCCGAGGGTGAAGAGTTCAGATCGGCCTTTCGACCTCTTTTACCCGACACTCGACACCTCGATTTTAACGACTTCAAGTCACTCGATCAAATCACCGAGGCAACAGCATGCGTATTATGCGAAGCCGTGCAGGGCGAGGCGGGAATAAGGTTACCTGAAAAAGGTTATCTCGAAGCGTTGCGCAAACGATGCACAGAGGTTGGTGCACTGCTTATCTTCGATGAGATCCAAACAGGAATGGGTCGCACAGGAGAGCTATTTGCATCGACAAAATATGGAGTTACACCCGATATTATCACCCTCGCAAAGGCCTTTGGCGGAGGAATGCCTTTGGGTGCCTTTGCTGCCTCTGCCGAGATTATGAGCACTCTGCAATCGAATCCTGTTTTGGGACATATCACAACTTTTGGAGGACATCCAGTTTGTTGTGCTGCGGGGTTGGCTGCATTTCGCTTCCTTTTGAATAATCACATTGTTGAGGGGGTTGAAGCCAAAGGAGCTCGTTTTGAAGCTGCACTTTGTGAGCACCCTTTAGTTTTGGATGTTCGTCGTTCAGGATTGCTTATGGCAATTGAATTGGGAGACTCTTCGAAACTCTATCGCCTAATGGAACTCTTCAAAGAGGAGGGAATTATGAGCGATTGGTTCCTATTCTGTGACACAGCCTTTCGTATTTCGCCACCTCTAATAATCAGCGAGGACGAAATTGACGAGTGTTGCGAAATTATCAAAAAATGTTTAAATCAATTAAAATAGATTCACCAATGGCGACGCTTTTTTTCAACGCACAGATACTTACAATGACCCAAACAACACCCTCACTATTCAATGGTGCGGTTGGCGTTGTCGACTCTCGTATAGCTTTAGTGAGCAGCTCAGAGGCGGAAATATCTCTCTTTGAAGAGCAACACCCCACAGCACAAAAAATCGACTGCGGGGGAAAGGTTCTTATGCCTGGACTTATCAACACCCACACTCATGTAGCGATGACCCTACAACGAGGTACAGGTGACGATACAGAACTTATGCCTTGGCTCAACAATATCGTCTGGCCATTTGAGGCAATACAAAGTGACGAAGATATTGAGGCTGGTGCCCGATTAGGCATTGCCGAGATGTTGCTTGGAGGTACAACAACCTTTGTTGACATGTACTGGTCGGAGCATATTATAGCCTATGCCGTGGAGCAAATGGGAATCCGCGCATTCTTGGGTGAAAGCTGCTTGGAGGGTGAGCGAATGGAGATCTTCGAGAAGAATCTCCCTCAACTTATTGAGCGTGCATCAAAGTGCGAAAGAATAACCCCAATGATAGCTCCACACGCACCATATACATGCTCTGCTGAACTATTTAAACGTTGCGTAGAGCTCTCAAATAAACATCAACTATCACTTATGACACACCTTGCCGAAACACGTAGCGAGGTGGAGACAATCAATGAACGTTATCAAATGACCCCAACCGAATATCTCGACAATTGCGGCATGATAACCGACAAAACAATACTTGCCCACAGCATCTATCTCACACAAGAAGATATGCAGCGAGTAAAGGCAAAAGGAGCGCACATTGCACACAATCCACAATGCAATATGAAGATTGCAAGTGGGGTAGCGCCAATTGCCGAAATGCTCCAAAAAGAAATATCTTGCTCTTTGGGCACCGATGGAGTATGCTCAAACAATGACCTCGATATGTGGGACGAAATGCGCACAGCATCATTCTTACAAAAACTTACAACAGGCGACCCAACGGCCATGCCTGCCTACCAAGTTTTGCAGATGGCAACAGTAAATGGAGCCAAAGCCATTGGTCGAGAGGGTGATCTAGGTATAATTTCCGAGGGTGCTTTGGCCGATATTATCATCATCGACACATTCAAAATACATCACCGACCACAACATGATCTCATCTCGTCGCTTGTCTACTGTGGCAAGGCCTCAGATGTCGATAAGGTGATGGTCAGCGGAGAGTTACTTGTAGATAACTCGACACTTTTAAACTGCAACATCGAAGCTATCTGCTCGGATGTAGAGCAACGCAGTAGGCAGATATTTGATAAAATGAAACAATAAATGTTTTTACCAACAACAGCAAAAGAGGTTAAGGCCTTAGGCTGGGATTATATTGATGTAATCCTATTCACGGGTGATGCCTATATCGACCACCCCTCATTCGGTGCGGCCGTTGTCGGCAGACTTCTGGAGGCGGAGGGTTATCGAGTGGCGATTGTTCCGCAACCCAACTGGCAAGATGATCTTCGAGACTTTAAGAAATTAGGGCAACCACGCCTATTTTTTGGTGTCTCGGCAGGCTCTATGGACTCCATGGTAAACCACTATACGGCCAATATTCGCCTAAGAAGTAACGATGCCTATACCCCTGGTAATAAGGCAGGATTCCGCCCCGATTATGCAGCGACAACATATGCTAAAATCCTCAAAGAGCTATTTCCCAATACCCCTGTAATATTGGGCGGTATTGAGGCTTCACTTAGAAGATTAACACATTACGATTATTGGAGCAATAAGCTACTTCCCTCGATTCTCTGCCAAAGCGGAGCCGATTTACTGATGTATGGAATGGGTGAGGGCGTTGTCGAGCGAGTTGCCAAGGCGCTAAGCAATGGATATAATATCAACCTCCTGCGCAAAATTCCGCAAGTAGCTTTCGTAGCTGATAAAAATTTCGTGAATCAACTACCAACAGAAAAGTGTATTCACCTATCATCTTTCGAACAATGTTGTAAAAGCAAACATAGCTTTGCCGAGAACTTCAAAGTGATCGAGACGCAAAGTAATCTTCGCAATGGTGACAGTTATATCATCGAGCAGGTTGGAGGCAACTATGTTGTTGTAAACCCACCATTGGCGACTCTTTCCACCGCAGAGGTAGACCACTCATTCGATCTTCCGTATGAGCGTGCTCCTCACCCGAAATATCGTGGCAAGGGGGATATTCCAGCGTGGGAGATGATTAAGCACTCGGTGAACCTACATCGAGGCTGTTTCGGTGGCTGTTCATTCTGCACAATCTCGGCACATCAAGGTAAATTTATCGCTTCACGCTCCGAGAAATCAATCCTTGCGGAGGTAGAGAAAGTAACCCAAATGGCTGACTTCAAAGGTTACCTTTCAGATATTGGAGGTCCCTCAGCAAATATGTATGGTATGGGAGGCCGAAAAACTGAACTGTGCGATAAATGCCGTCGTCCCTCATGCCTGCACCCTAAAGTATGTCCAAATTTGAATAACGACCACCGTCCATTGCTCAAACTCTACAGCAAAATCCGAGAGATAAAAGGGATCAAAAAGGCATTTATTGGCAGTGGCATACGTTATGATCTCTTCGACAATACTCCATACTTAGAGACCGTTCTACGTCACCACACTTCGGGACGTTTAAAAGTAGCTCCCGAGCATACCGAAGATAGAGTATTACAAATTATGCGCAAACCCTCATTTGAGCAATTTGAACGTTTAAATCAAAACTTCAAATCAATATGTAAGCGTGAGGGATTACGTTATCAACTTATTCCTTACTTTATTTCGTCCCATCCAGGTTGCACCGAGCGAGATATGAAACAGCTATCTTCAAAGGTTTTAGGCAAATTGAACTTCAACTTGGAGCAAGTTCAAGATTTAACCCCCACACCGATGACGCTCTCTTCGGTGATGTTCTACACGGGCATAGACCCATATAGCGGCAAAGAGGTTTTTGTTGCAAAGAGTCAAGAGGACAAACGACGACAAAAAAGTTACTTCTTCTCAAAAAGATAAAGTGAAAAACAAAGTTTTTCTCTCCAGGTAGCACTTGGTAGCCGCCCTCTGCTAGGGCATCCTCAGTCGAGAAAGAAAGCAAGATTTTCGAGACTGAAGTGGGTTAAACAGAATAAAATTATTATCTTTGTAAATGTAATAAACTAGCATATATAAAATGAAACTTAAACACGTTACGATATTTGTTGTCGTCCTTCTTCTTTTAGATCAGATATTAAAAATATGGGTCAAAACAAATATGTCTATTGGTGAGGCAATTATAATTTTTCCTGACTGGTTCCAGATACGCTTTATTGAGAATAATGGTGCCGCCTTTGGTATGCAGATCTCACAAAGTGGCGCTTTCGATTGGGGTAAATTATTGCTAAGTCTATTCCGTGTTGTTATGATCGGTGGACTGGGTTACTATATTGTTAAATTAGCTCAGCAGGGTGCGCATAAATGGGTGCTTATCCCTTTTACAATGATCTTGGCGGGTGCCGTAGGAAATATGATCGACAGCATTTTTTATGGTGTGATCTTCTCGGAGTCTACTTTTACTACGGTAGCTCATTTTGGTGATAGCTACGCTGCTCCTCTTATGGGTAAGGTGGTTGATATGTTCTACTTCCCGCTCTTTCAGTGGAATTCGGTACCTGACTTCTTGAAATTCTTGGTCGATGGGAATAACTACTTCTTTGGGGCGATATTTAATCTTGCTGATAGCTATATCTCTGTGGGTGTGGTACTTTTTTTGCTCTTTGGACATCAACATTTTGAGAAAGAGGAGGGTGAAGCGGGTGACGATATTGAGGCTGGAGAGTCTCGCAATATTGATTAAACAAGGCTTCAAAATTTAGGAGTGCAATGATCCAGATAACCATAGAGAGCCATTTTGAACATTACTCACGTTTTAATGTGATAACGATGTGTGGTGGCTTCGACTCTGAGAATAACCAATTATATGTCACCTCGATGCAAAAGGCGGATGGCGAGAGCCTCTCGAAGATGCAGGCAGATGCGGCACACCATATTGAGTTGATACTCTACTTCATACCTAAAGCTCTTCCCACGGGAAAAAATATCGCAATTTCAGATCATCTGCCCTTCTCGGCAGTGGTCAAGGTGACTTCCGATAATTCAAAAAAAGCAATTTACGAGCGTGAGCATCAGATAAATGCGTGGGGCGGAGCAGCGATAAAATTAAATTTAGATAATTTATAAAGGGATTTTGAATAAGAAGATCTCAAACAAAAAAATAATAAAACAATGGAATCAGTAAAATGTTTAATTATCGGTAGTGGCCCAGCAGGCTACACCTCAGCAATTTATACTTCACGAGCTAATCTATCACCTGTTCTTTACCAAGGAATTGAGCCTGGTGGACAGCTTACAACAACAACCGAAATTGAGAATTTCCCAGGCTACCCTGAGGGTATAGATGGGGCGGCAATGATGGAGGATCTACGTCGTCAGGCGGAGCGCTTCGGAGCAGATGTTCGCTCGGGAATTATCTCAAGTGTCGACCTAAGCTCACGTCCATTTCATGTTATAGTTGATGGCAGTCACGAGATCTCAGCCGAGACAATTATCATATCAACGGGAGCTACAGCAAAATATTTGGGCCTACCCTCAGAGACACAATTCCGTGGTCAAGGAGTTAGCGCCTGTGCAACATGTGACGGATTTTTCTATCGCAAGAAAGATGTTGCCGTAGTCGGAGGTGGAGACACAGCATGTGAGGAGGCTACATATCTTGCGTCGATCTGCCGTCAAGTATATCTTATCGTTCGCAAGGATCATCTACGTGCGTCGAAGGCTATGCAAGAGCGAGTATTTAACACGCCAAATATTAAGGTTCTTTTCGAGCATACAACAGCCGAAATACTTGGTGATGAGAACGGTGTAACAGGAGCTCTATTGCGTCAAGCAGATGGTACGGAGACGCAGATTGATGTTATGGGCTTCTTCCTAGCTATTGGACATCATCCTAATACTGAGCTTTTTGCAGATCAAATTAAACTTGACGATCAAGGATATATTGTAACGGAACCTAATACCTCGAAATGTTCTGTCGAGGGTGTCTTTGCCGCTGGAGATGTCAAAGATCCTCACTATCGTCAGGCAATCACCGCAGCAGGCTCAGGATGCGTAGCAGCCCTAGACTGCGAAAGATTCTTGCTCTCTCAATAGACCTTGCGGACTGACTCCGTCGGGCGGGGATAGCACCCCCGCTGGTGCATTCTGTGTTGCGTTCTCGGGCACAGAGATTTTCAATCTCTGAAATTCTAAATATTAATATATTGAGGCAAATAAATTTGCCTCAATATATTAATATTTAGAATTTTTTAAATGCCTAAAGGCATTTAAACCCGAGCCGAGGTTGAGCCTTACTTTGATGACTCTTTAATTTAATTTTTCAAATGACTTTTGTAGATACACATGCACACCTTTATGCCTCAGAGTTTGATGAAGATCGCTCGGAGGTTATTGCACGAGCCTTGGAGGCAAATGTGGCTTATATAATTCTTCCCGATGTAGATTCCCAATCTCGCAAAGCGATGATGGAGATGGCTCACGAATACCCTTGCTGCACACCTATGGTTGGACTTCATCCAACATCTGTAAATGATAATCCCGAATGGCGAAATGAACTCGAAGCAATTTCAACACTTCTCAAAGAGAATCACACTCAATATTGCGGAGTGGGGGAGATTGGTTTAGATCTATATTGGAGCCGAGATTTCGAGGCGGAGCAACGAGAGGCATTCCGCACACAAATTGAACTCGCCTTGGAGTATTCTCTACCTGTTGCTATTCACTGTCGAGAGGCTTGGGCGGAACTTATCGAGGAGCTAACACAATATGCCTCAAGAGGAGTTCGAGGCGTTATTCATGCCTTTACAGGTGAAATTGAGCATTATAAAACCTTGCTCACCTTAGGTGATTTTGTATTCGGAATTGGAGGCGTTGTAACATTCAAAAAATCTGCTCTTGCAGCCGTTGTGGCAGAGATGTCACTTTCGCATTTGGTTCTGGAGACAGACGCTCCATACTTAACCCCCACACCCCACAGAGGCAAACGAAATGAGTCGGCCTATATCCCTCATATCGCTGCAACAATTGCAAACCTGCATGCTGTAAGCGTCGAAGAGGTAGCCGAGGTAACAACAGCTAACGCACACCACATCTTTTTATAAAAAAGCAATAAAAAATATGGCTGTCGAAATTAATCGACAGCCATATTTCGTTATTTAAAGATAGAGTGATTACTCACCTTTCTCCATTGCTGCTTTAAGAGCTGCAAGACCTGCAATGTCTCCCAAAGTTGTCTTCTCTACAGATGCGTTGATCTTCTTAACTGAAGATTTTGTTGCGTCTGCTGCTGCACGCTTCTCAGCCTTCTCAGCTGCTACCTCTGCACGCTTAACCTCCTCATAGATGCGAGCGTGTGAAAGTGTGATGCGCTTAGTTGCTTTAGAGAACTCGATAACCTTGAACTCTAATTTATCACCTACAGCAGGTGTTGTGCCATCCTCTTTAACTGAGTGACGTGCTGGACAGAAGCCCTCAACGTTCTCGCCCAAAGATACAACTACACCCTTGTCATTAACCTCTGTTACTGTACCCTCGTGTACTGTGTCAACGCTGAACTTAGCCTCGAACTCATTCCATGGGTTCTCCTCAAGTTGCTTGTGACCTAGGCTCAAACGACGGTTATCCTTGTCGATCTCAAGAACTACAACGTCGATTGCAGCGCCTACAGATGTGAACTCACCTGGGTGCTTAACTTTCTTAGTCCAGCTCAAGTCAGAGATGTGGATCAAACCATCAATACCCTCCTCGATCTCAACGAATACACCGAAGTTAGTGAAGTTACGAACCTTAGCGTTGCACTTAGTGCCAACAGGATATTTTGCCTCGATACCATCCCATGGATCAGCTGAAAGTTGCTTGATACCAAGAGACATCTTGCGATCCTCACGATCAAGAGTCAAGATAACTGCCTCAACCTCGTCACCAACCTTCATAAACTCTTGTGCAGAGCGTAGGTGTTGACTCCAAGACATCTCAGATACGTGGATAAGACCCTCAACACCTGTTGAGATCTCAACAAACGCACCGTAATCAGCCATAACTACTACACGACCCTTAACGATGTCGCCAACCTTAAGCTCAGCGTTAAGTGCCTCCCATGGGTGTGGAGTAAGTTGCTTAAGACCTAGAGCGATACGCTTCTTAGTCTCGTCGAAGTTGATGATAACAACTTTCACCTTTTGGTCAAGTGTTACGATCTCCTCTGGGTGGTTCACGCGACCCCAAGAAAGGTCAGTGATGTGGATAAGACCGTCTACGCCACCAAGGTCGATGAATACACCGTAAGAAGTGATGTTCTTAACAACTCCTTCATAGATGTTACCGTTCTTAAGTGTAGACATGATCTCGTGCTTTTGAGCCTCAAGATCAGCCTCAACCAATGCTTTGTGAGAGACAACTACGTTGCGGAACTCTTGGTTGATCTTAACAACCTTGAACTCCATTGTTGTGTCTACGTATATGTCGTAATCACGGATTGGTTTAACGTCAATTTGAGAACCTGGCAAGAATGCCTCAATTCCGAATACATCAACGATCATACCGCCCTTAGTGCGACACTTAACGTAACCCTTGATGATCTCATCTTTCTCCATAGCCTCGTTAACACGATCCCATGATTTAAGTTGACGAGCTTTCTTGTGAGAAAGTGCCAATTGACCACCTTTATCCTCTACAGACTCTACGTATACCTCAACTGTATCACCTACAGCTAGCTCAGGGTTGTAACGGAACTCAGAGATTGAGATGATACCCTCGCTCTTGTAGCCTACGTTTACAACAACCTCACGCTTGTTAACGCCAACAACAGCTGCGTCAACTACCTCACCAACAGCGATGTTAGAAAGGGTTTTGTCGTATGCTTCAGAAATTGTGCTTTTCTCTTGGTCGTAAACGCCAAGATCGTTCTCAAATGCGTTCCAATCGAAATTCTCGTTTGAAACAAATGTTTTCTTTTCTTCCATTCTGGAAATTAGATTGCGATACAATCGCTCATTAAATTAATATTGCTCCGTCCAAAAAAGGCGAACGGAGCACAAAGGTATGAATAAATATTTAATATTCAATGATATTTGCTGATTTTTCGACTATAGTTCAAAAAACAAGGCGTTTTTTACAATCTTAACCAAAAAAATGCAGAATCATATACAAATACAAGAAGTCCGACTAACTTTTGATTGTTAGTCGGACTCCCCAAATATACTGAAACTAATTGATTAGTTATTGTAAGCGTACATTTTCTCGATAAGCATAACTACCTTGTTTGAGTAACCCCACTCGTTATCGTACCATGAAACAACCTTTACGAAGTTGTCGTTAAGAGCGATACCAGCATCAGCATCAAAGATAGATGTACGAGCGTCACCTGTGAAGTCTGTAGAAACTACAGCATCCTCAGTGTAACCCAAGATACCTGCCATCTCGTTCTCAGAAGCTGCCTTGATAGCCTCCTTGATCTCAGCGTAAGATGCACCCTTCTCCAAACGTACTGTAAGGTCAACAACTGATACGTCCAATGTTGGAACACGGAATGCCATACCTGTAAGTTTACCCTTAAGCTCTGGGATAACTACACCTACTGCCTTAGCAGCACCTGTAGATGATGGGATGATATTGCCACCTGCTGCACGACCACCTCTCCAGTCTTTCATAGAAGGACCGTCAACAGTTTTTTGTGTTGCAGTTGTTGCGTGTACAGTTGTCATAAGACCCTCTACGATACCGAATTTATCGTTAAGAACCTTTGCTACTGGAGCAAGACAGTTAGTTGTACATGATGCGTTAGAAACGATAGTTTGACCTGCGTAAGTGTCAGTGTTAACACCACAAACGAACATTGGTGTAGCATCCTTTGATGGAGCTGACATAACTACATATTTAGCACCAGCCTCGATGTGCTTAGCTGCTGTCTCCTCAGTAAGGAACAAACCTGTAGACTCAACTACGTACTCAGCACCTACTGCATCCCACTTAAGGTCTGCTGGGTTGCGCTCAGCTGTAACACGGATAGCTTTACCGTTTACGATTAGCTCGTTCTCGTTGAAATCAACTGTACCTGCAAATTTACCGTGTACTGAATCGTACTTAAGCATATAAGCCATGTACTCAACTGAGATAAGGTCGTTAATACCTACTACCTCTACATTTGCGTTAGTGCAAGCAGCACGGAATACCAAACGGCCGATACGACCGAAACCATTGATACCAATTTTAATTGTTGACATAATTTTAATTTAATTATTGTTATTAAAAAATTCTTTCTATTTCTAAACAGTGCAAAATTAACTACTTTATATATAATAAGCAAGTATTTTGATTACTTTTTAAAGGATATTCAATTATGCGCCGCTTAGAAGTAAATAATTTATGCTTTGAATCCTTTGCCAATTCCCAAGAAATCCTCAGCTACAAGCGCTGCACCGCCGATAAGGCCACCATCAACGTTTGGTTTTGCGAAGATCTCCTCAGCGTTTGTTGGTTTGCATGATCCACCATAAAGGATCGCTGTACTCTCAGCTGCTGCACCGAACTTTGAAGCCAATACCTCACGGATGTAAGCGTGGATCTCCTCAGCTTGCTCAGCTGTAGCTGTAAGACCTGTACCGATTGCCCAAACTGGCTCGTATGCGATAACTAGAGTTGCGAATTGCTCCTCAGTAAGGTTGAAAACAACCTCCTCGATTTGAGCCTTAACAACGTCGAAGTATGTGCCGTTTACACGCTCCTCTTTAACCTCACCTACACAGTAGATTGGAGTAAGACCATTTGCGTATACTTGAGCGATCTTCTTGTTCAAAGTCTCAGAAGTCTCACCATAATACTCACGACGCTCAGAGTGTCCCAAGATAACATACTCACAACCTAGAGCTGCAATCATTGAAGCTGCAACCTCACCTGTGTAAGCACCCTTAGTCTCAGCAGCGCAGTTTTGTGCACCTACTGCAATTCCTGTACCTTTTAGAGTCTCTGCTACAGCTGCGATGTGTGTGAATGGAGGACATACGATGAAGTTAACGCATGAACATACACTCTCTTTACCTGCCGCTACACCTTTTGCTAGCTCTACACCCTCTGAAGGTAGGGTATTCATTTTCCAGTTTCCTGCAACGATTTTCTTTCTCATTGTTTCTAATTTTTTTTATTTGGTTTTACTAAAAATAATATCTTAACTTAATTTGGGAGTCATATTATCGTCTCCCTGCTTTTTACATTTATAACGAATAGAGATATTCAGGCGCAATATCTGCTCCATTTTCCCATTCGATTGTATAATATGATACCTTGAACCGCTTAAACATCTCAATATCTTTGAGTGGCTCGAATACTTCACCATACAATCTATGGTAGAGATCTACAACTTTCTCTACTCCATCGTTAAATGTGAGAGCTATTTTATATCCCTCAACATATTTTGCTTTTGTTACTGCAAGTAGTGCCATAATATTTTATTTTAGAGGTTGAATTTTATTAATATGTTTGCTTTGCTCTATCAATCGCCAATTCTCCATCAACTCCTCTTTGTGAAGATCTAACCATTCAAATACCATCGAAAGGACTCTACGTGGCAATTTTCCATCCACTTCTCCATCCACAATATGAATAATAGCTTCATAATCACCATATTTTACATGAAAATGTGGCGGGTTATGATCGTCGAAAAACATCATAATAATGATTCCATAAAATGTTGATATAACAGGCATATAATAATGTTTTACACAAAGTTAACCTATTTTAAGCAAACCTCCAAATGGTTTATATTAAAGCAAAATAGATAAGAAATTTTAAATAATTTCTAACTACTCACACCAGCCCTTAACCACATCAATTGATGGAGCCTTTAGGCCAAGTTTATTTTTCTTGTTGAAGCCACACATCTCATTGAAGAATTTGCCACCCTCCAATTTTTTAAGCGATTCAACTGTTATATATCCCATTTTTTGGATTGGGGCTACCCACTCCTCAGGTACTCCGATTGCGGTGTAGGCCTCAACGGGATCATTTACAATTCGTTTTTCTGGACGCATTTGTGGGAAGAAGAGAACATCTTGGATTGACGACTGGTCGGTCATGAACATTGTCAAGCGGTCGATTCCGATACCCATTCCCGAACATGATGGCATTCCATACTCCAAGGCACGAACGAAATCCATGTCGATAAACATCGCCTCATCATCACCCTTCTCCGAGAGTTTCAACTGCTCTTGGAAGCGTGAAAGCTGGTCGATTGGGTCGTTAAGCTCCGAGTAGGCGTTACACAACTCCTTGCCATTCACAAATAGCTCGAAGCGCTCGGTAAGCTCTGGATTTGAACGGTGACGCTTGCAGAGTGGCGACATGTCGATTGGGTAGTCGGTGATAAAGGTTGGCTGGATAAGCTCCTCCTCACAATATTGACCGAAAATTGCGTCGATCAGTTTTCCCTTTCCGAAAGTCTCGTCGATCTCAACATTGAGGCTCTTGCATGCTGCACGTAGCTCCTCTTCGCTCTTTCCCGTGATGTCGAAGCCTGTTTTCTCCTTGATTGCGTCGGTCATCGTTAGTCGACGGAATGGAGCCTTGAACGAGATTTGCTTATCTCCAATTGTGAGCTCTGTTGTTCCATTTGTAGCTACGGCCACCTTCTCCAACATCGTCTCGACGAACTCCATCATCCAGATATAATCTTTATAAGCTACGTAGATCTCCATTACGGTGAACTCTGGATTGTGTGTACGATCCATTCCCTCGTTGCGGAAGTCCTTACCGAACTCATAGACTCCATCGAAGCCTCCGACGATAAGTTTCTTCAAATATAGCTCATTTGCGATACGCAAGTAAAGTGGCATATCGAGAGTATTGTGGTGCGTGATAAATGGACGTGCCGAGGCTCCTCCAGGGATTGGTTGCAGAATTGGTGTCTCTACCTCTAAGTAACCCTTAGAGTTGAAGAATTCACGCATTGTTGCGATGATCTTTGCACGCTTTACAAAAACATCTCTCACATCGGGATTCACCACCAAGTCAACATAACGCTGACGGTAGCGCACCTCAGGATCGGTGAAGGCATCGAATACCTTGCCATCTTTCTCCTTAACGATTGGCAGAGGACGGATCGACTTCGACAATACGGTAAACTTATTACAGTGAACCGACAATTCTCCCGAATTTGTGCGGAAAGCGAAACCCTCGACACCTACGAAGTCACCAATATCGAGCAACTTCTTAAATACTGTGTTATAAAGCGTTGGATCTCCCTCGGGACAAACATCGTCACGACGGATATATACTTGAATACGACCCGAATGGTCCTGAATCTCAAAAAATGCTGCCGAACCCATGATACGACGGGTCATAATACGGCCTGCCATGGTTATCGCCTTGAACTCCTCCTCACATTTATCGAAGTTCTCGATGATCTGTTGTGCGGTGGTGCTAACCTCATAACGGGCTGCTGGATAAGGTTCTATACCTAATTCACGGAGGGCGACGAGGGATTGTCGGCGCAGTTGCTCCTGTTCGCTGAGTTCGATGCTCATACTATATATATCTAATTTAATTTCTTTTAATCCCACAAATTTACGAATAAATTTTATAATTATCACATTTAGTACTACTTTTGTGACAAACAAATTTAAAAATAGAACGTTATGAGTGAAATTATAGTATGTCCAAAGTGCTCTTCTGAGAGTACTTACTTCGACGGAATGTTGAACGTCTGCATGGATTGTCAAAATGAGTGGACAGATACGGACGTGGCGGATGCTGCACCTAAAACTCCAGTAGACAGCAATGGTGCGGAGCTTTCTGATGGTGATGCTGTTACAGTCATCAAGGATCTTAAAGTTAAGGGATCTTCAATGGTCATTAAACGAGGCACTAAAGTAAAGAGCATTAAACTTACCGACAATCCTGAGGAGGTTGATTGTAGAATCGATGGTTCGGGGATCGTGTTGAAAACTTGCTTCTTGAAAAAATAGAGGTGGGAGGATCACAGACGCATCACCAATAAAAAAAATAGCCCCAAAGTTATTATCAACTTTGGGGCTATTTTTTTATTTTTAGCTTGGCTGAGAATTACTCAGCAATAGTGACGCTATATGAGATTATGCTCCTGCTTGTGTATTTATCAAGGTATGCTTCAAGTTTATCTGCTGCTATAGTTGACGTGCTACTGCCACCAGAACTATATAGATGTCTTTTTACACCATCTGATCTTATGTCACTCAAATTATAACCTTTAGATGTCTTATATCCCACCTTTGTTAATTCTGGAAGAGTGGCTGATCGCTCAAATTTCAACTCAAAAGAGTAAGGATCGCCAGCACTAAAATCGCTACTGCTTATTTCTAGTGGGATAAGATCCGCTGTAACGTTGACACTTTTACTCTCACCCTTTGAATCCAGATAAGTAAGTGTTAATGTTCCGAAATCTAAGAATACATCACCTATTGCTGTTAATTGAAACACAACAGAGTAGGTATACTTATCCTTACTCTCTTTAGTATCAACACTTTCTTGGCTAGAGGGGGTACTTCCACAACCAACAGTAAAAGCCAAAATGAGGCTCATTACAAATAATAATAACGGAATCTTGATTTTTTTCATAATCGCTTACATTTAAATTGTTTTTTATCTGGATATTTTTTATATTTCCCCCAATGTGTATAGCAAAAGTACAAAAAATAAATGAAAGAGATAACATAGTTTTAAATATAATGCAATTATTCAAACTGCTCGAAGAATTGCATTACATGAAAAAATCAAAACAGATTATATATTAACCTATAGAAGTCTCGTTACCTAATTGCTCCTCTTCAAGCATTGCAGAGGCCTTTTTTAGATATCCATAATGTCGCTGAATAAAGTTGTGAACTTGACTTAAAACAAGGTTGTTCGGGTCATTTTCGCACACCTTTGTCATTTCTAAATTAAAGTCATTAAATTTGTTACGTAGCCGTCTAACAAGATTCCGATCCTTATATTCAGGATTACATTCATAAGGGAATTGCATTAGAGCCAATACAGTGTAGAGGTGTTTGAGTTCGCTTTCTGCAATTTGATACTTTGTTGCCGTGTTGAATTTTACTTTTTCGTTCATTACCGTGTAATTTAAATTGTTAAACTTATCGGGTAGTGAAATAAAAAAAGGTGATCTCGCTGACCCGTTGCATTACACCAGAGACGGCAGCAGGTACATTAATATCCTGCACGGGGGCGAAACCACCGTACAGGTATAGTAAAACACAAGTATATAAAATACTTGTCTTAACTATTTTGGCAGGTTTCCCCACCGTCTCTGATAAAATAATGCACCGCAAATTTAGTAAAAAAATCGGATATAGACTAATTTTTTACCGTTTTATGTAATGCAGCTCTTCGAGCTGCTCGCCCTCTGCGAACTTTTTCTAAAGAAAAAGTTCTTTTTGAGGAGGGAGGGCGACCACTTTCTGACGTTGAGGACTGCCCTAACAGCGGGCGGCCGCCAGACATAGTCTGGACAGAAAAACTTCGTTTTTCACCCCCTTGTGTAGACCTCAAAGGAGAATGGATACTCGAACGCTTCCCCACGCTCAAAGGTTTCGATAGTTTCTAATTGCCATTCGTGAGGATTCCATTGCGGAAAGTATGTGTCACCTTGAAATTCACCACCAACTCGGGTTAGGTATAAGCGGTCGGCTAAAGGTAGAGCCAATTCATAAATTTGAGCCCCACCGATTATGAAGCTCTCCTCTTCGGGATTTAAAAGCGATAGAGCCTCTTCAAGCGTGTGAACGACACTGCACCCCTCAATATCTATTGATTGACGTGTAATGACGATATTGTGGCGTTTAGGGAGTGGTCGGCCGATAGAGTCATAGGTTTTACGACCCATTATAACGGCATGTCCCGAGGTTACCTTGCGGAAATATTTCAGATCTTCGGTGATGTGCCAAAGCAACTGGTTGTTATTGCCAATTATATTATCGTTGGCAATTGCGACAATTATACTTAACATGTTTTTTTAGAATAACTTTGATGTTAACTCAATTAAAATAAGATCAATGCAATTAAAACAACATCAACTCAATTAAAATGACATCGGTGCAGTGATTGTTGGATAAGGATCGTAGCCAACAAGCTCAAAATCTTCATATTGGAAGTCGAAAATTGATTTGACTTCTGTATTGAGTTTCATCGTTGGCAATGGGCGAGGTGTGCGTGATAGTTGTTCATCTACTTGCTCAAAGTGGTTGAGGTAGAGGTGTGTATCACCGAGAGTGTGTATAAATTCACCCGCTTGCAATCCGCACTCCTGAGCTATCATCTGCGTGAGTAGAGCATATGAGGCGATGTTAAATGGTACGCCAAGGAATGTATCGGCACTACGTTGATATAGTTGACACGAGAGGCGATTATCCGCAACATAGAATTGGAATAATACGTGACATGGAGGCAGAGCCATATTCTCAACTTGAGCTACATTCCATGCTGAAACTAACATGCGTCGTGAGTTTGGGTTGGTTTTGATTGTCTCGATTACCTCACGGATTTGATCTATGGTACCCCCATCGTAACGCCCCCAGCTACGCCATTGATGACCGTAGACTTCATTGAGATCTCCGAAGTTATATCCCTCAATTGGCGAGGGGTTACCTGCTGAAGATAGGAACTCCTCTTTTGAGAGTGGTTCAATCTCCGCTTCACGACAGAGTGTGCCGTAGTGGCGGTAGGCATCATTATCCCAGATGTGCACCGAGTTATCAACAAGATATTTTATATTGGTCTCGCCACGCAAAAACCAGAGCAATTCGTGGATTACTCCTTTTAGAAAGACTTTTTTCGTTGTGAGCAAGGGGAATCCCTCGGCAAGGTCAAATCGCATCTGATAGCCAAAAATGCTCTTGGTGCCTGTTCCTGTGCGGTCTCCCTTTACAGCTCCTTGTTCCTTTATTGTGCGTAGAAGTTCAAGATATTGTTTCATTATTGTATGTTTTTTTTGAATCAAAAATGGGTAAGTATTGTTTATGAATTGAGGCCGAAAATTATCTCGGCCTCAATTATTTTATGGGGAGTTCTATTTTCTCCCTAATTTTACTTCGCATAGCTTCACCTCGCCACTCTCACTCAGGGAGATGTAATGGGGTGTAGAGCTCCAATTATTCATAAATAGTATCTGTGGGGTCTGCTCAGTGAATGTTGCCGTATAGTGTATATGTCCAAAGATGTAAATGTCGGCTTTATGTTTAGCGTGATGATCTACAGCATATTCACTTAGGTGCTCTATACAGAGCAGACGTATTTTCACTGACTCCTCGCTGTGTCGCTTGCGGGAAGAGTTACTCCAGGCAAGCCCGAAGCTGAGTGCAATATCGGGATGCACAAGCCATGAGAAGAGCTGTCGTGCAATTTTCGAGCGGAAGAAACCGTTCAGCAGTTTTAGCTTCGCATTACCCTTGACATTGAGATTGTCACCATGCGCCACATGAACCTGTTTTGTGCCTAGAGTAAATGTTGTCGGTGAGGTGTAGAGCTCCATCCCACACTCCTCGGTGAAGTAGTCGCGCACCCACATATCATGATTTCCCGCCATAAATACCACTCTGACAGCTCTGTCGGTGAGTTCAGCGATTTTGCCTAGTACTCGAACTGCCCCCTTTGGCACTACATGTCGATATTCGAACCAAAAGTCGAAAATGTCACCGCAGAGAAATATTGCCTTAGCGTCCGCAGCGACATCGTCAAGCCACTTTATAAAGCGTCGCTCGGTGATCTTCTGTTGCTCGGGAGTTCCTCCACCTAGGTGGGTATCGGATGCAAAATAATACATGACTATTTTTTTAACTCCGTTTTAATCTGCTTTTTCAACTCGTCGCCAAAGATGTTATTCGCAACAATCTCTCCTGCCTTGCTTATTAGGAAGTTACTTGGTAGCTTCGAAACATTGTAAAATGTTAATGCTGAAGAGTAATTACCCTTCAAATCGCTAACCGAAATCCAAGGTAAACCTTGACTCTGCACGGCATTGATCCATGTAGATTTCGATGTGTCGATAGCTACTTGATAGACCTCGAAGCCATCATCTTTAAGATCGGCGTAGATCTCCTTAAGATCAGAATTATTACGATTGCTGCTACCAATCTGAGCCGACCAGAAATCGACCAGAATAACTTTGCCATCGAGATCCGAGAGCTTTTGAGGATTTCCAAACATATCGTTTATCTCCAAATCTGGATAGCTGATCTCCTCGACACGATTCATCAAGTCGTTATATGCGTCAACCTCATCAATATCCGCTTGAATACTCTTGCGGTAAGGTGACTCTGGATATTTATCCTCTAAGCCCTCAGCTACGGTGCGATAATAGATCACATCACTGCGACCATTAAATAGATAGCTATCATTTGGCAGGCGTTGATATAGAGCGTAAACTGCCGCCAATGAAGATTTGTTAGAGATGATAAACTCCAACTGCTCACGTTTAATACGATTATACTCCGAGCTGTAGCTTCGAGCAAGCTCTTGACGCTCATCCTCGGTGATTTTCTCGGCACCATACTCCACTGCAATTTTATCTAGGACGTTGATACCTCTAAGATAATTTTGATAGAATTGACGAACTAACTCTGACTCTTCGGATCCCTCAACGGTATAATTTTTTGCAATGTTACCCACCGAGTTTAATTTGATATTCTCTCCCGAGGCAGCAAACAGAGGTATTGTCGACCAGTCGTAAACAACGTTATATAATTTGTGATGTTTATCCTTCGCCGCAATCTCGAAACGGAACTCCCCACTCTTCGACAGCTCCACCGAGTCGATTATCACGCCACCCTCCTGAGCAATCTCTTCAAGGTAGGCTACACTACTCTCACCACCAACAAAGCGTCCAGAAATTTTCACTTTGTCAGATTGGCAACTCGACATTAAAATTACGGTTGCAAATAGTGCAACTATGTTGTATTTCACATTAATCTTTTGCATCAGTTGTCTCTTTAAAAATAATATTACATCTAATCGTTATAGCAAAGATAGCAATTTTTTGATATTTTGCACCTCTATTTTGGTTGATTTCTTCTTACGCCGCTATTTTTGCTAAATGTTCGGCCGTTGTATCCGCCACGGTTTTTGTGTCCATTGCGGTTATTATTACGATGTTGTGGCTTCTGAGAATATCCTGAAAGGTGCTGTTTATAATCGCTATGAATATTATTTATGGCATTCTCATCGAGTTGAATAGCGCCTTTAGACATCATCTTTATATCTTTTATTATCGCCTCGTTATTTGGGTGCTCCTGGTTATATTCGAAACTTTTCGCACGCATAAATATCGCAACGTTGTCGATTGTCTTGGCTGCATCTTCGGGCTTCTCCTCGGCTAGAACTCGAACGATTCTACCGATATACTTTCCGTAATGTTTATGCGAAACTCTCCCTTGCGGATAGCGCAAAGGTCGAGGTCGAGCCTCCAGCGTATCACGTGAGGGTTGATCGTATGGTGAATCTACATCTAGCTTAAAATCAGAGATCATAAAGAGGTGATCCCACAATTTATGAGTAAAACTTGGAGTGTCTCGCAATAGCGGATTCACATTTCCCATAACGGCAATTACCGCTCGTGCTTGTTTGTTTCTCTCGGCTCTATCCTCGATAGTGCAGAGGGTTTCGACCATCTCTTGAATATGTCTACCATACTCGGGTAGATGTAACTTTGGTCGAGAATTATTGTAAATTTTTTTCATGTAGAGAATGTTGACACTTATAATATAACGTTACGATGAAGTAAAATATTATGGCTCAACTCTATTAAATTTTGCTGGTCAAAGTAATAAAAACAGCCACATCAAGTAGCTATAAATTAATTATTTGCTCAATTATTGCTGTAACACTTTTATAAAAAGATGTTACTAACTTTGACACAAAAATACGAATTATTTTTAATATAATTGCAATGAGTAGAGTTTTAATTTTAGACCAATCAAAAAGCATGCGCAAAACGCTGCGTGAAAGATTAGAGTTCGAGGGCTTCGATATTGAGGAGGCTAGCGAGGTTTGCCACGCAGTAGAGATGTTTGGCTGTGGCGGATTTGATGTTATTTTATCGGATTCCCATTTCGAGCAACTTCCCGAGGAGATGCTTACCACCCCCTTTATAGTTATCTCGGCAGATGCCTCCATAGACCAGGCACTCTCGGCAGCTAAACGGGGAGCGATCGACTTTTTGACACGTCCCATCGACATGAATCGCCTACTCAAATCTTTGCGCTCCACCACCGAGGAGTGCAATGACTCTCAAGCAGAGCAAACCTCAAGACGGCAAACCGTGCGTCGCAGGCGGAGTGGTTCCTCAACACATATCGAACCGATGGTTGGGGACTCCGAGGCGATGCTCGACCTAAAACAGTTAATCGAAAAGGTGGCTCCAACCGATGCGAGAGTGCTTATCATGGGTGAGAATGGAACGGGCAAGGAGCTCGTTGCAAAGTGGCTCCATTATAAAAGTCAACGATCGAATGCCCCATATGTCGAGATAAATTGCGCCGCAATTCCCTCGGAGCTTATCGAAAGTGAACTATTCGGTCACGAAAAAGGAGCCTTCACTTCGGCAATCAAACAGCGCAAAGGAAAATTTGAGCAGGCCGATGGCGGAACTCTCTTTTTGGATGAGATTGGCGATATGTCGCTCTCGGCACAAGCTAAAGTTCTGAGGGCACTTCAAGAGAAAAAAATCTGCCGTGTAGGTAGCGACCGAGATATAGATGTAGATGTGAGAGTTGTAGCTGCCACAAATAAAGAGATCCGTGAGGAGATCGCCAAGGGAAACTTCCGAGAGGATCTATACCATCGTATAGGCGTTATTGTAATGAGAGTAAAACCCTTGCGTCAACGCTCCGAGGATATTCCTCAACTTGTCGACCATTTTTTAGCACGTGTCTGCACAGAGCTAAATGTTGAACGTAAAGAGATCTCGCCTGAAGCCTTGACTCTGTTGAGTAGTATGTCATGGAGCGGAAATATTCGAGAGCTTCGCAATGTTGTTGAGCGGCTGGTTATCCTTAGTCAAAAGAATATCGAAAAGGAGGATGTTACGAGCTATTGTTTTTAAAGGAGAGCTTAGAATAAAATTGGTGAAAACTACACCTTTGCTGCCTTTTTACAAATCACTGAATACGTGATAAATAGCGAATAAGCCAGAAATAAAAAGAGTAAAAAGTTAAAAAAAACATCAAAAAAAATTTGTGATTTATATTTTTTTTGTATCTTTGCACTCACAATTAGTTCAGCTAAGCGGATGTGGTGTAATTGGTAGCCACGCTAGACTTAGGATCTAGTGCTGAGAGGCGTGGGGGTTCGAGTCCCTTCATCCGCACAAACGACAACGAGGAGTACCTTGTTGTCGTTTTGTTTTATAGACCTATTCACACAAAATTTATAATCCAACTTTTGGATTGCCCCATTTTTTTTATACCTTTGTCTTTCGGTAGGGGTGCTCCTTGTTTGAGCTGAGATTATACCCTTTGAACCTGAGGCGCACTGCGACGTAGGGAACCAGAGAGATAATCATGATAGCCCGCATAAGGTCGACTACTCCTGCCCAAAAAGGTAGGATTTTTTATTAAAACATATCAACAACTATGATTAACAGAGACAAACTTGCTGCGAGCCTCGACAAGGTTCGCAAAAACTCACCACTAGTGCAGTGCATCACAAACTATGTGGCAATGAATTTTAATGCCAACGCTCTTTTGGCAATTGGTGCTTCGCCCGTGATGGCACACGCAAAGGAGGAGATGGCCGATATGACAGCTATTGCAAGCTCACTTGTATTAAATATTGGAACACTCGATGAGCAGTGGGTAGAGGGAATTTTTGCCGCTGGACTCTCGATGAAGGAGCTTGGCAAGCCTATTATCTTTGATCCTGTAGGTTCGGGAGCTACCCCATATCGCACCGCTGTAAGTAAACGTATTATCGAGGAGTGTAAACCTGTTGTTATTCGTGGCAATGGCTCGGAGATTATGTCGCTTGTTGATGCTGATGTACTTAGCAAGGGTGTTGATAGTTCGGTTTCATCGGATTTGGCTTTGGAGGCTGCGAAGGCTTTGGCTAAGAGTTCAGAGGCGGTAGTTGTGATTAGTGGTCAGACAGATTATGTGACCGATGGCCAAACCGTTGAGACAATCACAAATGGATCGACCATGATGACAGCCGTAACAGCTATGGGATGTACTGCGACTGCACTTATTGGTGCTTTTGTTGCTGTTTGTGACACTCCATTTGAGGGCGCTCTATATGCTATGGCTTTAATGGGTGTTGCGGGTGAGCGTGCAGCGGCAATCTCGGCAGCTCCAGCGACACTTCAACTCAACTTCCTTGATACGCTTTATACATTGAGCAGTGAGGAGTTGGCACAAAGCGCAACACAATGTCAGTAGAATTTGATCTTTCGCTCTATCTGGTTACAGATAGTTCGCTCGCTGCTTCTCGCTCGCTGGAGGATATTGTCTGCAAGGCGGTGGCGGGAGGTGTCACCGTTGTGCAGTTGCGTGAAAAGGAGCTCGCAACGGGTGAGTTTATCGCTCGTGCTCGAAGATTGAAAGAGGCTTTGGCTCCATATTCGGTTCCGTTGATAATTAACGATAGGGTAGATGTTGCCTTGGCGGCAGATGCCGACGGTGTTCATATTGGACAGTCGGATATGAGCTATGAGGATGCTCGTGCAATATTGGGTCGGGATAAGATTATTGGACTCTCGGTCGAGTCTCTCGATGAGGTTGTGGCGGCAAATGATCTTGATGTGGATTATATCGGGATTTCGCCTTTGCACTCGACACCCACTAAGACTGACACTGCTCAGCCATTTGGCATTGAGGGGTGCACAGAGGCTGTGAGTCTTTCACATCATCCATCGGTTGCTATTGGAGGTATAAATCTTGGCAATGTTGGCGAGACGATGAAGTGTGGTGTAGATGGTGTTGCTGTGGTTTCGGCTATTATCTGCGCTGAGGATCCTATGGCGGCTTCGTCGGAGCTACTGGAGGCAATCAATGCGAGTCGCATGAAGTGGAGCGAGGTGGCACTTAGGGCTTCGTTAACACTTTATCAACAAATTATCTCTCAGCCTTTCAATGTTGAGATGATGTCGGGGGAGCTTTCACTTGATCGTTTTCAGCGATATGTTGAGCAGGATACAATTTATATTCGCAACTACTCTGAGGAGATGCTTCTTGTAGCTGAAATGTTGCCCGATAGTGGAGACAAGGAGTTGTTCACAACCTTTGCACATGAGGGTATGGAGGCTGAAAAGGCGTTACATGCTCTGCTCGGAGAGATGTTCGGTGGAATTAGAAATGTGGAGAGCTCCGAGGTGACTGAGGCTTATATGGCTCATACTCGACAATGGGTTGACGCTTCTAATTTGGAGCTATCTATGGCCTCTATTCTCCCTTGCATTTGGATTTACAGCTTGGTGGGGAAATATCTTTATGAGCATGGTACCTTAGAGGGAAATCCCTATCGTGCGTGGATCGAGACATACTCTTCTGAAATGATGATGCAGGGAGTTGAGTTATCTGTGACACTAGCCGATAAGATAGCTAAAAATACCTCTCAGCGTCGACAGGCCGATATGAGACGAGAGTTTATAAAAGCCGTCTGGTATGAGTGGGCTTTCTGGAATTACGGATATTATGGTGAGCAATAGAGGGGCGCAACAGAAACTCCCCTTAAATTAAACAATAAAAATATGAAATATAACAGAGTTCTAACAATTGCGGGCAGCGACTCGGGAGGTGGTGCAGGTATTCAAGCCGACATCAAGACAATATCGGCATGCGGCTGCTATGCTGCTTCGGCAATTACTGCCGTGACGGTTCAAAATACCGTTGGCGTGGAAGAGGTATATCCTATTCCACCTGAGGTTATAGAGGGACAGATTGCCGCTGTGTTGAGCGACATTGGTGCCGACGCAATAAAGGTTGGCATGATGCACTCTTCGAATGTGATTAAGGTTGTTGCTCGACAACTCGATAAGTTCAACATCAAGAATATTGTTGTCGATCCCGTTATGGTTGCGACATCTGGTCATAGACTCATCGAGCAGAGTGCCGTAGAGGCGCTTATGACTCATCTTCTGCCACGAGCGAGGGTTATAACGCCCAACATTCCCGAAGCGGAGATTCTGCTCGGCAAGAAGATAACCGACCAGTCACAACTTGGATATATGGCTCGTCAATTGTCGATGGATGGTCGAGTGTCGGTACTTCTGAAAGCGGGACATCTTACAGAAGATCGTCTTACAGATGTTTTCTATAATGCCGAAGAGGGTGAGACAATTGAGCTTACCTCGCAACGTCTCGACACTCCAAATACTCACGGAACAGGTTGCACACTCTCATCGGCCTTGGCTGCCATGTTAGCCAGGGGGATGGAGCTTAGTGATGCTGTGCGTGCTGCAAAGGAGTATATTAACTCAGCGATAATATCGGGTTCGCAATTCGAAATCGGTGAGGGACATGGTCCCGTAGATCACTTCTTCGCAATGCGCAAGTAACGAGAGTAGATAAGATAGGGCAAAGCGACACAAACCGTTCCCGTAGCCCAACCGAGAAGAATATCTTGCGGAAAATGATACCATAGGTAGATACGTGAGTAACTTACAAGCAAGACCCATAAGACAAGCATAATTGTAAGCCAGCGTCGACGCAGCTCCAAAGCTGCAAAGATCGCAATAGAGGTGGTGGTAGCTGCGTGTGCCGAAACGGTGCCGTATTTACCGCCACCTACAATTTTGCGGATCAGACCCTCCAATTCTGGAGTGTGCATAGGACGCAAACGCACAGGGAATGACTCCCACACATGCTTCAATGGCCCCGAGTGCTTGAAGATTCCCGAAACCATATCTGAGAGACCAACAGCCGCAACAACGCAGAGCGCAAAGAGCCCGACTCCCCTCCAGCCACTCTTTCGCCAGATCAGATAGAGAATAAAAAGGTATAATGGAAGCCATGTTACCCTCCCCGAAACAAGGATCATAAGGCTATCCATAAAATCTCCACCATCGAAGTTAAGCCATAAAAATAGATTGTTATCCCAATTCATTGTTTTGTTTAATTACTTACGTTACTTACTGCCCTCCGCGGGCGGCGGGAGGGCACTGAAAAAGTCCTTTTTGAGGTTTTTATATTAGACCCCCTACCTGAGAACTTTTCCAAATACGCGATTCTCCAGAAGATGATGGGGACTTTTTCAGTGCCCTCGGCGGCGGCGGGGTGCTCCCCGCGGAGCTTTACTTTTTGTTGTTGCACTCTTGGGCGTAGAACCTTTGGTTCTACGATTTTCTCCTCTCAACTATGAACTCAAATAAATTCGAGTTCATAGTTGAGAAGAGAAAATTTATCAAACACCTTTGGCGTTTGAACCCAAGGTGAGTTGGTCATTCTTCTTAATTGAGAGGGTTAGCCACTTTTTTTTGCATATTTTCTTTTTTGTGGAAAATGTGCTGAGGCTATTAAGGGGAGTTCTAATAATTCCCCTATATTATTCTGAACGCTTTTAATTCATTCTAAAT
>JAWXTJ010000011.1:0-58957 GCA_044433665.1 Rikenellaceae bacterium
TCGAACAATCCTCGCTTGCCTGTGCTCTTAAAAACCATCTCTATTATAAATTTTAACAATACACAAAGGTAGTGATAATTATCTAAATATCAAAGTGTTAATTTTTAGAAGTCCCCTTTACATATTAAAGTGTCTAATTTTTTGACACTTATGTCAAAAAATTAGACACTTTATTCATCATAACACCGCTTATATTTTTTGTAATACTCATGGCATGATTTAATTTATGGGTAAGTTAATCATGCAAATCTATATATTTTTTTCAGAATTACAATAGTGTGAGATCCAATAATAGGTAAAAAAGAACTCTCTTTTGATTATATAATCAAAAGAGAGTTCTTTAATGTTTATTTAGTTTTGAAGATAGCATCCAATTGTGGCCAATTGTCTGTGCCGTCATTCTCTTGAACTGCGCCTTTGGTACTGCGACCGTCGGTGATGATCTTCTTTAGAACTTCGGTTAGTTCGGCCGTTAGTTTTGGATAGTCGTCAACTACATTTGTAGTTTCTGAAATATCATCGTATAAGTTGTATAGCTGTAGATCGGGGAGGATTAATCCCTCCTTTTCAATTTGAGCATCTGTTGGGTAACTCCAGCCTGCTGAGCCTTTCGAGAATAGGAGCTTCCAGTAGCCACTGCGGATTGCAAATGCTCCACTGATTGAGTGGTGGACGGTATATTTTCGGTTAGATTTGCCGCTCTTACCTTTCAATGATGATAAAAATGAGAAGCTATCCTCGCCCTCGTTATCCTTGATCTTGTATCCCGTAATATCTGCCACTGTAGCTAAAAGGTCAGTTGTGCAGATTACATCATCTGACTCAAGACCAGCTTTTGCGCCATTAGCCCATTCGACGATATATGGAACACGGTGTCCACCCTCATATAGGTCAGCCTTATTTCCACGTAAAATTCCATTTGGAGAGTGGCCAAACTCCAATAGATCAGGGATTCTAGCAGCCGTAGAGCAACCATTGTCGCTTGTGAAAATTAGGATTGTGTCATCGCTAATTCCCAACTCGTCTAACTTCGCACGAATTTGACCAACAACATCATCAACTTGCATCACGTAATCACCATAGGTTGTTGTATTACTCTTTCCGATAAACTCCTCGGATGGTAAAATTGGGGTGTGAGGTGCAGGAAGTGGAAGATAGATAAAGAATGGATTCTCATCTTCGCTCTTCTCCTCCATAAACCACATCGCTTTGTCGGCAACATCTTGAAGAATGTGATAGTGGTCGAAGTCGTCAGCAGTCAAACCTGGTCTCCAGAATTTCATACCCTTATTAACAGTTCTCTTTGTTGGCACTTGGGTAATTTTATTATTTTCTACCCATACATATGGTGGCATATCTAGCGAGCCGCAGAACGCATAGTAATAATCAAAACCTAGATCGTTCGGAGAGTTTGTAATATCTTTCGTGAAGTCGATATTTGGTTGAGATGATAAGTTGTTGTTGTCAAGACCATTAGGATCTGGCTCTATAATTGACCATCCCCATCCTAGATGCCACTTTCCGATGGCTGCTGTAGAGTATCCACTATTTTTGAGCACATCGGCAACTGTTGTTCTTTCATTCTCAATAAGTGCTTGACTCGTTCCACTCAAAACACTACTCTTTAGTGTCGAACGCCAATTGTAACGACCTGTTACAATGCCGTAGCGAGTTGGTGTAGAAACTGCTGACGAGGTGTGAGCATCGGTAAACATCACTCCATTTTCAGCCATCGTATTAAGATGCACAGTTGGGATTTTGCAATCGTGATTGTAACACTCCAAATCACCATATCCTAGATCGTCGGCTAGAATGAAAATGATGTTAGGGTTTTGTTTCGCCGCTAGAGGCATTGCGCCAATAAGAGCTAAAGGTAAAAGTAAATTAGGTTTCATAGTTAATATTTTTTTTGGTTGTTTTTATTGTTGATTATCTGCTAGATGAGCCTCAAAAAGAGCTTTCATCTCAGCTAAGATTTTTGGATTTGACTCTATTAGGTTTTCATCTTCGGCAATGTTCTCTTTGATGTTAAATAGCTCGGCTTCGCCCTTACCATCCATTAAAACCGATCCAGAGTATGGAAGATATATCCAATCTCCTTTACGAACGCCAACGATATTTCCATCTTTTACATATACATACTCGTCAAGACCCTTACATTTTTTAGGGTTCTCCAAAAAAATTGAGATGTTCTTTCCGTCAAGATGATGTGTGATACTTTTTACACCTGCATAGTGCATAATTGTTGGGAAGAGGTCAATGCTTCTAACAACTGCATCGCTAACTACTCCTGCGGGGATTGTACCATCCCATTTTATTATAAATGGAACTCTTACGCCACCCTCATAATGTTTGAATTTTCCATCTCGCAGAGGTAGTGCAGATCCGCCACCCTCTCCGTGAGCTAAGCTGGGGCCATTATCGGAGGTGAAAACAATAATTGTATTCTCTAATAAACCCTCCTCTTCTAACGTCTCCAAAAGTCGACCGATATTCCAATCAATCTCCTCCACGCAATCTCCATACAGACCTCTTTCGCTTGTACCTAAAAATTGATCCGATGCAAAGAGTGGATCGTGAGGCATTGCAGGGGTGATATATGTGAAAAATGGTTGATTTTTATTCTTCTTGACAAACTCTATTGCACGGTCAAAATAGCGACGAGTAAGAGTTGCCTGATCGCAAGGGAACTCGATAACCTCTCCACCCTCAACCAATGGAGATTTATAGCGAAGTTTGTTTTTAATGGCTATGCCTCGTCCTTTAGCAGATATTTTTTGCTCTTCAACAGCAATTTCCATCGTATAACCATCTCTGAAGTTAATATTTTCAGAGATTGGGATTAGTGGGCTGATATACATATCATTGCTATAAGGTATTCCGAAATATTCGTCAAAACCTTTACTGAGTGGCATACACTCCTCGGCATCACCTAAATGCCATTTTCCAAAACATGCTGTTGCGTAACCACTCTCTCGTAGCATTTCGGCAATGGTTATCTCCTCGGTGGGTATTCCATTCTCATTTGGGAAATATACCTTTGGCACTCCATTGCGTGAGTTGAGTCGACCTGTCAGCAATCCAGCACGGGATGCACTTGATACAGAGGCTGATTGATAAAAGTCGGTGAGCCTTAACCCCTCCGATGCCATTTTATCTATAACAGGCGTTTTAATCAAAGGTGAATCGTAACAACTTAGATCTTGATAACCTTGGTCATCTGACATAATTATAATTATGTTTGGTTGTTTCTGCTTTGCCATAAGCGTGGTGGAGCAGGCTAGCAGGGGAAGAGTTAAAAGTAGTTTTGTTGGTTTCATAGTTGGTTTTGTATTAGCATAAAAATATAGCTGATAAGCAAAGATAATAAAAAAAATCTGCTTATCAGCTATATAATATATACTTTTTTTTGAGTGATTTATGCTTTTGTTACAGCAATCTTCAATGGCTCTTCGTCAATCTCAGAATCTGTAATAAAATCACCCGCAGGGGTTGCGCTACCTTTAACCTCAAGTGAAAGTGTCTGAGCAGCAATATAATCTGCATATGTTGCCAAGGCTGCCTCAACAATCTCTTTCTGCTCGATCTCAACACGGATCTTGTCGGTCACCTCGAAACCAGACTCCTTACGGATATTCTGAATACGGTTGACAAGTTCACGAGCTACACCCTCGGCCTTCAACTCGTCGGTGATTGTAATATCGAGTGCAACGGTAAGTTTACCCTCAGAGGCAACCAACCATCCTGGCATATCCTCCGAAGTAATATCGAAGTCGGCAGGTGTTACGATGATCTGCTCAGCTCCCATATCAAGTGTGATCTGCTCTGAAGATTCAATTTCGGCAATGCGCTCTTGAGAGAATGTCGCTGTAAGAGCCGCAATCTGCTTCATATATTTACCATATTTTGGTCCCAACGTCTTGAAGTTTGGCTTGATACGCTTGGTGATAAGACCTGTTGTCTGCTCCAAAAGCTCAATCTCTTTAACGTTAACCTCACCCATGATAAGGCTCTCGACACTCTTAATGCGGTTTGCAACCTCAGCATCAAGAACAGGAATCAAGATCTTCGTTAGAGGCTGACGCACCTTGATATTAACCTTACGACGCAAAGCCAAAACCATAGATGATACCTGTTGCGCAATCGACATCATCTCCTCTAGCTCCTCATTAAGCAACGACTCGTCAGCTACAGGGAATGATGCAAGGTGAACAGAACACTCAGTGTTAATTCCGCTCACAGCATTCAAATCACGGAAGATACGATCCGCAATAAATGGTGCAAATGGAGCTGCCAATTTAGCTACAGTATCCAAACAAGTATAAAGAGTTTGGTATGCTGATAATTTATCATCGGTCATCTCACCAACCCAGAAACGCTTACGATTCAAACGAACATACCAGTTTGAAAGGTTCTCACCAACAAACTCTTGAATCATACGTGCCGCAGGTGTTGGGTCATACTCTTCGAGTGACTTGGTTACACCCTTAACAAGTGTGTTAAGAAGCGAAATGATCCAACGGTCGATCTCTGGACGATTCTCGATAGCAATTTGAGGCTCAGCACCTGTGAATCCATCAACATTTGCATAAAGAGCGAAGAATGAGTATGTATTATACAGTGTTCCGAAGAATTTACGACGCACCTCATTTACACCCTCAACATCGAACTTCAAGTTGTCCCAAGGTTGAGAATTTGAGATCATATACCAACGTGTAGCATCTGCACCACAGCTGTTTAAAACCTCAAAAGGATCTACAGCATTACCCAAACGCTTCGACATTTTGTTACCCTTTTTGTCGAGTACCAAACCATTAGAGATGATATTTTTAAATGCCACCGAGTCGAACAACATCGTTGCAATTGCATGAAGTGTAAAGAACCAACCACGAGTCTGGTCAACACCCTCAGCAATAAAGTCAGCAGGGTAGACATCATTAAAATCGACTCCGTTAGATTCAAATGGATAGTGAAGCTGAGCATAAGGCATAGCACCCGAATCAAACCACACATCAATCAAATCACTCTCACGCTTCATTGGCTCACCTTTCGACGAAACCAAAACGATAGAGTCAACATAAGGACGGTGAAGATCAACATTATTGGTCGAGTAATTCTCTTTCGACATATCGCCAACAACGAAGTTCTTGTATGGATTTTCGGTCATAAATCCAGCCTCGATAGATTTCTCAATCTCACCCATAAGCTCCTCGATAGAGCCAATACACTTAATCTCAGAATACTCCTCGGTAGCCCAAACTGGCAGAGGAGTACCCCAGAAACGAGAACGAGATAGATTCCAATCAACCAATCCTTCGAGCCACTTTCCAAAGCGACCTGTTCCAGTTGATTCTGGTTTCCAGCGGATAGTTGAATTCAACTCCATCATACGCCCCTTAAGAGCTGTTGTGCGGATAAACCAAGAGTCAAGAGGATAATATAATACAGGTTTGTCAGTACGCCAACAGTGAGGATAAGAGTGAGAGTGCTTCTCAATCTTAAACACCTGATTTTGCAACTTCAGCATCACACATATATCAACATCAAGCGTAGCGGCATCAGCAGCTAATGATTCGTCGAAAGCATTCTTAACAAATCGTCCTGCATACTCTGCGTAAAGCTCCTTGTTAACATTATTCTTTACAAACTCCTCATCGAGCTCCTCCAAAACGAAGAACTTACCTGCACGGTCAACCATAGGCTGCTCTTTTCCAGCCTTATCAACCATAAACAATGGAGCAATACCCGCTGCACGTGCTGCACGATCATCATCGGCACCAAATGTAGGTGCAATATGAACAATACCTGTACCGTCAGATGTTGTAACAAACTCAGCTGTAATCACCTTAAAGGCATCACCCATAGGCTGTACCCAAGGAACCAACTGCTCATAATTGACACCTGCAAGCTCCGTACCTTTCCACTTGAACTCTTCGATTGAGTATGTACCCTCCATCTTCTTTGTAAAGTGAGTCGACACTAGATCGCTTGCCATAATTATATTTTGTGCCACTCCAGTGTATGGATTTTGACACTTAATTCTAACATACTCAATTCCTGGGCCAACTGCCAAAGCGGTATTCGATGGAAGTGTCCAAGGGGTTGTCGTCCAAGCTAAAATATATAGATCACCCTCGACACCCTCGAATAGCTTCTCGCTCTTCTCATCACGAATAACTTTAAATTGCGCTGTACATGTTGTATCTTTAACATCACGATAGCAACCAGGTTGATTTAGCTCGTGAGTCGAAAGGCCTGTTCCAGCAGCTGGTGAGTATGGCTGAATGGTGTAACCTTTATATAATAACCCTTTCTCAAAAAGCTGCTTTAGAAGATACCAAAGAGTCTCGATATACTTATTATCATAGGTGATATATGGATCATCCATATTTACCCAATAACCCATTTGGCGAGTTAAATCCTCCCAAAGACCCGTATACTCCATAACTGCCTCACGACACGCCTTGTTATACTCCTCGATGGTGATCGTCTTGCCAATATCCTCTTTTGTGATACCCAATTTTTTCTCTACACCCAATTCAACAGGCAATCCGTGTGTATCCCAACCCGCTTTACGGTGAACAAGGTATCCTTGTTGCGTTTTAAAACGACAGAAAATATCTTTGATCGTACGAGCCATTACATGGTGGATTCCAGGAACACCATTAGCCGATGGAGGTCCCTCATAAAATACAAATGTTGGTTTTCCCTCTCGTGTGGTGATACTTTTGTGGAATGTGTCGTTTGCATCCCACTCTTTGAGAACGTCGCTTGCTACACCTGCAAGGTCGAGTCCTTTGTACTCATTGAATTTCATATTATATATTTTTAACTCTTAAATTTAATCAAAAGATTGCATCTCAACCAATTTGGCATATATTCCATTGTTGGCCATAAGCTCTGCGTGACACCCTTGTTCGGCAATTACTCCACGGTCGATAACTAAAATTTTGTCGGCATTATGTATTGTGCTCAAACGATGAGCAACAACAATCGAAGTACGTCCACTAAGCAGTCGCTCCAAAGACTCTTGAACTAACTTTTCACTCTCGGTGTCAAGTGCCGAAGTAGCCTCGTCGAGAATCAATATATCAGGGTTCTTTAAAATTGCACGTGCAATACTTAATCGTTGACGTTGACCTCCCGAGAGTTTCAATCCTCTGTCACCAATATTTGTATCGTAACTATTTTCCGCCTCAATGATAAAATTATGAGCATTAGCTGCCTTTGCAGCAGCTATAATCTCCTCTTGCGTTGCATTTAACTTAGCAAAACGAAGATTTCCCTCAATTGTATCATTAAAGAGAATTGTATCTTGAGCAACTGATCCCATTAAATCACGCAACGAATTTTGTGAGCAAGATTTTAAAGGAACTCCATCAATTAAAATCTCTCCTTGATTAGGATCAAAGAATCGAGGGATAAGTTCACTAAGTGTCGACTTACCTCCTCCCGATGGGCCAACCAAAGCGACAGTCTCACCTTTTTTGATCGTAAAGCTCACTCCATTAATCACATCTCGTTGACCGTCATAGCTAAAATGTACATTGCGGAACTCGATAGAATTCTCAAATTTTGTAATCAGCTTAGCCTCCTCACAATCTTGCACCTCCGACTCACTCTCCAAAATCGAAAATATACGCTCACCAGCCGCAATACCTTGATTAATATTTCCAAATTGATCGACAAAGGCACGAACAGGTCGAGTAATCTGCGAGAAGATTGCAATAAACGCCATAAATTGCGCAGCGTCCAACTCCTTAGATGCTACCAAACTACCACCAAAGATAATAACAACAGCAATAGCTGTAATTCCCAAAAATTCACTTACAGGTGAAGCCAACTGTTGACGACGAGCCAATGAAAGGGTGATCGTCGAGAATGAATCGTTTAGTTTGACGAACTTGCTTTTAATATAATCGGTTGCATTATAGCTCTTTATAACCTTAATTCCGCTTAATGCCTCATCCAAAGCCGAAACAATTTCACCTAATCGCTCTTGACCCTTGCGAGCAGGATGACGTAATTTCTTAACAATCGAACCAATTATAAAAGCTACAATCGGCAGAAATAAAACAGCAAAAATTGATAATTGCCATGAAATAGCGATCATTGCTGTAATATATCCAATAATTAGAAGTGGCTCACGAAAAGCAACTTGCAGAGTATTTGTGATGCAGAATTGAACAACTGAAACATCAGATGTAATTTTCGATATTATATCACCCTTACGTTGATCGCTAAAGTAACCAACATTGAGATCCATAACATGGTCAAACATTCTATTGCGAATAGATTGCACGGTTCGAGTACGTAAATTCTCGATTGTCCAAGCGCATAAATATCTGAAAAGATTGCTAAATAGAGCCATTCCAACGGTTGCTACAGCAAGCATTATCAACATATTGCTTTGCGAAAACTCCACGCCAAAACATTGAGTATATGCGTAATCAATCAGCGAATAAAAAGTGTCAGTATGCAGTTTTAATTCAGGAAATTCATAAACAGGTTGAAAATCGAAATTCTCACGAAACATCGCACTGAGAATTGGAATAATCATCGCATAGTTAAATGTATTGAATATAGCGTATAGAATAGCATAAAAGAAGTATGGTATTGCATACTTCTCTATCGGCTTGGCGAAGCCTAATAATTTAATATATGTTTTAAACATATCTTCTCATTTTTAATTCTCTGGCTTATAGCCAAAATCTGTTGTCAGCGCCGCTCTATTATTCGCAGCCGCTACAGCCAATTGGTCACATCTATTATTCTCAACTGTGGAGCTATGACCTTTGACCCATACAAATTTAACATTATGGCGACGATAAATCTTCAAAAAACGTTGCCATAAATCTGGATTTTTCTTTCCCGAATATCCCTTGCGTTCCCATCCGAAAACCCAACCTTTTTCAACGGAGTCGACTACATATTTAGAGTCAGAGTATACCGTTACATCCGACCCCTCAAATTTTAATGTTTCCAATGCTACACAAACCGCCATCAACTCCATTCGATTGTTTGTGGTTAGTGTAAACCCTGCCGACAGCTCCTTGCGATATTGTCCCGAGAGCAAGACGACTCCATAGCCGCCTGCTCCTGGGTTACCTAATGCTGAACCATCAGTATAAATAGTTATTTGAGCCATCTATTTTAACGCCAAAAGTTGCTCCTTGATAGCCGCAATTTTAGCCTCAGCATCCGCTTGCTTAGCTCGCTCGGTAGCGACAACTTTCTCAGGTGCTGAATTTACAAAACGCTCATTCGATAGCTTCTTCATTACACTTGCCAAGAAACCTTCAAGATAGGTAAGCTCCTCACCGAGTTTCTTAGCCTCAGCCTCTTTATCAATTTTATCTCCAAGAGGAATAAAATATTGAGTTGTCTTAATTATAAATCCAGCCGCCATTGAATCTTTCTCTTCAATCGTCTCAATTGATGAAAGATTACCCATCTTCGCAATCACTGGAGCATACTCCTCAGGGTAGTTTGCATCAACAATTACATTTAGAGTCAAAGGCTCCTTTTGTGCCAAATTCTTGCTCTTGCGAACATTACGTATAGCCGAGATAACCTCCGAGGTCAACTCAAAACGAGCTAACAAAGCCTCATCGAACTCCTTAGCCGCTGGCATAGGGCTCACCATAATCGACTCACCCTTAGAGCGAGGTGCAATATCTTGCCAAATTTCCTCTGTTACGAAAGGCATAAATGGATGAAGCAGACGCATTAAACGATCAAAGAAACATTTTGTTGCAGCCAACGTCTGAGGGTCGATAGGAGCCTGATAAGCAGGCTTAATCATCTCAAGATACCAGCCGCTGAAATCATCCCAGAAGAATTTATAGGCAATCATTAACGCCTCAGAGATACGATACGAAGAGAAATTATCCTCGATCTCGGTCAATGTCTTGTTAAAACGATTCTCAAACCACTCGATCGAGAGACGATTATTCTCGCTCTGAGCCAAATTCTCATCAACACTCCAACCATTAATCAATCGGTAAGCATTCCAAATTTTATTTCCAAAGTTGCGACCTTGCTCACACAGAGCCGTGTCGAACATAATATCATTACCCGCACTAGAGCTCAACAACATAGCCATACGAACACCATCGGCACCAAATTCAGCAATCAAATCAAGAGGATCAGGTGAGTTGCCAAGTTGCTTAGACATCTTGCGACCCAATTTATCACGCACGATACCTGTGAAATAGACATTCTTAAATGGCATTTCACCCTTAAATTCATACCCTGCCATAATCATACGAGCCACCCAGAAGAAGATAATATCTGGGCCCGTAACCAAATCGTTAGTAGGGTAGTAGTATTGCATATCTGCATTTTCAGGATTACGAATACCATCAAAAACAGACATTGGCCATAACCACGAGCTAAACCAAGTGTCGAGTACATCATCATCTTGGCGAAGATCCTCCAATGTAAGTGACTCATCGCCACTCTTTGCATGAGCCTTAGATAAAGCCTCCTCAGCTGTTGCAGCCACAACATAGCCACCCTTTGGAAGATAATATGCAGGAATACGTTGACCCCACCACAATTGACGAGAGATACACCAATCTTTGATATTATCCATCCAGTGACGGAACGTATTTTTATATTTTACAGGAACAAATTTAATAATATCATTCGCAACAGACTCCGCAGCAGGCTTAGCAAGTTCATCCATTGAAAGGAACCACTGCATTGATAATTTAGGCTCAATAGCTACGCCAGTACGCTCCGAGCAACCTACATTATTTACGTATGCCTCAACCTTTTCAAGTAAACTAGCAGCCTCCAAATCTTTTTCAATCTGCTTACGGCAATCGAAACGGTCAACACCAACATAAAGACCAACCTTATCGTTAATTGTTCCATTGTCGTTAAAAATGTCGATTGTCTCCAAACCGAACTTCTCACCCAACATATAGTCATTAACATCATGTGCAGGTGTAACTTTAAGTGCTCCCGTACCAAACTCAATATCTACATACTCATCACGAATAACTGGAATCGAGCGACCAACAAGAGGAACGATAACACGAGCATCATCTGAAAGCCAAGAGTAACGCTCATCGTTAGGGTTAACACAAAGTGCAGTATCACCCAAAATTGTCTCTGGACGAGTTGTTGCAACAATTATATTTTTGTCGCTACCCTCTACCTTATAGCGTAAATAATATAGTTTACCTTGCGACTCCTTATATACAACCTCCTCGTCAGAGAGAGCAGTTTGAGCCGAAGGATCCCAATTGACCATTCTCACTCCACGGTAAATCTTACCTTTTTCGTATAGATCACAGAAAACCTGAATCACACTCTCGGTGCGAGCCTCATCCATTGTAAAGCATGTACGATCCCAATCGCAAGAGGCACCCAGAGTGCGAAGTTGCTTTAGAATCACTCCGCCATACTCCTCTTTCCACTCCCAAGCGTGTTTAAGAAACTCCTCACGAGTAAGCGATGCTTTGTCGATACCTTGCTCTTTGAGCTTAGCAACAACTTTTGCCTCGGTTGCAATCGAAGCGTGGTCGGTACCTGGAACCCAACAAGCATTCTTACCTAACATACGTGCACGACGCACCAAAACATCTTGGAGAGTATTGTTGAGCATATGACCCATATGCAACATTCCTGTTACATTCGGTGGTGGAATTACGATAGTAAATGGCTCACGCTCATCTGGCTCAGAGTGAAAAAGGCGATTTTCAATCCAGTACTCGTACCACTTTGATTCGATACTCTGCGGTGTATATGTGTCGGCAATCTGCATAATTTAAATTGTTATCTTCAGTGTAGTTTTTATAAATTAGGATGCAAAGTTACAAAACAATGGTCAAAGAGCAAGAGAATTTCATATATTTTTATATGTAATGTTATACCTTTTTTATTGTGTTGTGTAAATATTATTATTGAGCAATTGTATATTTTGATAAATTACGACTCTTGCGTTTATTTTATTTTGCTATAAATCAATATATTGATATTTATTTAGCCGAATATTATACTCAATCCATAATATTTTGTTTGTGAATTCGTTAATAAATATGTAACTTTGCACACCTGTATGCGTATAAGTAGTTGTGCGTAAAAAACTAAAAGATAAATGGTAAGTAACCTCAGAAATGTATTCTATGTGCTTGCGGTAGTTATAACTATCACAGCTTGCGGAACTGTACAAAAAGCGATCAAGACTAATGACCCACAAGTCATCTATACGACGGCTGTGGAACTTTATGAAAGTGAGCAATGGAGTCGTGCAACGACACTTTTCAAGACGATTGACCGACTTTATGTGGGTACAACACGAGAAGATACAATTACATATTACATGGCTCGCTGTCAAGCAAAGATCGGTGATTACTATACAGCTATTAGTATGTTAGATCAATTCAGAAGCGAATTTGGGCGAAGTGCCTTTATCGAGGATGCTGAGTCGATGTATGCAATGTGTTACTATTATCTCTCTCCAGGCCCAACAAGAGATCAAACAACAACCAATATGGCTATAGCTTCGGCCTATGAGTTTATTGCTCGTTATCCAGATAGCGATAAAAATGAAGGTTTCTATGAGATCATCAGCGAGTTGAAAACTCGATTATATGAAAAAGCATATATAAATGCCTATACATATTATAAAATCGGTCGCTACAAATCGGCAATCGTTGCATTCCGTAACGCTTTAAAGGAGGATCCCGAGTCACATCGTCGTGAGGATTTATCATATTACGTCGTGGCATCGAGTTACGAATTGGCTAAAAATTCAATTGCATCGAAGCAGTTAGATAGATATATTGCAATGCTTGACTCTTATTATACATTTATTGCTGAGTTCCCAGATTCGGAATACTCAAAAGATATTAATAAGATGTATAAAGAGGCAAAAGAGTATATGGATAAACATCAGGTTCCCGATGAGGATACCGAAGAGAATAGAGTGTTATAAAGGGGAGTTCTAATAATTCCCTAAAATACTTTTCAGCTACTAATCACCCCTTTTCGATTTTCAAAAATCGGTGGTAGAGCCACTACAACCCACTTTTGCAAAATCAAAAATGGGCAATTATTAACTAAAAATTAAAATCAGGGAATTATTAGAACTCCCCTAAAATATCAATAATAAATATGGACATTAAGAAAAACATACCAAACAACACAGTTACTCGTCAGCTAGTAGATTTAGATAGCGAAACAGGTAATATTTACAAATCATTAAATATTATTTCACGTCGTGCTAACCAAATTTCAACTGAGTTGCGTACTGAGTTAAATCGTAAGCTATCGGATTTCTCGTCACCAACCGATTCAATGGAGGAGACATTTGAAAATCACGAGCAGATCGAAATTTCTCGTTACTACGAGCGTCTTCCAAAGCCAATTTTGATTGCTACGGAAGAGTTTATGGATGGCGAGATCGCTTATAAAGGTTAGTTACAACTTATGCCCCCTACGGTCGATAACACACTTCACTCGACATGTGGGGCAATTACTAATTGAGTAATTATGAATATTCTATTGTGTGTTACGGGGAGCATAGCAGCTTATAAAGCCGCTGTGCTGTGTCGTATATTTAAGGTAGCAGGGTGTGAAGTTAAAGTTATTATGACTCCACTCGCCAAGCAATTTATTACGCCACTTACAATGGCTACTCTTTCGAAGAATCCAATTTTGGTTGAGTTTTTCAATCCCGAGAATGGAGAGTGGAATTCGCATGTCTCTTTGGGTGAGTGGGCTGATTGCATGGTTATAGCACCAGCTACGGCCAATACAATTGCAAAAATGGCGCATGGTATTGCCGATAATCTATTGCTAACCACTTATCTTTCGGCACGTTGCCCTGTTATTGTGGCTCCAGCAATGGATCTTGATATGTATGCTCACACGGCTACACAAGAGAATTTAGAGACTCTTCGTAAGCGAGGTGTTGCAATTGTCGAACCCGATTCTGGAGAGTTGGCAAGTGGTCTGATTGGAAAAGGTCGAATGTCGGAGCCCGATCAAATCGCAAGCGACGTTATGGAGTTGATAGCTCAAAAAAAAAAGAGTTTAGAGGGTAAGCATTTTGTCGTAACGGCAGGAGCAACCATCGAGGCAATTGACCCCGTTCGATATATCACCAACCACTCCACAGGAAAAATGGGCTACGCAATAGCTGAAGAGTTAGCTCAGCGTGGTGCCAAGGTAACTTTGGTTAGTGGACGCACATCATTGAAAGTCCCTAAAGGAGTCGATAGGGTAGATGTGATTTCTGCACAAGATATGTATCATGCTTCCTTTGAGGCTTTTGCGTCGGCCGACGGTGCTGTTATGTGTGCCGCAGTTGCAGATTACACCCCCGAAACGGTATCTGATACAAAGATCAAAAAGCAAGATGGAGAACTCTCGATCTCGCTAAAACGCACGCATGATATAGCTGCCGAATTGGGAGCTGTCAAAGGTTCGAGAGTTCTGGTTGGCTTCGCCTTGGAGACAAATGACGAACTGGAGAATGCCGAGAGAAAATTGGAACGTAAGAATTTCGATTTTGTGGTACTTAACTCATTAAGGGATAGCGGTGCAGGCTTTGGCGTTGACACCAATAAAGTAACTTTCGTTGGTCGCACATATCGTGAGGAGCTTCCATTGATGCCTAAGCGAGAGGTTGCCGTAAGTATAACCGATAAAATCGAGGAGCTATGTTGCGCCGAATAACAATCGAGAATTATGCTTTGATCGACTATCTGGAGATGGATATAGATCAGCAATTAAATATCATTACAGGAGAGACTGGAGCGGGAAAATCTATCTTGCTTGGTGCTCTAGGTCTGCTTTTAGGTAATAAAAATGATGGCTCGGCAATCAAGGATAACACCAAAAATTGCATTATCGAGGCGCAATTTTCAATCGAGGGTCTATCTTTGGAGCCACTCTTTGAGGAGTATGATTGGGATTGGGAGCCAGAGATTACAGTGCGACGAATGATTACCCCTGCGGGAAAGAGCCGAGCATTTGTAAATGATCTTCCTGTGCAACTCTCGGAGCTTCGTGAGTTGGGTTCAAATTTAATTGACATTCATTCTCAACATCAAAATAGAGTCCTCTCGGACGAAATTTTCAGAATAAAAGCGTTAGATTTATTGGCTGACAATGAGCAGCTTCTAAATTCTTACACCTCAAAATATGAATCTCTTCAATCTCTTCGCAGAGAGTTGGCTTCGGCTGAAGAGGTGATTCAAACGGCTCGACGTGAGCAAGAGTGGTTGACCTATCAAGTTGAGGAGCTCACGGCAGCATCACTGAAAGAGGGTGAAGATAAACAAGCAGAAGCGGAGTTATCACTCTTGGAGAATGTAGATCGCATTAGCGCCGCTCTTTCGCTCTTTGGTCAGAGGATGGATGATGAAAACTTCGGAGTTTTATTAGCTATAAAATCTTCGCAAAGTGATTTTGCAGCATTAGATAAAAGCTACGCACCAGCTGCGGAGTATGCAGAACGTTTAGCGGCAGTATTGGCCGAATTGAAGGATATGAATAGCTCAATTTCAGTTGAAAACGAAAGAGTCGAATCTGATCCAGAAAAGTTGCAACGCTTAAGTGACAGATTAAACACAATCTATTCACTCTGTCAAAAACATAGAGCCAAAGATTTAGAGGAGTTATTACAAATTCGAGATCGTTACTCGGATCAACTACTCTCGATTGTTCAAGGCGACGAAAATATCGAAAAGATAAAATCAGCAATTAAATCAACAGAGGAGGCAGCTAGAAAATTAGCCGAAAAACTTCATAAAGCGAGAGCCACTGTAGCTCCGAAATTCGAAAAGGAGATTGTAGCTACGCTTCAAAAGTTGGGTATGATTGATGTAGTTTTCTGTGCGGAACTATCTCAAACGCCTATGTTAACCTCAATGGGTATTGATAGAGTAGATTTTCTATTCTCGGCAAATAAAGGTGTCTCACCTCAAGCCATCGAGCGAATAGCTTCGGGTGGTGAAATTTCACGTGTTATGCTCTCGCTCAAAGCGTTACTGGCTCGAAGGATGAAGCTACCGACAATTATCTTCGATGAGATCGACACGGGAGTTTCAGGTCGTATTGCCGATGCTATGGGTGAAATTATCTCATCATTAGCACTCTCGATGCAGGTTATAGATATTACACACCTCCCACAAGTGGCATCCAAAGGAAAGACCCATTTTGTAGTCTACAAAAACGAGGGAAAAACCAACATCAGAAAACTCAGCACAGAAGAGCGAATTGAGCAGATCGCAACAATGCTTTCGGGAAGTGTAATCACGGAAGCGGCAAAACAGCAAGCCAAAATATTATTAAATAATGCGAATTAATAAACTCGCACAAAAAAAAGTAAACATTTAAGTTATGTATAAAGAATTAGAGCAAATTATCGAAGAGGCATGGGTAAACCGTGATCTTTTGAAAGAAGAGTCAGTAAAAGAGACCATTCGTCAGGTTGTCGAATTGGTCGATAAAGGCAAGCTACGTACAGCAGAGCCAATAGATATTGAAAACAGCAAATGGCAAGTTAACGAGTGGGTTAAAAAGGCAATTATCATGTACTTCCCAATCCAAACTATGCGTACAATGACAGCTGGTGAATTGGAATTTTACGATAAAATGGATCTTAAACGTGGCTATGAGGAGTTAGGCGTTAGAGTCGTTCCTCACGCAGTTGCTCGTTATGGTGCATATATCGCTCCAGGTGCTATCCTTATGCCATCATACGTAAATATCGGAGCACATGTAGGTTCAGGAACAATGGTCGATACTTGGGCTACAGTTGGTTCATGTGCTCAAATTGGTAGCGGTGTTCACCTTAGCGGTGGCGTTGGTATCGGTGGTGTATTGGAGCCAGTTCAAGCAGCTCCAGTAATTATCGAGGATAACTGCTTTATCGGTTCTCGTGCAATTATTGTCGAGGGTGCACAAGTGTGTCGTGAGTCTGTAATTGGCTCTAATGTAGTTATTACAGGTTCAACTCATATTATCGACGTAACAGGCGATGAGCCAGTTGAATATCGTGGATATGTACCTGCTCGTTCGGTTGTAATCCCAGGAACATACAATCGTAAATACCCAGCTGGTGAGTATGGAGTACCTTGTGCATTAATTATTGGCCGTCGTAAGGAGTCTACTGATAAGAAAGTTTCGCTTAACGATGCTTTGCGTGATTACGATATTAGCTAATGATCTATCGTTTCGATACCCTCGGGTCCACAAATGACGAGGCTCAAAGAGATATTTACAATCATGGCGATATAATTATTGCTGAGAAACAGAGCGCAGGACGAGGACAACGAGGTAATAAGTGGCTTAGTGGTGAGGGGTTAAACCTCACTCTGAGCACAATCGTCACTCCAAATGGCATTGAGGTGCGTCGTCAATTTCTGATCTCGCAAGCTGTTGCCTTGGCAATTTGCGATATGTTGATCCTCGAAGGTCTCAATCCTCGAATTAAATGGACAAACGATATATATATAGGTGACGAGAAAATCGTTGGTATTCTAATTGAGAATAAATTGAGCGGAGGAGAACTTCATCGCTCAATTGTCGGTATTGGACTCAATGTAAATCAGAGAGAGTTCGACCCTGAGTTACCCAATCCCACCTCAATGGCACTCGCATCCAATAAATTATTCGATAGAGATGCCGTTCTGCAAAACCTCGCAGAGTGCCTAAAAAATAGATTTTTGATGCTCGAAGAGGGTAAATATAAGGAGATTGCGGAGCAATACCATAATAAAATGTACTGCATAAATGAACCCCACCCTTTTAAACTCTCGTCAGGTGAAATTCAAGTTGGTTCGATAGTTGGAGTGGAGTCTTCGGGAGAGCTTCTTATCGACTGGCAGAGTGGCGAGCGAGGAGCTTATCTCTTTGGGGCTATTGATTTTATTATAGATAGGCGAAAAAGATAGAAAATTGATAAATTAATTGATTTAATATTTGTTGTTAAAGAAATAACAATTATCTTTGCATTGCAAATTAACAGAAACGTTTATAACATACTAAACAAATTTTAATTATGAATATTCCAGCAAATTTAAAGTACTCTTCAGACCACGAATGGTGTAGTGTTGAGGGAGATGTAGCAACAATTGGTATCACTGATTTTGCACAGAGCCAGCTTGGAGATATTGTATTCGTCGATGTGCCAACCGTAGGAGAGCAGATCGCAGCAGGCGAACTTTTCGGAACCATCGAAGCGGTAAAAACCGTTAGTGATGCCTTTAGCCCAGTAAGCGGTGAGGTGATGGAGTTCAATGAGGGTGTTGATGCAGACCCAGCAGTAGTTAACCAAGAGCCTTATGGTGAGGGTTGGTTGATTAAAATCAAGATGAGCGACCCATCAGAGCTTGAGGCGTTGTTATCATCGGAGCAATATGCTGAGTTGATTGGATAGAAAATTATTTTAAACTAATATTATACAAATTACTATGTCAAAAGTAACAGTAGTTGGTGCAGGTGCAGTAGGTGCAACTTGTGCAAATGTAATGGCAGCTCGTGAGGTTGCAAGTGAGATCGTTCTAATAGATATTAAAGAGGGTCTTTCAGAGGGTAAGATGCTTGATATGTTGCAGGCTTCTGCAACAATGGGTTTCAACTCAAAGATGGTTGGTGTAACTAACGATTATTCAGCTACAGCTGGTTCTGACGTTGTTGTAATCACTTCAGGTATTCCACGTAAGCCAGGTATGACACGTGAGGATCTTATCGGAACAAACGCAAACATCATGAAGTCAGTAATCGAGAATGTAGCAAAGTTCTCTCCAGAGGCTATCATCGTAGTTGTTGCTAACCCAATGGATACTTTGACTTATATGGCTCTTAAATCTACAGACATTCCTAAGAACCGTATTATCGGTATGGGTGGTGCTTTAGACTCATCACGTTTCCGTACTTACCTATCATTGGCAACTGGTGTGCCATTGGCAGATATTGAGGGTATGGTAATCGGTGGTCACGGAGACACAACAATGATTCCACTTACAGCTAAGGCTTCAATCAAGGGTGTTCCAGCTTCAGCATTCCTTTCAGAGGAGGAGCTTGCAGAGGTTTCAGCAAAAACTATGGTTGGTGGTGCAACACTTACAAAACTTATCGGTACATCAGCATGGTATGCTCCAGGAGCAGCTTCATCATCAGTTGTTGAGTCTATCCTTAAGGATCAAAAGCGCATTATCCCATGTTCATGCTTCCTAGAGGGTGAGTATGGTCAATCAGACATCTGTATCGGTGTACCAGCAGTTATTGGTCGCAACGGTATCGAGAAGATCGTAGAGTTGGAGTTGAACGACGCAGAGAAAGCAGCATTTGAGGCTTCAGCAGATGCAGTTCGTGCAACAAACAATGTACTTTACGAGATCAAAGCACTATAATCGAGAGAGTCGTAAATAACTTTTATAGGGGCAGCCAACACATTTGAGTGTTGGCTGCTCTTTTTGGTTCGCCCAGCATGGGCGAATTCTAACGGGTGCAAGTCCCGAGCGTGCCCTAATAGGGGGAAGCGCATAGTCTGGAACATTTACGTCGTACTTCATCAGGGTATGTACCTTCATTCCACCCTTCTTTTTACCGCTTTTTGGATGTCTACCAACGCCTTTAAGGATGTTGTCGAAGAGTGAGATGGTCGTAGAATTCATCATATAGAGCAGTCGCTCCCACTCTTTTGTGGCAGTTTTATTCGGCTGTCCGCTAAAAATGGTGCGTACTTGTGCAACAGGTGGCGATACACCTCAGCAAAGAACTCTTGAGGGCGACGTTTGTTCGCTTCGGCAAGGGTGTTGCGACGTGCAAGGTAGTCGATGCCCAAGTGATGCAGTTTGTGCGCCTCAGCTTTCATCCCAATCTCTAATTCACGCAGAGAATCAAAGTGTTTCATCACGCCAAAAAGCATGATGACGAGGTGTAAATCTACCTATTTTTAGTTGATTGATTTAGTTAATAGTTGCTTGTAAATCTCTAATGTCTCATCGCCTTATAGTGAAGCGAAGATTGTAACTAAAACGGGAACCGTAATCTCCATTACTAATCCATGGAATATTGCAATTACAATAAACTCCTTACCCGAAAAACGGGTGATGATGGGGAGCAAAGTGTCAATTGAGGCCGCTCCAGCTGCTGAAACAGTTGATAATCGACCGAAATAGCGAACCATAAGGGGAGCCGTGAGGATCGTTCCAACTTCACGGATTACATTAGAGAGTAGGGCTATTGTACCTATTTCAGCACCTCGATACTCGGTTAGCATAATACTCGAAAGAGAGTAGTAACCCAATCCACTCGCCACGGCCAATGTATCTTTCAACTCAATTGAGCTAACAAGTGGGTAGACAGCTAAAGCACCAAGCAGAGTACCCGCAATGGTGCCTAAAGGGAGTAATATAACTCTCTTATTTTGGGTGCGGAGAGCATTTAAAGCCTCTTTATCGCATCCGATTCCCATACCAACTATAAGCATCATTGCATATAGAATATATCGGCTTAGGTTTCCGCTACAAAACTCAGCTAGCTGATCGAAGTTGATTCCCAAAAGCAAGCCAACGACGAAAAACGAAACTATAATTATGCTTCCTTTCATTCTTGTTCCTTGCTGTTAAAAAATGATTTGTAAATAAAAGCTGCAAAGGTTATACTTCCAAAAACAGCCCCTAAAGTTATGATAAGTGATTGGAGTCCAATTGTCGAGAGATTATTTACAATACGCTCATTACCACCCACGGCTACTCCCATAACAAGGAGTAGCACGTAGATAATAATATTAAGCATCTTTGAAAATAGTGCAGGAGCCTTTGGTGAGCGGATTTGCATACCAATTATAACCCCTAAAATAACTATTGCTAAGACTATAAACATCTATTTGTCTCTAAATTATTTTGCAGCTCGCTTACGATCATTCTCATTGAGGAGAATTTTACGTAGACGCATAGAGTGTGGAGTAAGCTCAACATACTCATCCTCTTGGATATACTCCAATGCCTCTTCAAGTGAAAATACCTTTGGAGGTGCAATAGATGATTTGTCGTCATTACCCGAAGCTCGCATATTTGTAAGCTGCTTTGCTTTGGTTACATTAACTGTAATATCGTTGCTACGTGAGTGCTCACCGATAACTTGACCTGAATATACCTCATCCATTGGGTGAATAAAGAATTTACCTCGATCTTGAAGTTTATCAATTGAGTATGCAAAGGCAGTACCCGTCTCACCTGAGATGATAGAACCATTGCTACGCATCTCAATATCTCCTACCCATGGCTCAAAACCTACTAGACGGTGAGTCATAATTGCCTCGCCAGCTGTCGCTGTAAGCATATTTGAACGTAACCCGATGATACCACGAGATGGAATTGAGAACTCCATACGTGTACGCTCGTCGCTTGTCATCATATTTGTAAGCGTTCCCTTTCTGCGAGTTACAAGGTCGATAACCGTTCCTGAGCATCCCTCAGGACAATCAACCGTAAGCTCCTCGATTGGCTCACAACGCTTGCCGTCGATCTCCTTGATGATTACCTGTGGTTGACCCACTTGAAGCTCATAACCCTCACGACGCATAGTCTCGATCAGAACTGAAAGGTGAAGCACACCACGACCAAAGACAATAAAGCTATCGGCTGTAGCACCTGGTTGAACACGTAGCGCAAGATTTTTCTCTAGCTCCTTGTCCAAACGATCCTTGATATGGCGAGAGGTTACAAATTTACCATCTTTACCAAAGAATGGAGAGTTATTAATTGTGAAGAGCATCGACATTGTTGGCTCATCAACGGCAATTGGAGGTAGTGGCTCTGGATTCTCAAAATCACAGATTGTATCTCCAATCTCGAAGCCTTCGATACCAACTACAGCGCAAATCTCGCCACAGTTAACCGTGTCAACTTTCTTTTTGCCAAGACCCTCGAAGATCATCAACTCCTTGATCTTACACTTAACCATCTTGTCCCCGTCACGCTTAGCAAGTGTTACGCTCTGTCCCGCTTTAAGCGAACCACGAGTAACCTTACCAATTGCGATACGGCCAATAAATGATGAGAACTCAAGTGATGTGACAAGCATTTGAGATGTACCCTCATTTACCTCAGGCTCAGGAATCTCGTCGATGATAGCATCCAAAAGAGGAGCGATCGAGTTTGTTGGCTCGTTCCACTTGTGAGACATCCAGCCTTGTTTTGCTGAACCATAAATCGTTTTGTACTCTAGCTGCTCCTCGGTTGCTTCGAGTGTAAACATCAAGTCAAAAACTTGTTCGTTAACCACCTCTGGACGACAGTTTGGTTTGTCAACTTTATTGACTACAACAATAGGTTTTTTACCCAATGAAAGAGCCTTTTGCAATACGAAACGAGTTTGAGGCATAGTTCCCTCAAAAGCATCTACAAGAAGCAATACTCCATCACACATATTGAGCACACGCTCAACCTCACCACCAAAGTCGGCGTGACCAGGGGTGTCGATGATGTTAATTTTATAGTCCTTATATATAACAGATACGTTTTTCGAAAGAATGGTGATTCCTCTCTCTCTCTCCAAATCGTTATTATCAAGTATTAGCTCGCCTTGAGGCTGAGCATTTTCGCGAAGGATTTGACCTTCAAGAATCATCTTATCCACGAGTGTAGTCTTACCGTGGTCTACGTGGGCGATGATTGCGATGTTACGTAATTTTTGCATCAGAATATTTTTATCGATAAAATTTATGTGCAAAGGTAATCAAAATGACGAGAAAAATTCTATCTTTGCTGTTAAAACAATGTTTTATGGAACAAGATTTACTTTTAAACATCAAAGGGAAGAGCAAAATTGTGATCGCAGAGTCGCAAAAGATGCTTTCAGACTACCTCTCGGACAAGGTTCGAGTGATAGTTATTTCGGATCTTAATATAGATCGATTGTATGGTGATATGTTGGCTCCATACGAGAAAATATTGATTGGAGTGGGCGAAAGTGTGAAAACTTTGCAGACGGTGGAGAATATTTGTCGTCAACTAATCGAATTTAAAGCAGACCGTTCAACATTCCTATTGGGTATTGGTGGAGGTATTGTTAGCGACATCACTGGATTTGTCGCTGGAATATATATGCGAGGAATCAATTTTGGTTTTGTCTCGACAACTCTCTTGAGTCAAGTTGATGCAGGTGTAGGAGGTAAAAATGGCGTAAATTTCGATGGCTACAAAAATATGATCGGAACATTCTTGCAGCCTGAATTTGTAATTTGTGATGTGGAGATGCTTTCGACACTTCCTGAGCGTGAGTTTAGAGCTGGCTTTGCTGAAATTATCAAATCGGCAATCATCACAAATCCAGAACTTTTCGACACTTTGGAACAACACTCATTAGAGAGTCTAAAAATCAATAAACCTCTACTCTCAAAAATAATCTTTGAATCAATAAAGATCAAAGCCCATATAGTCGAACTCGATGAACGTGAGGCAGGAGAGCGTAGAAAATTAAACCTCGGTCACACCTTTGCGCATGCAATCGAGAAAAATTCTACCGTGATGAACCACGGAGAGGCTGTAGCTGTAGGTATGATAATCATTGCCGATATGGCCTTGCGCATGAAAATGCTCGGTGAGGCAGATTACAATCGCATCTGCGAAATCATCAAAACGTATGGTTTTGAGACGGAATCACCCGTTACAATGAAAAAAATGTTGGACTCAATTATGCACGACAAAAAGGCGCACGGAGATAGTGTAGGTTTGGTTTTACCAACGAAAATAGGCGACTGCGAAGTTAAGAAAATGAGACTAAATGAGATCTCAGAGTTCCAACTATCGTGATTTTTACTACCTTTGAGTCGTTAAACTATAAAATAATACAACGCATATGAAACACGCATACGTATTCCCAGGTCAGGGAGCTCAAGCACCTGGTATGGGTAAAGACCTTTACGAAAACAACGTAGAGGCGAAGGATCTTTTCGAAAGAGCAAATGAAATCCTTGGATTTAGAATAACTGATATAATGTTCGACGGCACAGCCGAGCAACTTAAGGAGACAAAAGTTACACAACCTGCGGTTTTCCTTCACTCGGTTATTATGGCTAAAGCATTGGGTGTAAATCCAGATGGTGTTGCAGGTCACTCTTTGGGTGAGTTCTCAGCATTGGTTGTTGCTGGTGCACTATCATTTGAGGATGGATTGCGTCTAGTATCAAAACGTGCGATGGCTATGCAGGCTGCATGTGAGGCTGTTGAGGGTACTATGGCTGCTGTTTTGGGCTTACCAGACGAGAGTGTTGAGCAAATCTGCGACGGCATCGATGGAGTAGTCGTTGCGGCAAACTATAACTGTCCAGGTCAATTGGTAATCTCAGGAGCTGTTGAGGCTGTTGAGGCTGCATGTGCAAAGGCAAAAGAGGCTGGTGCAAAACGAGCATTACGCTTGCCAGTTGGTGGAGCATTCCACTCACCACTTATGGCACCTGCACGTGAGGAGCTAGCGGCAGCAATTGCGGCGGCAGAGTTCTCAGCACCATGTTGTCCAATCTATCAAAATGTTGATGCGAAACCTCACACTGATCCAGTTGAGATTAAGGAGAACCTTATTGCACAACTTACAGCTCCAGTACGTTGGACATATATTTCTCAAAATATGATCGCTGACTCTTACTCAGAGTTCACAGAGTTGGGTCCAGGTGCAGTACTTCAAGGTCTTATCAAAAAAGTAAGCACTGAGGTTGCTGTAGAGTCAAAGTCTACTCTATAGATCAGAAATATTATCAATAAAAAAATAGGTTTGTAGCTTAAAACAGCTGCAAACCTATTTTTTTATTGATAATTCGACTTGTTTTAACTAATTCAGCTTCATGATAATAAGAAAAATAATAAGCGTTATAATCTCGATGATTATAACGCTTATTATTCAGTGACACCGCCAGGACTCAAACCTGGAACCTTCTGATCCGTAGTCAGATGCTCTATTCAATTAAGCTACGGTGCCTTAAATGGAGTGCAAATATATGACTAATTTTTGAATCAACCAAATTTTTAGAACGAAAAATCAAATAAAAAATTCACATCAAAGTTTACTTGACTCTTCTTCTCGACTCTTCCAAATGCCTAGATGCTTGATATAGCGATGTATAAGAGTCCAAAGGATAATATCTATAGCAATGATTGAAGTTATATTTAATTTGTTAGCAAGAAATAAATTCAACACAACAAATAGCGTATTTATAGTCATTATGCAGAGCAGAGCTGTTTGAGCACAACACCCCAGTCCCATAAAAATATGATGAATATGATTTTTGTCGGGTAAAAAGAGAGGCTGTTTGTTTCGATAACGGAAAATAACTATCCGAATAACATCAAAGCAGGGAACAATAAGCATTGTGTAGGCCAAAATATAATAATTTGGCGTTATTGGAGTCATACCATCGGTCACATATGAAATATTCCAAACCTTAATGGCCATCAATCCAACTATCGCTCCGATAACCAGCGAGCCTGTATCACCCATAAATATTTTACTCTTAACCTCTCGTTTAACCCCCAAAACATTTAGAGCGCAGAATGGCACTAATGCGCCGAGAGTTGCTATTGCAAATATGCTATTATCGAGCTGTCCATTGTGAAAAAGTAGAACTCCATAGACAAAGAGCGCCATAATAGATAAAAGCGAAGCTAGTCCATCTATACCATCAATTAAGTTGATTGCATTTGTCACAAAGACATAAAAAAGTATTGATAACGGCATCCCAAAATATGCAGGAATACTCTCAATTCCAAAGAGCCCATGCAAAGTTTTAAAGTAGCTTCCCGATAGAACAATTAGCAACGCTGCAAAGATCTGAACAGAGAATTTGTATTTATATGCCACTCCCAAAATATCATCATAGACACCAATTAAAAACAGCGTCAGCAAAGATAAAGACTCCATTATCAGCGCAATATCTATCGAAACAACACTCCCTGATATGGATTGCGTAAGGTGCGCAATTGAGATGCAGAACCATGCCGAGAAGAGAATAGATGGATAAAAAGTCACACCACCCAAGCGAGATGCGGGTAGATTATGCACTTTCCGTCGATCTATAGGATCAACCAAACGTTTCCGAAGCGATAGAAGCAAAATATGTGGCAACATAAATGCAACCAACAAAAAACTAATTACAAACGATAATAATAGAATCAACATCTTTACTGCAATTTAAAAATTGTTTAAGCAAAGATACAATAACAATATTTAAAATTACAGAGTGCGATTTTCAACAAGTAGCTATTGCGAACCTCTTGTTATATTAATTGAATACAATCAAGATTCAGAAAACTCCAAATATCCACCGCCAATAACTCTATCACCTCGATATAAAACAACAGGTTGCCCAGCTGCACATGCCCAAGCGGGTGAGGATAATGTAATTTTATACCCCACTTCCCACTCCTCGATTTTAAGAGCATAACCCTCTGGATTGCGTCCAATTCCACGAATTAGAACTTTAATATCGTCAGAGGTGAGTAGCTCCTCTTGGTCGATGATATTACATTGATTAATATATAATTGCGTATGATATAAATCTTCATCCTCACCGACCAATAGCGAGTTATTTTTATTATCTAAAGCGATAGCGACATACCCCGTAGGAATTCCGTCACCTCGTTTCTGACCAACAGTATAATATGCAAGACCTTTATGTCGCCCAACTATATTTCCACTTTTGTCTAAAATATCACCCTCCTTGATCTTATCACCACAAATTTTGCCAATATAATCACCATACCTCTCACCACGTAAAAAGCATACCCCCATGCTCTCTTTACGTTTTGTTGAGTTTATTTGCTCCTTAATTGTCTCTGACATGGGCGTTATAGCTCTTTGGAGTGTCTCTTGTGTCAAACCCCAAAGATAATAACTTTGATCCTTACGCAGATCTTTTGCACGAGCTACATATAGTTTATTATTATACTCTTCGATACGAAAATAGTGACCTGTGGCTATATGATAAATATTATTTTCGTTGGCATATTCCAATAATAATCGCCATTTTATCATCGGGTTGCATCGTGTGCAGGGTGCGGGAGTTCTACCTGCAATATACTCAGCTGCAAAATAATCCTTAATCTCTTTTTGAAAAAGCTCTTCACAGTTAAGTGTTGCAAACTCTATTCCTGCCGCTTCGGCACTTTGTCGAGCCTCGCTAACCAATGAACTATCTCCACACATATCCAAGGTAAGAGCCTTTACCTCAAAACCTTGCTTCTGCAATATAGCAACAGCAGCGACACTATCAATGCCGCCGCTGTAACCTAAAATAACTTTTGTTCGATCCATTTGAAGATCATATAAATTTATAAGCTAAAAATCTCAGCGTTTCGTTGATCCCAATTTTCAAGAAGATCATTGAGTTCTTTGAATATTGTTTGGTTATTCTCATTTACAACCTTATAAAATTCAGTTGTCGAGAATAATTTTTGAGCAATTAAGGCCTTCATATTAACCTGTGCAATATCTCTAAAATCCTCAATTGTAAACTCTTCGCTCTCGACACCTCGACTATCACCAAGCTCCATTAACGAGGTGAGAATAGCATCATTAATCATAAAATTGTCGTTATAGAGTTCAAAAGTAGGGTAGGAGGCAATAAGTGCATCCCTATTTCGATCGAGGTAGTCGATAACAAACTCATTAACCACACTTTGCCTAATGAGTGAAATGTAATAAGGGGAAACGATAGTTGTATCTCGCTCAATAATAATGTCAGGTGTAATTCCACCTCCACCATAAACCGTTCTACCTAAGCGCAAAGTTTTATAGGCAGGCAAATCAACACTGTCAGCTTTCGCTAAACTATCAGCATTAATATAGCGAGCAACATGACGCTCATAATAGCTCTTCGCATCACCATCCGTATAAGGTCGCTGAATCACTCGCCCCGACGGAGTATGATACCTAGCAACTGTAATTCGAGCAGCCGAACCATCCAAAAGCTCAAATTGACGTTGTACAAGCCCCTTACCGAAACTTGGTCGACCCATTATAATTGCTCTATCCCAATCCTGAAGCGCTCCAGCGACAATCTCGCTTGCCGAAGCTGAATCTTCGTCGATCAACACAACAACATTACCTTTCGAAAACTCCCCCCTTTTGTATGCACTCATTGAAAAATCATCTTGTGAACGCCCCTCTGTCGAGACTATAAGTGCACCATAAGGTAAAAAGAAATTTGCAAGTTCGATAGCTTGACTGAGCAATCCACCTCCATTACCTCGAAGATCCAACACCAATGTCTCCATTGGTGACATATCTTTATATGCGTCGTAAAACTCTGAGAATGTTGTCTGCCCGAAGCGATTAATCTTAATATATCCAGTTGTTGGATTTATCATATATGCAGCATCGACAGTATTGATCGGAATATTATCTCGCTCAATAACGAAATTCAAAGGTTGACTCTCGCCATGTCGCACGACCTCCAGCGAAACTTTCGATCCTCTTGCACCTCTCAAATAAGAGGGGACTTTAGCCTGAGTAATCCCAATAACATCCTCACCATCGACCGTAATAATTCGATCGTTTGGCATCATTCCAACACTCTCGGCTGGAGCTCCAACAATTGTATTAACAACGATAATTGTATCTTTGAGAACATTGAACTCGATACCAATTCCGCTAAATTCACCCTCGAAACTCTCGTTTACCCCCTTCATATCCTCAGCATTAATATATGCCGAGTGAGGATCCAACTCAAGAAGCATCTCGACAATTGCCTTTTCTATAAGAGGCTCCATGTCAATCTCCTCGACATAACTACCATTCAGATAGCTGTAAAATTGGTGAAATTTACGTAATTGTTCAGTTGCATCACTACCCGTTTGTTGCGACTGAGCCGAAAGGCTAGTTGCAACAAACAAGATATAGATTAAAATAAGTGCTTTTCTCATTATTCGATAAAGAGCTCTTTAAGAGCATCAAAAGTAATGCTCTGCTGCTCACCCGTAGTCATATTCTTAACTGTGGCTCTCTGCTGCTCGATCTCTTGGCTACCGATAATAACTACAAAAGGTATACCACGACGATTAGCATGCTCCATCTGCTTTTTCATCTTTGTTGAATCTGGGTAAATCTCAGCTGCAACACCTGCATTACGCAACTCCTTTAACAGCGGAAGTATCACCTCCTGCTCATTGGCACCAAGATTTGCAAAGAGAACCTTGGTCGAGAAGTTAACCTCCGTTGGGAATAGATCCAAACCAACCATAACATCATAAATACGGTCAGCACCAAACGAAATACCCACACCCGACATATTCGGCATTCCAAATATTCCAGTCAGATCATCATACCTACCACCGCCACAAATCGAACCAATAGCAAAATCATTTGCCTTAACCTCGAAAATAGCGCCCGTATAATAATTAAGTCCACGAGCCAATGAAAGATCTATCTCGATAGGAAGCTCAATACCCAACTTAGATGTGTGATCCATAATTGTTTGCAGCTCATCCACACCCAAAAGACCAGTCTCTGAACCTGTAATCACATCCCTTAATTGATCTATCTTCTCTTGGTTTGTGCCGCTAAGTTCAAGAATAGGTTGAAGTTTTGCGATAGCCTCATCCTCAATTCCTCGATCCGAGAGTTCAGCCTTTACATTATCCAAACCGATCTTATCCAATTTGTCGATCGCAATTGTAATATCCATCATTTTGTCGGCATGACCAATAGTCTCAGCAATACCATACAAAACCTTACGATTATTAATCTTAAGCGTTGTGTTAATCTTCAGTGCAGCAAAAACTCGCTCAACAATCTCGATTAACTCAACCTCATTGAGTAGAGATTTCGAACCGATCATATCAACATCACACTGATAAAACTCACGATAACGACCCTTTTGAGGACGATCAGCACGCCAAACAGGTTGAATCTGATAACGCTTAAAAGGGAAAATAATATCATTTTGATGTTGAACAACGTAACGAGCAAAAGGAACTGTAAGATCATAACGCAGACCTTTTTCACAAATTTTCGATGCCACCTTTAACTCATCACGACTCATCTCCTTAGCATAATCACCCGAGTTAAGCACCTTAAAGAGAAGTTTATCACCCTCCTGGCCATACTTACCCATTAGCGACGATAGATTCTCCATTGATGGAGTCTCCAGCGGAGCAAAGCCAAATAGACGGAAAACACCACGAATAGTGTCGAAAATATATTGTCGGCGCATCATCTCAGCTGGGCCGAAATCACGTGTACCTTTAGGAATTGACGGTTTTTGAATTGCCATAATTACTCTACTAATTTTTTATATTTAACTCTCTTTGGTGTAGTGTCGCCACCTTGAGCTTTTTTCCATGCTTCGAACTCGCTGTAAGTTCCTTGATATGAGACGATTGTTGAATCACCCTCGAATGAGATGATATGCGTTGCAATACGATCCAAGAACCAACGGTCGTGGGAGATAACCACGGCACAACCTGCAAAATTCTGCAAACCCTCCTCCAAAGCACGAAGAGTGTTAACATCAATATCATTGGTTGGCTCATCGAGTAAAAGCACATTTCCCTCCTCCTTTAGAGCCAAAGCCAAGTGCAAACGATTACGCTCACCACCCGACAAAACACCACACTTTTTCTCCTGATCTGCTCCCGAGAAGTTAAATCGAGCAACATATGCACGAGCAGGAACTTGACGATTACCTAAAGTGACAAAATCACTATTCTGAGAAATTACCTCATAAACGCTCTTCTCAGGGTCGATTGATTTATGCTGTTGGTCAACATAAGCCAACTTAACTGTCTTACCTACTGTAAATGTTCCAGAATTAGGCTCTTCAAGTCCCATAATCATGCGGAATAGGGTAGTCTTACCTGTTCCATTAGGGCCGATAACACCAACAATTCCCGCAGGTGGCAACGAAAAATTAAGATCTTCATAAAGAATACGATCTCCATATCCTTTCGATACACCGTTAGCCTCAATGACAACATCACCCAGGCGAGGGCCATTCGGAATAAAGATCTCCAACTTATCCTCCTTATCCTTAGTATCCTCACTCATCATCTGATCGTAAGCCGAAAGACGAGCCTTGCTCTTAGCGTGACGGCCAGCAGGAGACATACGTACCCACTCCAACTCTCGCTCCAAAGTCTTGCGACGCTTACTCTCTTGTTTCTCCTCCATTGCCATGCGAGTTGTCTTTTGATCGAGCCAACCTGTGTAGTTACCCTTCCAAGGAATACCCTCACCACGGTCAAGCTCCAAAATCCAACCTGCAACATTATCAAGGAAATAACGGTCGTGGGTTACAGCGATAACTGTACCCTTATATTGTTGTAGATGTTGCTCCAACCAATCAATAGACTCAGCATCCAAGTGGTTAGTAGGCTCATCAAGAAGCAATACATCAGGATTTTGAAGCAACAAACGACAAAGTGCCACTCGACGACGCTCACCACCCGACAAAACCGCAATACTCTGATCTGGCTCAGGACAACGAAGAGCATCCATTGCACGCTCCAAAACGCTATCTAGTTCCCAACCATTCACATGGTCAATCTGCTCATATAGTTCACCTTGACGCTCGATAAGTTGATTCATCGTGTCGTCATCCATCGGTTCACATAGCTTCATATTAATATCTTCATACTCAGCAAGAAGAGCAACAGTCGCTGCACAACCCTCCTCGACAATCTCACGAACGGTCTTTGAGTTATCCAATTGAGGCTCCTGTTCAAGATACCCTACAGAATAACCAGGAGAGAATACCACCTCACCTTGGAAATTTTTATCTAGTCCAGCGATAATCTTCATCAATGTAGATTTACCTGAACCATTGAGACCGATGATACCGATTTTTGCTCCGTAGAAGAACGAGAGATAGATATTATTCAGAACTTTTTTCTGATTGGTGAAAGTCTTACTCACACCGACCATTGAAAAAATAATTTTTTCGTCTGCCATATTATATTTATTTTTTAATTTTTGTCTTAGCGACAAAGATACAAAACTAAATTTACATATGAAAATAATATAAATATAAACCAAAAACAACAAGGCGAAAAACAACAATCTACCTTAATAAAACTTTAAAAAAGTGATATTAAGATAGATTGTAAAATTTATCGTTTAAGAATATGCGCCTTAATCAATATCGGATAGAGATATTTTCGTTTATAACGTTTATAAAAACTTCGAACCTCACCCTCAATCTCATAATATTTATAAGCGTAATACTCCCGAGTACCCATAATCTGCTTTGCATAAGCTACTTTCTCATTAGTTTTTTCATTGCGCAACCAAAAATATTTAAGAGTAAGTCTACATTTAGCATTTCTAGCGCTCCGATTCCCTGAACCCTTGCGCCTTAATTTGTTAACTATATACTCCTCCAAAGTTTTGGTAATATAATGCCTAATATAAGCCACCTCAAATTGCAACTCGTCGCTAACATTACAATTAACAGGTCTCTCACGCCCAACAGAATCGCATACTCTTCCAGTCTCCGCAGTAGGGTAGTGTGCACTTTTAAACTTCACAGCACCTTGAGCTCGTCCCCTAAGTGTACTCTTGACAAACTTATTTTCATCGTAATCAAGCGGCATAATAGGCTCCGATAGTCTCTCAATCACACCCCTTGAATCAGATCGTTTAATTTGACCACTATCCCCGTAACACATCCAATTTAGTTGAACGACATTGTATCCATCAAAATATGGCTCCGAGAGATAATCCTTAATTGATTTGTGCTGCTTTAAGGTTATAAACTCATCAGCATCAATAAAACTCATCCAATCATAATCCTGCGCATAAGCATTGTAACAATTTGTGTAGGCTCTACGCTGAGCATATTTATAATTGGGTGTAGGTATTATAACAACTTGCTTTGAATCAACATAATCCCCAACAACATCACTAGCCTGCTCTACTGACGGATCATTATTGTCACATATAAAAATTGTGTCGTAGCCGAGAGCCAAATGATACTCCACGAACTCTCTAAGATAATCATTCTCTTTTTTTACAATAACACAAACAGCACATTTCATACAATGCGAATTAAGATTAAAAAAACACCTCAAAGGTAAACAAAATAATGAACATTACCCTAAAATCGACCTCCAGAGTTGATTGCAACTATCTAACCAAGCACCTTCTCGAAACTAGAAATCAGATCTGAAATATCTTTATCCGTTGTGTCCCAGGATGTTACAAAACGAACTTCATTATTCTGCTCATTCCACGTGTAAAAGAAATAATCCTCCAACAATTTGTCAATCGCCTCTTTAGGCATCTTTAAAAACAACTGATTTGTCTCAGGCTTCTGCGTAAACTCCACAGATGGATATTTCTTTAATGAGTTATATAATTTTGCCGCAGCATTATTTGCCGCAGTAGCATTCTCCAACCAAAGATCATTCTCTAAATATGGAATAAATTGAGCTGAAAGATACCTCAATTTAGATGCCAACTGAGCAGATTGCTTTCTATAATATTGCATATTGAGGCTAATCTCCTCCTTGAATGAGATCACCGACTCACCGATCATCATTCCATTTTTTGTTCCACCAAAACTCAAAACATCAACACCAGCATCAACGGTCATCTCTTTAAACGAACACCCCAAGAATGCCGCAGCATTAGCCAATCGAGCACCATCCATATGCAGATACATTCCATATGAGTGAACGAGATCAGCAATTGCACGAATCTCCTCAATGGTATAAACCGTTCCGAGCTCCGTAGTTTGAGAGATATAAACAACACCAGGTTGAGAGTGATGACAAACTCCAAAATTATTTAAATAAGGCTCAATAAGTTCAGTCGATAATTTCCCATCAACAGTCGGTATTGCCACAATAGCACACCCGCTCATTTTCTGTGGAGCTCCACACTCATCGACATAAATATGTGCAGAAGTAGCGCATATAATTGAGTTAAAAGGTCGAGTAACACTCTGAATAGCAACAGAATTAGCGCCCGTTCCGTTAAATAGAAAGTAAGGATCAGCACTCGCCCCAAAAACCTCCTTGATCTTAGCCGTTGCAGCTTCAGTCCACTTATCATCGCCATACCCAATGGCATGATCTACATTCGCCTCCTCCAAGGCCTTAAAAATCAAAGGATGTACCCCCGAATTATTATCACTTCCGAAACTTCTCATATACCTATTTTATTTAATAAAAAAGTTGCCTCCAATTTCTTGAGAGACAACTTCTTATAATGATGATAATTTTATAGTCGATCAACGAGACCAGTAAAACCGATAAAGGCCATTGCAAGGATTCCAGCTGTAACCAATGCTATTGGAATACCCTTAAATGCCTTTGGCATATCCTCGAAATCCAAACGCTCACGAATACCAGCAAAGAGTACCAAAGCAACACCGAAACCAATTGCTGTAGATACCGAATAAACAACACCTTGAAGCAGAGATAAATCCTTTTGAATCATCAAGATTGCGACTCCCAATACAGCACAGTTAGTTGTAATAAGTGGAAGGAAGATACCCAAAGCCTGATACAGTGATGGAGAGACCTTCTTCAAGATAATCTCAACAGCTTGAACGAGCGATGCAATAACCAAAATAAATACAATAGTCTGCATATATTCGATTCCCAGCGCCTCAAGGACATATGTTTGAATCAACCATGCCACGATTGATGCTATAGCCATAACGAAAGTCACAGCAGCGCTCATACCTATCGAAGTGTCAACTTTTGAAGATACTCCCAAGAAAGGGCAGATACCTAAGAATTGAGACAAAACTACGTTATTGACAAAGATAGCGCCAATAATAATTGCGAAAAATGAAATTTCTACTCCCATAACTATCTCTTTGTTAATTTATTAAACAATACCATTAAGTAACCCAACACCAAGAATGCACCTGGAGCAAGCACGAAGATAAGTGGAGCCGAAGCACCAAAGCCAAGATTTACACCAAAGATTGCTCCGCTACCCAAAATCTCACGACAAGCACCCAAAAGTGTCAATGCCAATGTGAAACCAACACCTGTTCCAATACCATCTAGCACTGAATCGAGTGCATTATTCTTTGCCGCAAACGCCTCAGCACGACCCAAGATCACACAGTTCACAACGATCAGAGGAATAAATACTCCGAGGCTAGCGTAAAGCGATGGAAGATAGGCCTGCATCGCCATTTGAATAATTGTCACAAATGAAGCGATAACCACAATAAATGCTGGGATGCGAACCTTATCTGGAATAAAACCCTTGATAAGAGAGATAACAAAATTCGACATAATCAATACAGCCATTGTTGCACCACCCATACCCAACGCATTTGCAGCCGAGGTTGTGGTTCCAAGAGTTGGACACATACCCAAAACCAATACGAATACTGGGTTATTTTTGATGATACCATCCAAGATAATTTTCATCTTATTCATTGCTCGCTCCTTTCTGGCTACCAGCCACTTGGTTATATGCTTTCATTGCACGCTCCACTGCATCAGAATATGCTACAGATGAAATTGTTGCTGCGGTAAGAGCATCAATATCTCCACCATTTTTTGACATTCCCCAGTTAATATCATTAATTTTCTTATCCTTAACGCTCATCAAAAGTGAGTTTCCTTCGTCGGCCATCTTAGAACCCAAACCTGGAGTCTCGCTGTGTGAAAGAACATTAACATTGATAACAGTGCCTTCGGTATCAAGTCCAACCATCAAACGGAAGAGACCACTAAAACCAGACATTGTTGCTGTGTTGATTGCATAACCTACAACCTCACCGCTTGCCGCAGTGGCAGTGTAGACCTCAAGATCAATACCATCCAGAGAAAGAGTCGACATTGTTGTCTGCTCAAAGGTCGGAAGCACCTGAGCCAAAGCCTCTTTCTTTGCATTTTCAGTTGCAATTGCAATTGGTTCCTTGGTCAACAAGTAGATACCGCCAACGCTTGCCGCAGCAATCGCCGTGATAGCAAATAGGACAAGAACCATATTTATAAGTGTACTTTTCATATCTTTCTCTCCTTATTTAGTTACGCCAAAACGCTTAGGTTTAACATATTTATTGATAAGAGGCACACATGCGTTCATAAGAAGAATTGCAAATGACATTCCCTCAGGATATGCACCATTCAAACGAATCCACATTGTGATAAAACCAATACCTACACCATAGATCAACATTCCTTGGTGTGTCATTGGAGAGGTTGAATAGTCGGTTGCCATATAGATAGCTCCCAAAAGTGCACCACCCGCCAAAATGTGGAAAATTGGCATCATGAAAATTGCAGAGCCACCACCATTGAGTGCCGCATTGCCAATCGCCATCACAGCCATAGTTCCCAAAACAGCAACTGGAATGTGCCAAGAGATAACCTTGCGCCAAAGAAGATAAGCGCCACCCAAGATAAGGCAAAGTGCTGAAACCTCACCCAATGAACCTGGGATCGTTCCCAAAAACATATTCTGAAGATTTACATCACCGATAAGTGTAGCTCCACTCTTAACAGCCGCCAAAGGTGTAGCTCCCGAGAAGCCATCAACCACAGGGAAAACAGTCATTTGAGCTGGATAAGCGATCAAAAGGAATACACGACCAACGAGTGCTGGGTTGAATGGATTCTTACCCAAACCGCCATATGTCATCTTTGCAACTCCAATAGCGATTAAAGATCCCATAACAACAATCCACAATGGAAGTGAAGCAGGAAGGTTAAAACCAAGCAAGAGACCTGTAACGATAGCCGAGTAGTTACAAATTGTGCACTCACCCTTAACCATATACTTTTGAATAAGGTATTCAAAAAGCACACAACTAAGAATTGAGACTAAAGTGACCACCAAGGCACTTAATCCGAAATAGATGACCGACACCACAAACGCAGGCAGTAGAGCGATAATCACATCTCGCATAATACGAGAGGTAGATTCCGAGCTATGCACGTGAGGCGAAGGTGCTACCAATAATTTATTAGCCATATTTTTATTTTTTTGTATTTACTTATTTAGTTGCTCTTGCTCTAATAATACCCATTACACGTTGCTTACCCAAACGAATATAGTCAAGAAGTGGAAGATTTGCAGGACAGATAAATTGACAGCTACCGCACTCAATACAATCGGTAATACGACCCTCTTCAACAGCATCCCAATCACCCTTGCGAGTAAGTTTCGAAATTGAGAATGGCTCCAAAGACATTGGACATACGGAAACGCACTTAGCACACTTGATACATGCCGATTCAACGCCACGAGTAGCATCCGTCACATTCAAAATTGTGATACCCGAACATCCTTTAGTTACTGGAGAATCCAAATTTACCATTGCGCGACCCATCATTGGGCCACCATTAATCACCTTACCAGTATCCTCTGGTAGGCCACCTGCAATTTGAATTAACGATGAAATAGGAGTACCCATACGAGCAACAATATTCGATGGAATCGACACGCTCTTACCTGTAATGGTTACCACACGCTCAATAAGAGGTTTGTTTTTTTGAACAGCCTCATATACCGCAACGGCAGTAGATGCGTTACAAACCACAGCACCAACATCAATTGGGAGACCTGGAGGAGGTGGAACCTCACGGCCAACAACAGCCGCAATAAGTTGTTTTTCACCACCTTGAGGATATTGAACCTTTAGAGGTACAACACTCACACCACTTGATGCGGCAGCCAATTTTGTTAAATGAGCAATTGCATCTGGTTTATTATTCTCTACACCAATAAATGCTTGCTTCACACCAATTGCCTTCATCAAGATCTCAACGCCAACGATCATCTCCTCGCCACGCTCCAACATTGTGCGGTGATCCGAAGTTAAGTAAGGCTCACACTCTACACCGTTGATAATCAAAAATTCAGCAGTTTTTCCTGGAGGAATCGAAAGTTTCACATGTGTTGGGAATGTTGCACCACCCATACCTACGATACCAGCCGCCTTGATCTTCTCTATGATTGCTTTTGAATCGAGTGTGCACTCTTTAACGAGTGTCGTTGTTGTGTCTATACCCTCAGCCCATTGCTCCTCTTCGTCACGCTTGATTGTTATCATCATTTGACGCAATCCTTGCGCATTAACCGCCATATCAACTGCCGTTACACTACCTGTGATTGGCGAGTGAATATTAGCTGACATAAAGCCTGTAGCCTCGGCAATAAGTTGTCCTGTAAGCACTTTATCGCCCTTAGCAACCTTAGCTGTAGCAGGAGCTCCGATATGTTGTGAAAGTGGAATAGTCACAACTGCTGGAAGATCCATACTCTGACTCGCAGCCGAACTGCTTAATTTATTCTCCGACGGATGTACTCCGCCCTTTGGAAATGTCTTCATATTTACTTTGTCGTTTGCTCTTGTTCTACTTTAGTTGTCTCTGTTGCCTTTGGTGCAGTCTCTGTTGCCTTTGGTGCAGGTGCAGCCTTTGGTGCTTTTGGCTCCTTTGGAAGTGGCTCCATACCTTTTAAGGTAATTGCTCCCGTTGGACACTCATTAACACACTTACGACACAATTTACACTTCAATGGGTCGATATATGCAACATTATTTGTAACTGTGATCGCCTCAAATGGACAAGCCTTAACACACTTACCACATCCGATACAGCTAGCTTTACAAGCCTTCATCGCTACAGCGCCCTTATCCTTTGATGAGCATGCAACATATACTGCACGATCCTTAGGCCACTTCTTGCGAAGCTCAATGAGCATCTTTGGACACGCCTTAACACATGCTCCACATGCTGTACACAGATCGGGATTAATCTCTGGGAGACCCGTCTCAGGATTGATTGTAATAGCTCCGAAATCACACGAAACAGCGCAATCACCAAATCCCAAACAACCGTAAGCACAAGCCGACTCACCAACATAAAGTGATGAAGCTACGGCACACGATTTAGCACCGTTGTACTCATTGGTTTTTGGACGCTTTGCACACGTTCCGCCACACTTCAGTGTAGCTACTTGCGGCCCTTTTTCAGGAGCTACCTTACCGAGATACGCAGCAGCAGCCTTCATGGTATCAGCACCACCTACAGGACAGTAGAGTGCTGAAATGTCCTCTCGCTCGACCATAGCACCAGCGAAGCCACGACAGCCAGCAAAACCACAGCCACCACAGTTTGCACCTGGCAGCATCTTCTCAACATCGTCGATTCGGGGATCCTCTTCGACCTTGAATTGTTTTGCAATGTAGAACAGAGCTACAGCTGCAAAAACGCCTAATGAACTAAGTACTAATACAGTACTCCAAAATTCTCCCATTTTTTAGTTTTCTATTGTGAATTTAATTTGTTTGTCCAATTTAGAGCGACAAAGATAGACTACAACATAATAAATAGCCACCGTTGCAAGTGAAATAAGTGCCGCTACACCCTCCTCAACGTTAAAAAAGATTGCTCCGCTTAACGTACCTATCAATATAATTAAAGGTATTATATATGCGACAATAACCGACATAACACCTATCTGATAACTAATTGCCACCTCAACATTATCGCCAATTGAGTATGACTCGCCCTCACGCAGGGCAACGAGCACCTCTCGGGTGGATGAATCAACCATGCCACACTTCGAGCGTGCCGAACATCCGCCACATGCTCCACTTGTTTGGAACCCTACTCTAATATATTTACCCTCAATCGAGAGTACTTTCCCTGAATGTGAAAAATTCTTAGAAGCCATATTTGTGAGTAAGAGGCATCAAACGTTCGTGTCCAAAAGTACAATTCGAGAGACGCAGGACTGGAGGGAATTGGAAACGCTTCTTCTCGGAGTTCATCAGCATCGAGTGGATCTTCTCCACTACGGCATAATCAAATCCTGCATTTACAATCTCTTCACGATGTTGACCTTTTTCAATCATTCTATATAGAATTGCATCGACAACCTCATATGGAGGAATTATGTCGGTATCCTTTTGGTTCGCATATAACTCCGACGATGGCTCCTTTTCGAGGATTGCGTCTGGAATAACATCACCTGTTACTTTATTGATATATCGAGCGAGATCGTAAACCTCACCTTTATAGAGATCGCCCGTAATACTAATTGCACCCGCAGTATCACCATATAGAGTATTCATACCGAGTGCATTTTCAGATTTATTAGACGAGTTGAGCAAGATGAAACCTCGCTTATTTTGCAGAGCCATAAGCATCATTGTTCTGATGCGTGACTGCATATTTTCTTCAGTTATATCGAAGTTCATACCTCCGATAGCTGGCTTCATAACACCTAGAATTGTGTCGTATGCTGTTGTGATTGGAATAACACTGTACTCTATTCCCAGACGATTTGCAAGCTCGATAGCATCGTCAATAGAGCTCTTAGATGAGAATTTTGATGGCATCATAAGCGCCATAACATTCTCTTTACCTAAAACAGTAACCGCTAAAGTTGCAATAACCGCTGAGTCGATACCTCCCGAAAGGCCTATACATGCTTTTTTGTAACCTGTTTTTTCGAAGAAATCTTTCAAACCTAAACATGAGGCTTTATAGATCATCATATTTCGGTGATTATAAGAGACAAACGGAGGATTATCCATTCCCTGTGGAGGGTTAGCGGTGTCGTAAATACCAAAATCCTCTTCGAAACTATTAAGCAGTAGTGAAAGTTTACCATCAGCATTAAATGCTCCTGATGATCCATCGTATACAATATCTGATGCTCCACCAATTTGATTTACGATAATTACATCCTTGCCGCTAACAAACGCCAGATTTCTCATAGCCTCAAAACGGTAAGAGAGAATTCCCTTAGAGTAGCGACGAGCATTGATTGAAATTATATGGTCAACTTTAGAGTCAGAGGTTGAAACTCGACGCATATCATCACCTATAACAACCAAACAATTTTCACCTGCAACAGAGATAATATCACAACCCTTACCTGAAACAAGAAAACCCATTTCACGACGAGCTGTAATAAAATGTTTACTTATATATTTAACGACATTTTTACGGTTTATGTGAGCCGCAACAGAAAGTGTACCCTCGGATGTAAGTAGGGGGAGACCTACCAAAGCATCAATAGTATCACAATGCTGTGCAATCTTACGCAAAGCCTCCTCGCAAAGTTCCAAAAAGGTGGTCTTTGTAAGGAGATCAAAAGCTGGCAAGCCACTAATGGCCTGCTCTGCAAATATTACTAGGTCTGCCGACTCTTCTTTAGCTCTATTTATCGCATTGATGATTTTTGTGGTGTTACCATCAATGTCGCCTATCGTATAGTTAAGCTGAGGTATGGCTATCTTCATTTATAGAAAGGTTTGCGTTTAGTAGTGGTCTGAGTGCAAAGATATAAAAAAAATCATACCATTGAACACTTACACCCTAATTTTTTTTACTTTGTGCGCTTCGATTCAATTACAGAATCAATATATGCACGAATTTGTGGTGTTGGATCTTGCCATCCTTCAGGCTTAATTACTTTACCATCTTTAAGGTTGTAGTGTGGTTTTCCATCGGGGAATAATTTTGCCATATTTGCTCTTTGGACAATTGCAAAAAGCTCATCTGGCTCCAATGCCATCTCGACTAAAGTGCCTAAAGCAAAGTACATTACGTCGATCATTGCATCGGCTTGCTCATATATATCTTCTGCCACCAAGAACTCTGCAACCTCTTCATTCATCCATTTAGCTCGACTCAGCGCTCTCTTGCGCTCGATCATCGTTGGGGCTTGAGGTGATGGGTGACCAAATTTTTCATGAAACTCACGAACATCATTCCACTCTTTTTTCATAGTAATGTTTATCTGTTTTGATTATAATCGACAAATATAAGTATAAAAATCGTTATTACACTAAGCCTATGCCATAATTCTAAATTTAATCTCTATTTTTTAGTATTCAGATTGTAAATTTATTAATTAATTGTTATCTTTGTCCAATTAAAAGCTATAAATAATGCAGATTAACAAGGCCGAATTTAAATGCAGTTCGGAAAAAATATCACAGGTACCTAAAGATGAGTTGTTGGATTTCGCCTTTATAGGTCGCAGTAACGTAGGTAAATCTTCGCTAATCAACATGCTAACGGGGCATGGTGGCCTTGCAAAAGTATCGGGTACCCCAGGTAAAACTCGACTTATTAATCACTTTCTTATAAACAGTACATGGTATCTGGTCGATCTTCCTGGATATGGATATGCTCGAACTTCGAAGAGTAAGAGAGGTGAATTTGCCAAGATTATTACAAATTATGTTACCAAATGCGAAAAGATGCACTTTCTTTTTGTGCTTGTTGACTCTCGATTGGAGCCTCAAAAGATAGATTTGAGTTTTATTGAGATGTTGGCCGAGGAGGGAATCCCATTTGGAATAATATTTACAAAAGCAGATAAACTATCAAAAACTCAGCGTGAAAACAATATCCGAAACTATAAAAAGGTATTGAGTGAGACATGGGAAGAGTTGCCTCCATTGTTCGTATCGTCGAGCGAAAGCGGCCTGGGTCGTGACGAAATATTAGGTTTCGTTGACCAGTGTATCGCAGCATACGAAAACCAAGAGGAGATAGAGCTCATATAAATTAAAAGAAATTAACAACACATAAATAAATTTAGAAAAATGGCAATCCATAAGATTAAATTCTTTGCAGGACGTGGTACAAAGTACTTAGCCCAAAAAATCGTAGATAGTTACGGAACAACACTTGGTGATTCGGAGATTCTTCCATTTAGCGACGGTGAGTTTCAGCCGTGCTTTAACGAATCAATTCGTGGATGTACAGTTTTTATCATTCAATCGACATTTCCACCTGCTGACAATCTAATGGAGCTACTTATGATGGTAGATGCTGCTCGTCGTGCATCGGCATATAAAGTAGTTGCTGTAATGCCTTATTTCGGTTGGGCTCGTCAAGATCGTAAGGATCGTCCACGTGTGCCAATTGGAGCAAAGTTGGTTGCAAATATGTTAATGGCAGCTGGTGCGGATCGTGTAATGACAATGGATTTACACGCTGATCAGATTCAAGGTTTCTTCGATGTTCCAGTGGATGCGCTCTTTGCAAGTGGAATCTTCACTCCATATATGAAGAAGCTCAATATCGACAATTTGTCGATTGCAGCTCCAGATATGGGCGGTGCAAAGAGAGCTAATACATACGCTAAACACCTAGGTGCACCAATTATTATCTCACACAAGGAGCGTGCTAAGGCAAATGTTGTCGGTAGCATGACTGCAATCGGTGAGGTTGAGGGACGCAATATTATCATCGTTGACGATATGATCGACACAGCGGGTACAATATGTATGGCCGCCGATATGCTAATGGCTCGTGGAGCGAAGAGCGTAAGAGCTGCAATCACTCACCCTGTTCTTTCGGGTGCTGCATATGAGAGGATCAATGCAAGTGCACTTTGCGAGGTTATCGTAACCGACACAATTCCACTAAATCAAGATAAAGATCTATCGAAATTTACAGTCTTGTCGGTAGCTGATATTTTTGCAGATGTTATCGAAAGAGTACACAACTACAAAGAGATCTCTTCAATATTTTATTAATCGTATTAATCGGACAACTTAAAACTATATAATTTCACATGAAAAAAGATACTCAAATATTTGATCTAATTGCCGCAGAGAAGGCAAGACAGACACACGGTATTGAACTTATCGCCTCTGAGAACTTCGTAAGTGACGATGTTATGGCTGCTATGGGTTCAGTTTTGACAAACAAATATGCAGAGGGTTATCCAGCTGCTCGTTACTATGGTGGTTGTGAGGTTGTCGATCAAGTTGAATCGTTGGCTATCGAGCGACTTTGCAAATTATACGGAGCAGAATATGCTAATGTGCAACCACACTCAGGTGCGCAAGCCAACATGGCTGTATTCTTTGCCGTTTTGCAACCAGGTGACACCTTTATGGGTCTTGATCTCTCTCACGGAGGTCACCTTTCACACGGTTCACCAGTAAATATGTCGGGTAAATATTTCAACGCTGTAGGTTATACTCTTAGTCAAGAGAGCGGAACTATTGATTACGACGCAATGGAGCAAAAGGCAATCGAGTGTCAGCCAAAACTTATCGTGGGTGGTGCTTCGGCATACTCTCGTGAGTGGGATTATAAACGTATGCGTGAGATAGCAGATAAAGTTGGAGCTCTATTCTTGGTAGATATGGCTCATACAGCAGGTCTAATTGCAGCGGGAGTCTTGGAGAATCCAGTTCCGTATGCTCATATTGTCACATCGACAACTCACAAAACTTTGCGTGGACCTCGTGGAGGTATCATCATCATGGGTAAAGATTTCGATAATCCATGGGGCTTGACCACTCCAAAGGGTGTTGTTAAGAAGATGTCAGCAATACTTAACTCTTCGGTATTCCCAGGAATTCAAGGAGGACCATTAGAGCATGTAATTGCAGCTAAGGCAGTAGCCTTTGGTGAGGCGTTGGAGCCAGAGTATCGTGAGTATCAGCTTCAAGTTCAAAAGAATGCAGCAGCTATGGCCGAGGCATTTGTAGCTCGTGGATATAAAATCGTCTCTGATGGAACAGACAACCACTTGATGCTTGTTGATCTTCGCACAAAATTTCCAGATCTAACAGGTAAAGTTGCCGAGAAAGCATTGGTTGCAGCAGATATTACAACTAACAAAAATATGGTCCCATTTGACTCTCGTTCGCCATTCCAAACCTCAGGTTTGCGTTTTGGTACTCCAGCAATCACAACTCGTGGTGTGAAAGAGGATAAAATGGCATACATTGTGGAGTTAATAGATCGAGTATTGAATAACCCAGAGTGTGAAGAGAATATTGCTGCTGTTCGTGCAGATGTAAATGCAATGATGAGTGAGTATAAACTATTTGCTTGGAGTTAAGGAAAGGGTAGAAGTGAAAAAATATTTTCACCTCAAAACTTGATTAAAATCTATAAATTGAGAATGACTCATAAATCTTTAAAACAGGGATTTATGGGTCATTTTTGTTAAAAAAATAACTATATGAACAAAAAGATTAAAATGTTATTGATGAGTGTTGCAGCGGTAATTTTTACTGCAACATCACTTATGGCACAAATTGATCCAATGGCACCCATTGAGATTGATAAAGATGTTAGAATTGGAAAAGTTCCATCGGGACTTACATATTACATTCGCCACAATGCAAAACCAAAAGGTCAAGCAGATTTCTATATTTTAACCAATGTAGGCGCAATTCAAGAGGAGGATGACCAACAAGGTTTAGCTCACTTCCTTGAGCATATGGCATTTAATGGAACTAAAAATTTATCAGGCAAAGATCTTATAGAATACCTTGAGAAGATCGGAGTTAAATTTGGAGCTAATCTTAACGCCTACACAAGTTGGGATCAAACCACATATCTTATGCAAGATGTGCCAGTATCACGTGAGGGTGTTATCGACTCGGCTCTTCTAATTCTTCACGATTGGTCGAGTTTCATTGACCCTCATGCAGAGGAGATCGACGCTGAAAGAGGAGTAATCAAAGAGGAGTTGCGCACACGAGACAATGCTCAATGGCGTTCGGTAATCGAGATGATTAAAACTATTGGTCACGGAACTCGCTATGCAGAACGCAATCTTATTGGTTACCTAGAGGATTTGGAGACCTTTGAACATGATGCACTTATCCGCTTCTATGAATCATGGTATCGTCCCGACAATCAAGCAATTGTCATCGTTGGAGATATTGACGTAGACCAAGTTGAGGCGAAAATACAAACTCTAATGGCCGATCTTCCAATGCCCGCTGTCGATGCACCTCAAAAAGAGGTTATCAATGTGCTTACCAACGAGGAGCCAATAATTTCGGTATATACAGACCCTGAAATGACAACATCCTCATTGATGTTGCTAATCAAAGGTGAAGCGATGCCAAACGAGTATAACAACTCAATGATTTACGAAATTCAACACATCGCAAATACCTATATCTCAATCATGCAGAGTGAGCGTTTGCGAGAGATTGCAATGCAACCAAATGCTCCATTTACAAGCGCCTCAATGGGAGTCGGCTCAATTGGAATCATCCCAACCCTTGAGAGTGTAATATACTCGGTAACCACTCAAGATGGCAAGCTAAACGAAGGTTTCGAAGCCCTTGCAGTCGAGATGGAAAAGACACGTCGTTATGGTTTTAATGTCGGTGAATTCGAACGTGCACAAGCAAACTTGATGCAATCAATCGAACAGCAATATAATAATAGTGGTGACAAATATAACAATGATTACGTCCAAGGTTACTTAGATCATTTCGCTAAAAATACCCCAATTCCAGATGCTGAGACTGAATTTAAGATGGATAGCATGATTATAAATATGTTGTCGGTAAATCAGCTCAATATGATGGTTCAACAACTAATCTCGCCACTCAACCAAACAATTATCATCAACGCTCCCGAGCGTGAAGGATTGGTAAACCCAACCGAAGAAGATATTCTTGCAACGATCACAAAAGTTGCAGCAATGGAGGTTGAGGCCTATGAAGATAATGTTGTTAAAGTCCCTTTGATCGACCCATCAATAGAACTCAAAGGCTCGACAGTTATCAGCGAGGAGACAAATGATCAATTCGGCACAACAGAGTGGAATTTAGCAAATGGAATACAAGTTATTGTCCGCCCATCAACACTCAAAGCCGACGAGGTTCAACTAACAGCTAAAGCCTATGGTGGTAATGCACTTCTAGCCGATGAGGATTACAACACAGCCTCATTCCTATCAATGATCCTCAGCAACTCAGGAGTTTCGGAGTTCTCAGCAACAGAGCTTCAAAAGCAACTCTCAGGCAAAAACGCCTCAGCATCTATCTGGACAGACCAATATACCAATGGTCTATCAGGATCAAGCTCTGTGAAAGATATTGAGACAATGTTGCAGCTAGTATACTTAAACTTCACAGCTCCACGCTACAATGAAGATGACTTTAACACTCTAATTGCAAAATATTACGATTACGCAAAAAATATAAAGAGTGACCCCGACAATATCTTCCAAGATTTCTTGTTGGAGAGCATCTACGATAATAATATCCGCAAACAAGCTCTATCAACAGAGATGTTAGATGATATTCAATTCGAGCGTCTACCAGCTGTTTTCGACACACTCTTCTCTGATGCCGATTCATTCCGCTTTGTCATCACAGGTAATGTCAACCTGGAGACCCTAAAACCTCTAGTTGAGAAATATATCGGCTCTCTACCAACAACAGAATCATCAATTTCTCTTGTAGACGATTCAGTTAGAGCAGTCAAAGGTGCAGTCAATAAGCAAACTGTTGTGAGCATGACCCAGCCAAAGGTGAGTGTATTATATTATCTACACAATGATTACGAATATAGTCTTAAAAATAGCTATATCGCTCAATTCCTCACCTCAGCACTTAATAACCGCTATCTAACATCAATTCGTGAGGAGAAAGGCGGAACCTATGGAGTTGGAGTTAGCGTTGGAGTATCTCCATTGCCGATAGAAAATATCACTATGCACATCCAATTCGACACCAACGAACAGCAAGTAGATGAGCTTTGCGAAATTATCATAGCTGAGCTGGAGGATATGGCAACCAGCGGCCCTTCAGAGGAGCAAATGGGCAAAAGCCGTGAATTTATGTTAAAGAACTTCGAAAATAACCTAGAGAGCAACGGTGTTTGGGCTACTTATATACAAACATTCTACACCTACGGTTACAACACCCCAGCTGACGGTCGTGCCATCATCGAATCAATCACAGCAGAGGATGTAAAATCAATGATGCAGAGCCTACTCGATGGCGGTAATATCATAAATGTAAAAATGCTCCCAGAAGCAAAATATACAAGGTAAAAACCGAAACGCACATTAACAATAATAGTCTATATTTAACACGAAATTTTCATGTTAAATATAGACTATTATTATTTGTCGCAGAGTTTAGACAATGTTTAGTATTTTTAGGGGAGTTCTAATTTCTCCCTAAAATACTTTTCGATTACTAACCACCCCTTTTTGATTTTATAAAAATAGGTGGTAGAGCTACTACAACCTACTTTTGCAAAATCAAAAAAAGGTAATTATTAACAAAAAATTAAAATTAGGGAGAAAATAGAACTCCCCTATAGAAATTAAAAACTCCCCTATAATACTTTATTTACTCTTAGCGCCCTGCATTTGAGGAATATCAATCGAGGTTTCACAATCCCCAATCAAGTGTCGGCTAAAGTAATCACCCATCTTCCAGAAGAAATACTCTGTCATATCTCCAAACGAGTGACGTTGACCTGGCATAATCAACATATCGAAGCGTTTATTTGCATTGATTAACGCTTTAACGACACTAATTGTATTGGCTGGATGTACATTGTTATCAATATCTCCATGTATCAACAATAAGTTACCTTTAAGATTCTTGGCAATATCTGCATTCTTATCAATTGAGTACTCAAATGTTGATTCACCCTCATCGTTAATCACCTCTTTCACTCCATGGTGTTTTTCACTCCACCAACGGTTATAAATATTGTTTTGGTGATTTCCTGCACATGAAACAGCAACCTTAAAGAAGTCTGGATAGACCAACATCGCTGCTGTACTCATAAATCCACCACCTGAGTGTCCATGGATACCAACTTTATTTATGTCGATAAAATTATGCTCAGCTGCCAACTGCTCAACAACTCGCTTTTTATCAGCCAAACCATAATCACGAAGATCTCCGTAACCATAGTTATGATACCATTTCGAACGATTTGGGTGACCTCCACGGTTACCAACTGTAACAACAATAAAACCAAATTGCGCTAGACGATCTACTCTGTCCATTGAAGTAGTAAATTTGGTATTAACAGCTTCGGTTTGTGGACCTGGATATACATATTCGATAATAGGATACAATTTTGTTGGGTCGAAATCGAATGGCTTATACATCACACCATAAAGATCCGTCACTCCATCGTCTGCCTTTACCTTAAATGGTGTTGGGAATTGATAACCTGCTGCCATAAGGCTCGAAAGATCAGCTGTCTCTAAATGGTTCAATTGACGACCTACATTGTTATAAAGTGCACTTTCGGGGGTTGTATCTACACGAGAGAAGTTATTTAAGAAGAAATTATTGTTATCTCCAAGAGTGATTGCATTATCAACACCATTTGCTGTAAGTTGAGTTGGCGTGCCACCATCGACAGCTACTTTATAAAGATGAGTGTAATATGGATTTTCGCCCTTATCATATCCATTTGCAATATAATATAGTGTACGGCTCTGCTCATCAACACCCAAAGTTGACTCACAGTGGTAATCTCCCTCGGTAATTTGGCTCTTAAGATCTCCCGTTGCAGCATCATAAAGATAGAAGTGTCCCCAGCCGCTACGCTCCGACCACCAAATAATCTCTGAATTATTTTTGATAAGCTCAATGCCACGACTCTCAAGAGAGGTGTTCATACGCTCCTCGATTAGCGCCTTAGCTGTTAGAGTCTCGTCGTTAAGATCCACGACACAAAGGTCGATCTTTTTCATATCACGACTTGTGCGTTGCAGATAGAACTTATCTGCTCCACCCAACCACATTGTTGGTTTTGGATTAAGATCGTCTCTGTCGGCAAGTTTTCTTTTTGCTGTATATACTGAGAATACTTGATCTTGAAACGCTGCAATATTAACCTCTTGAGACTCCTTACTTTGAGCGTCAAATATATATAGATGTGATTGCGGTGCATTCTCCTCACCTGGCATATGATATTTATATGTCTCCAATGTTGGACGAGGTAGAGCCGTATTGTTAATCACCCAAAGATCTCCCACCTCGGTGTAATCTGTGCGAGATACAAGGAACTTTTCTGAATCAGGAGACCAAACTAAATATGTACGAGAGCGCTTGCCTCGGCTCTTCTCACGCTCAACATTTGTTCCACGCTCGGCACCTCCCCAAGAGAAATCTTGCGTGCCATCGGTTGTAAATTGGTGCTCTACAACTGTTGAATCTTTTCCATTGATCTTAGCCTTCTCGAAGTTCTCACGATCCATCCAATATAGATTGTTGCTGCGTGCAAAGATGATTGTGTTACCATCAGGGGAAATTGATGCCCAAGATGGATCTACATGGAGTTTAAAGTAATCTGGAAGCTCTGTAACTTTTCCTGAAGCTATATTATACTCCATGAAAATTGTCTTGCGGATTTTTTGATTCTTCTTCTCTTTGTCATCTTCATTTTCTGAAATTTGGCGACGCTCATTATAGATCTCCAACTCCTCTTTGGTCATATCTTGTGACGATGTAACCTCGAAAACGAAACTTTTGCCATCCTCAGCAAAACGAATATCTCGAAGAGGAAGATGTTGAGCATCACATGGATCGAGCGTAATCTCACTAATTTGAGCTGCCATCTTTGCATTGTCGAAAAGCACCTCTTTTGTTCCCTTTACACCATCAACCAAATACCAAACGGTACCCTCTGAGGTTTTATAGCTATACCAAAATTGGTTGCCATTTTTCAAAAAGTTGGGTGTAATGGTGGTCGAGTAGACCATTTTTTTCATCTTCTCGGGAGTGAAACGAGCTGGTAGCTCATAATTACTCTCGGTGATGGGTGTGTTTTGAGCCGAAGCCGATAGGCTTAGAATCGCACTTGCGGCAAACAGTAGTAATTTTTTCATTTTAATCTATTAATTGTTTATATTTTGATTGATTTTTTACTAGCTATCCCCACAAAGGTAGTATAAAATATCCGATTTGAGTTATTTTACCATCTTTAATGCTCAAATTATTCATTTGACTATTGAAAACTATAAACTTAATTCGATTAGCTATCATTTAAAACATTCTCAATAAATTAAAACATTGTAATAAAAAAGAGCATAGTAATTGCAAATAGATAATTTTTACTAATTTTGTCGTTTGTTAAACTAAAATAAATATCAAAATATCATGCAACAAAATATTTCTGATTCAATTATCTATATCGGAGTAGATGATAAAGATATAGATCTTTTCGAGAGTCAATACTTAGTTCCTGAGGGAATATCATATAATTCATATGTTATCCTCGACGAAAAAATCGCAATATTTGACACTGTAGATGTTCGCAAGCTAGATCAATGGTTCGAACAATTGAAAACAGCATTAGGCGAGCGTACACCAGATTATTTGGTGGTAACACACTTAGAGCCAGACCATGCAGCAGGAATTGCAAAGGTGGCCGAAGCGTATCCCCAGATGAAACTTGTAGGCAATGCAAAGACCTTTGCAATGATCCCAAATTTCTTTACCATTGACAATTATCAAGATCGTCAAGTAATTGTAAAAGAGGGTGATTCGCTTGAATTGGGCACTCACTCACTAAGTTTCGTAATGGCTCCAATGATTCACTGGCCTGAGGTTATGGTAGCTTATGAGTCAGCAACAAAAACACTCTTTAGTGCCGATGCCTTTGGAAAATTTGGTGCTTCGGATGCTCCAGGTAGCTGGGCGTGTGAGGCTCGTCGTTACTATTATAATATTGTGGGTAAATATGGAGCTAACGTGCAAACTTTGCTCAAGAAACTTGCAGGAACAGAAGTTTCAACCATCGCTCCGCTTCATGGCCCTATCTTGCGTGAGGATATTGGGTATTATATTAAAATGTATGATCTTTGGAGTCGCTACCAAGCGGAAGAGGATAGCATTTTGATCTGCCATGCTTCGATACATGGTAATACGGCCGAGGTAGCCAAGGAGCTTCAACGTATTTTAAAGGCTAAAGGCAAGGAGAATGTTGAGTTGTGTGATCTAACACGAGACGATATGGCACAAGCTGTCGAGGATGCTTTCTACTCTGAAACACTTGTATTGGCAGCAGCCTCATACGACGCTGGAGTATTCCCTCCAATGGCTCACTATCTACACCACCTTAAAGATAAGAAGTTCCAAAATCGTCGTGTAGCCATTATTCAGAATGGATCTTGGGCTCCAACAGCAGCCAAGGTGATGAAAGCCGAATTGGAAAAGATGTCGGGCATAACAATTCTCGAACCAGAGGTGACAATTATTTCAACTTACAAGCCATCGGATGTTGAGGCATTGGAGAGTTTAGCTGATGCACTGATTGGTTAATTATAGGTAATTTAAATAAAGCGAATTAAGAAGAGTCTTAATTCGCTTTATTTATAAAATTCATAATTATCTCACGAGATTGTTCATTTACAGGGATATATTGCTTTTCGAAAACTATAGAGTTACGCTCTAAAACCTTAACTTTTTCGAGGTTTATAATAAAAGATCTATGAACCTTTATAAACTTATCGTGAGGAAGTTTATCGAGGAGGCTGCCTAGCGAACCGTGTATCGTGACAGGCTCATCTTGATCGAGGATAATATCTAAATATTCTCGCTTCGATTCAATGTATAATATCTCATTGAAATTCACACGAATGGTGCGATTTCCCGAGCGGACAAAGATATAATCTCTATCGGTGCTACCCGATGATGTTCTGTTGAAGTAACGGTTGTGCACCTTTTCAACTGATTTCAAAAATGCCGCATACGACAAAGGTTTCAAAAGATAATCGGCAGCATCAAGTGCAAAGCCTTCAAGTGCAAACTCTCGGTAGGCTGTAACGAAGATCACCTTAATATTATATGGCAATGCCTCCACGAACTCCAACCCTGAGATCCTTGGCATATTTATATCCACAAAGAGTAGATCTACGCTATTGTTGCGTAAAAATTCAAGCGCCTTTGTTGCAGAGTTGAAACTCCCTCGCAGCTCTAATATCGGAGTGTCAGCCACATATTGCTCTATCTGTTGCAATGCTAGTGGCTCATCATCAATGACTATACAACTTATCATAATTGAAGTGGTATTTTAATATTTACTATATATATATCTTTCAGTTCTTTTATATCGAGCATATAATGATCTTCGTATATTAATTCAAGGCGTTTACGTGAATTATCTATTCCCAAACCGTGTCTGACACGCTTGACGCTCTCGGAGTGATTGCTATTTATGACGCTCACGTTGATATGGGTTTCGGTAAAGTCAAATTGAATTTTCACATATGAATCTTGTTCATAATCTACTCCATATTTAAATGCGTTCTCAATAAAGTTCAAAAATAAAAGCGGTGGAATATTTACTATCGGAATCTTTTCACTGCACGAGAAGTAGACTTTAACCTCTTTCGGAAATCTCAAACGCATCAGGTTAATATAACTTGAAATAAAATCTAACTCTCGTCGCAGGGCTACTGTCTCCCGATTTGAACACTCATAAAGCAGATAATCCATAAGGCTAGAGAGCTCTATAATTGCCTGCTTAGCTCTCCCTGAATTTATATCGACCAGAGCGTGAATATTATTGAGAGTATTCATAAAGAAGTGAGGACTCACTTGACTTTGCAAATTTTCCAGCTGAGCAGCAACTCTTTCTCTATCATTTTGAGTCTGCTTTTGTTCCGTGGCAATCCATCTAAAGGCTATGCTCAAACCCATATCCAACGCTATTACAACCATGGAATATATCATCACGGTAAAGGCAGGTGGGATGGCGTTTTCTAAAGGAGGTATTGCGTGTGGTGGCATTGCCTGAGGTGGCAATCTTGTATAGTGACCATCTCCACCTCCCATAGGAGGCATGCCAAATTCTGATGTTTCTGGCTTAAACAATGAACGAATAAAATCTACTCCATCGAAGTGAAGCACAAATAGTCCCAAGAGAGTAAAGAAAATGAAAAGTGCAGCAACAAACTGAAAATATTTTTTTGTTAAAAATAGATACGGCATCAACAAAAATCTATTGACTAAAAAGGCAAATCCAATAACTATTGACTCTGACCACATAACATGCACTGCCCTCCAATTATCATTGAGATCATCCTTAAACAACACTGGAATCACGATAACAATAGTCCACAGTAATATTATCACCGTGTACTCTAACGTCAGCACTTTATGTTTGTTTTTTATCATCTTTACAAAGTTATCTATTTTTCTCTATTTTTTTTAAGTAGGGTAAAATAATTATTGGTGTATTTTTAAGAGTGCTTTTAAAAATATTGCAATAATTGTTTTACACTACTTAGAGGTAATCTTTTTAAGGAGAATTCTATTTTAAATAACTTGAGACAACTGTGCTTCTGGTCTGAGCATGGGTTTTAAGGGTAGAGACTGCTGTTGAGAACTCTGTACCTGGGTTTGTCGTATCGAAAAATGTTCTGCCACTCTCTTCACTCTCGGCATACTCTTTAAGTAGATCATAATACTCCTCGTATAGAGATTGCAGGGTTGAAGTGACAAATACATTATCTACAAACTCTTGCAGATACTCTTTATATTTTGCCTCATACTCTGCCACGTCGAATATGTAACTTATAAGTGGCCATGAAGTACTTACGCTACCCATTTTACTCACCTCAATAGAGCTATTTTGTCCCGTTCCACTTTGGAATGCTTCATTATTATCCCATGGAATCCATGTTAATAGCCCATCGTTATTATATAGGTAATAATTATGCGTCATATTTCCATAAGTGTCCCAATTTTGGATTGTTGCATTGGCAGCCAACCACTTTAAGAATGTGTCGACATCAAAGACATTCTCCAAATCTTCTTGCCATGCTTGGTTGTCAGAGGTGCGAGATGAGCTATGTATAGCGTCATAGAGACTCTTCACATCGCTATAATTTGGTGATGAGGTATTTGTCTTTAGATAAAGTTCGCTCGTGTCGTACGTTCCTTGTTTAAACGATGCTGCATCTCCATCGGGTTTATATAAATTACCGTCGGTGTAGCTAAATTGAGAATCAATTACAGTATTGTCAACCTCCTCGACGATGGTGTAAACGCCATAATATGTTGATCCTGAGCCTGTATCAACATACACTGCACAGAAGGCCGTTTGAGCAGAAGCTAAGCCAAACGCTCTAAATAGGTCTGCGCCAACTTTCTCTCGCATTAGAGATTCATCATTATAATTATTACCAATGTTGAGCTGCTTGAATCCATAGAATCTTTGGTTGGTTAAGGCGGAATAGTCATCTTCATATTGGTCAAAATCTAATTTGAGAGATAGTTTGCGGTTTCCCGAAGAGTAGGTTTGGCTTAAACTTGAATTGCCCTTAAATCGCACACCGACATGATACCAGTCTGTATCGTTGAATGTTACTGTGCATGGTGCCCACATCGGTGTGTAATTAGACGAGGAGCTATTAATACTGTTAAAGTTACTGCTTAAGTCCGAGAGCATCGAGTTCCAATTCGACGAGCTAATGGTTATATCCAATCGCAAAACTTCGCCTTGCGCAAAGACAATATCATAATTTGGAGAGACTGCATTGCTGTGCGTCTCTATCGTCCAATCGGGGAAAAGTTCTGTATCTGTGAGTGTTTCATCGTATGGATCATTATCATTATCGTAGGTTGACTCCTCAATTTCATCAACATTGCGACAGCTGGTTACCGCAAACAATGCGACTGCCAAGAGTAGGGTAAGGGGGCTATATTTTGACATATTATTTAAAATTTATATTTGTATCCTACACTAAAAATATTCGCATTCTTATACTCTAAGATAAAAAAGTCGAATTTATATTCAAATGCCAAAGATGATTTCTTGCCTGTTTTAAGGTCAAAACCTGTGGCATAGCGCATCTTATAGAGCATATTATCATCCAGTTCTTGATACGCTTCGGCCGAAAGGAAAGGTGTGATTTTGCATTTTTTTATATCATACTCAACCTTTGCTCTATATCTTAAGAACTCCTTATCGGCAACATCTTCATCGGCGAAATTATTGTATCTCACCCTAAGTGACGGTGTGAAACGACCAAAATCATCTTTATAGGTTACATCGAATGCGTATCGGTGATATACTTCCGAATCATAATTGTTTGTATTCCAGCCCATACCCATGGTGCTAACCTCAGAATATGAATCGCTCTCTACTCGATCGACAACAAGTCGATATGTAGCACCCCAATATATGCAGCCAAAAGTTTTATAGCTCAAACCGCCATTAAGGTGAAATTTATCGTAACCCTCATTAAATCTAAACTCTGGCTCTATATCAAGTTTCAATCTTTTAGCCAATTTAATCTGAAAATCGACTCCAAATTGATATTTGTAAAGCACCTCAACATCATCCTTTGTCCCCTCGGCAAACGATGGAAATATCGCCATTAGAAGCAATAGTTTAATTAAAATTAATTTCTTCATATTTACCATTCATTTCTATTATCTGTACTTTCTACAACATAAACATTATCATCGGGATGAAAATAAATAACAATATTGGCAACATCCCTTAAATAATCTATCTTTTGAATCTCGAAGTGCGTAATATCAATACCTGTTCTTGTGCGCAAATCTTGCATCAACACTTCATATTTATTCATGTGAATATTAGATATATTTTCGTAAACGATATTCAATGATTTCTCATAATTTCGATTGAGATATTTCTCCAGTAACCACAGCCCCGAAATTATCACAGCATTTGTAAATAGCAACTCGGTATAGCTAACCTTTTTATTTGCCAAAGCGTTAATGACCGAAAGGCCAATAACAACAAATAGATATGTCATCTGCTTAAATGGTATTGCATCGGTACGATAGCGAATAATACCAAAAATTGCAAACAATCCCAAAGCAAATCCCAACTCTAATTTTACGCTATTGAGCAAAAAACAGAGTAAAAAGACAGTACTACCCACAGCAATAAAGCTAAATGTATAGTTGCGACGTGTACTATACTTTAAATAAGGGAAGCGAACAATTAATAGAAGCACAGCTGTATTTAACAAAAAGCGAAGAATTAACTTTGCTGCATCTTCAAAATCTATAAATTTAACGCTTAAAAAACTAAGATCTTCAATCCATTCAATCATATAACTACTTTATTTATTGGGTTATTAATAATTTTCTCTATCATTCTAAGTTTCGACTTAAAATTATTCTGTTTGAGCTCTGTATCAATCAAACTTCGCCCAATGCAATATTTGCTAAATCCTGATGGTTTAATGCGTCTGAGGTTTAAAGCCTCAATTATTGCACTTCGACTTCGGCCATCGGTTTTAACCTCCACGATAACCAAATCGTCCAACTCTGACTCTTTATCGTCGGCACCATTAAATTGCAAACAGCTATCAATGGTGCAACGCTCATTCATATTTTTACTTACCAACATCAATCGGCAGAAGTTATTTTTTAGGCTCTCTCTTAGTTGACCACACGTGTATGGGCTTTTTGCTTCAATAAATTCTTGGTCGTCACTATTGAATGTAACACTTCCGAAATCGGTACCCTTTCGCACCTTGATGGTTCTGCCTTTATTGCTTTTGAATTTTACCTCCAGAAAGCTACTTTTACTTGAAACATAGCTGCGACGACGAATTTTATAACGATTTCCTTTTCCCCGCTGATGATTAGCGTACATCTCATTGGTGGGTGTATCGTAATAGATAGTTGAATAAGGCATATTTCGTTCTCCATCAACCTCTAAAATATAATAATTATCAACGATAGCCTCTAACAGATCGGCAATTCCAGATGAATGGAACCAATATTTTCTATCGGTGCGATTCATTAACTTTACAGCATCCATCTCCACGAGCGATATTCCTTGAAACTTTGATATTGCCTCATTTATACTCCTCATAATTTGCTATATGAATTATATTTTGTTGTTTTACTCTACTTAATTCCGCAACAAAGATTATATTTTAAAATATAAAAATAACATCAATTCTATTAAAAGTATAATATGTTCAACGAAATTAAAGTTTTCCCATAATATGCCATACAGTGCATTTAAACGTTATATTAGCACTTAATTGTATTAAAAATATGATAATAAGAAGTGTAAAACAATTATTGCTAAATTTTAAAAAAGCACTATTGTGTGATATTTTTTCATTGTTAAATCTCAATATAGAATAACTATATTTTCGATTCAATAGCAAAAAATCTCATCACCAATCTCACTCTTAGAAACAGACCAATTCTTATATTGAATATCACACAGTGTTAGTTTTTTAGACGCTAAATTTTATTAAGATAGACTAATAACGAGAGTTTTGTATAAGAGGGATGATAAAACTCATAGGTAAGCAATAAATTCACCTTATACAAAACTCAGGTTAATAGCGTGTTTCATATTTTAGTTTACATTCTCCGACCATGCTTTTTCTTCTGTTGCTGCTGCATACGCTTGCGGAACGCTGTTTCGTCAGGGTCGTCTCCGCCATCATCGGGTGGTAGATCTAATAGCCCTAAGCCTCCACTTACGAATGAACCTGATTGTTGCTGTTCGTGAGTGTATGATTGCGGTTGCTCTTGTGGTTGTACCTGTTGTTGCGCTGGTTCATCAGGATTGCTACGATAGAAAGAACATCCCTGCTTCTCGTCTGAGTACTTCACATAGCAGTCGTAAATTTGCTTATCCTGTGCAACCAATCCACTCATAAATATCGCCTTGCCATCGTCAAGATCAAGTCGCTGTTCTATGGTTAGCTTGACACCTCCAAGTGCAGAGGGAATATTCCTTTTCATGAATTGAATCCTGCTCCCATCTTGCGACAATTTTGCAAAACCGTTACGTCTTGCCCCGCTGTTCATCGTCATACCATCAATCCAAACTCGCTTGCCAGCGTAGAGATCGTCTTGCTGCTGTTGCGACAACCTTACGCCCTTGACTGTGATTGTTTTCTTCTGTTCCTCGTCTATCTTTTTCCACTCCGCCTCGATTGCCTTGAACATAATTTGCATACCTTTATAGCAGAAATTGCGGTCAATTTGAGAACCTTTGAACGTACAGTTATCCTTAGTAAAGGAGCTAACTACCCGACAAAAGCAAATAAGAGGCGCATAACCAATTGATAATCAGTAAATAAACACTTGCAAATATTTGCAAAAGTCCCTAATTTTCAGTATCTTAGAAGAAAAGTTTGACCGCTTTTTATCTCTACGAAACCCACATGACCTTCAGTCACCCAGAATGATGAAAATGCCCAACGATGTATTATCTTTGTGTATTCACACACAAGTTATTATCTATGGGGTCAATATCATTCGATCAAGTAGTGTCCA
>JAWXTJ010000012.1:0-58859 GCA_044433665.1 Rikenellaceae bacterium
GCGGTGCACGATTTGCATTCGAAGGCTATCCGAATACTTGCCATAATTTCTTACATTTCTCATAACTTCACATAATTTAATTGTTTAAAAATGTGTAAAGCTATTTCAGGACAAGTCAAAGTACCAAGGTGAGTAGTTGCTTATGCTATTTTTCCTTGGTGACATTGGTTTGACTAAGTTTGAATTATATGTTTTTGCCAATTAATTCGGCTGGATTTGCATTTGCTGCTTTTAGGCTTTGAACCGTAACAATCGACGTTGTGACAAGGGTTACAATAGCTAAAACAACTACAAAGACCCATGCCGAGATTGAGATATGATGAGCAAATGTCGAGAGCCAATTTTCAATAATCAGATAACTTACGGGAACCGCCACTGTGAAACAGATAGCGATAATAATTAAGAATTTGCGATTAATCATCAAAAGAATTTCACTCACCGATGCTCCATGTACTCGGCGAATAGTAATCTCTTTCTCTCTAAATTGAGTCTCGAATAGAACAAGTCCAAAGACACCCATTAGCGAAATGATAATCGAGATCATAGCGAAGAGCAGAATAAGTGAGCTATATTGTTTCTCGATGTTGTAACTCTCACCTAACTCCTCGTCAAAATATTGAAACTCCATATATCTACTGCTGAAATCTTGTGAATACTCCTCCGTTTGTTGCTTGATATACTCTGTAACCTCTTCAATATTGGCGTTGGGTGCAACTCTAATGTAGGCGTGTGATGGCATATTCCATCTTGACTCCCCGAAAATATAGAACGCAAAGGGGGTGACAGCATTGCGCAAGTGTGAATGGTTGAAATCCTCAGCAAAACCAATAATTTCAGCCTCCGCAGAGGCACCTGTAAAGGTATCTCCAACTTTAACTCCGAATTGCTCCATTGCTGTACGGTTGAAGATACATGAGCCTTTCGATAAAAATTCATCTTCAAGGCGGAAATCACGACCCTCAAAGACATTAATACCCATAAAGCGAAGAAAATCATAGCTTACAGGATAGACCGTAAAATTATATGATTCCTCCCCAAATTTGCGTCCCCAACTCATTCTGAGATCCGCAACAAGATAACCATCACCATACGTTACATCCAAAATCGAACTATTCTCTTTCAATTTTGCAGAGAAGTTATCTCGATTATCCACGCTACCGACTAAAGTTCCTGGCAGAGTTGTGGTTATAACATCACTTTTATTGATACCTAAATCATAATTAATAAAATAATCATACTGCAATTGAGTAAAAATGGTGTAGCTTAAAAGCACCATCGAAGCTATAAACTGCACTCCGATTAATGTATAGCGTAAAATTTTACCAGATTTTGACGATGAAAAACCACTCTTGATTGCCATTACGGCAGGGAATGAGGTGATATACAATGCTGGATATAGAGCAACTAAAATTGTCGCCACAATAGCCGTGCCACCAATTAAAAGCAACAACCCAACATTCTCCGTAATAAGAATCGAAGATGAGATAAACCCAATAATGAAACTATCCTGAGCCATTAAAATAGAAAATATAGCCACCACAAAAGCACAAATCATCAAACCCAGCGACTCCACAATAAAGCTCAAAATAAGCTCCGAACGTGAGCATCCAAATATCTTGCGAGCATTAACGGCACGAATACGAATTGGAACTAGCGCAAAGAAGAAGTTTACAAAATTTATAAATGCAATAATTATAATTGCCAAAGCAATAGAAATCAGTGTGTAGAGAGTTGTTTTATTACCACTTTTGAGCCTATTTTCTATATCATGAGCAAAATAACTTTCGGTAACGGGTAACAATCTAATTTCTGTATTTCCGAATGCCCAATCAATATCGGCTTGTGGAGCTCCCATTTCAAGCAGATATTTTTCAATTCCAGCCTTAAATTCTTCATTGCTTCCAATGGTTGCATTTTTACCCATTTTGAAGTAATGAGGATATGACCATTGTGAAAATTGGTCAATATCGTTGTCGGCAAGATTTTCAAAGGATTTAAAGCCGCAAAAGTCACCGCTTCCCTTTATATCTTTATATATCGCCACAACTTTTTGGAACTTCTCCTCAGAGGGGCGATATAGATTATCACCCACCTCGATATTAAACTCTTGGGCTGCTGAAGCGGCTATAATAACAGTTAACTGAGCCTTATCATCTAAAAATTCCTCGATATTACCTTGCACAATTTCAATACCTATAATGTCGATCATATCTGGTGTTAAAATTGCGGTGCGGATATGAACCGCCTTTATGTCGTCACTATTTTGATTCAGATTATAAAGGCTACTTGGGATCATGGTTGAAATTACTCCAATTTTCTCAACTCCGACAAGTGTCTCGATAACTATTTGAGCAATGGGGCGTGAGATATATTGTGAATATTTACCTTGACTCAAACCACTTGAGATATGTAGCTCATATACTCTATCAGAATCGGGAATATTCCGATTGTAATTTAAATCATAATTAACCTGCACAGCAATTAAATAGAGCGAAGCGAGTGCTACTCCAAGACCAAATATATTTAATGTGCTTGATACCTTATAACGACGAAGCGTTGCGAAAAAATTATTGAATATATATTTCATATTTATTTACTCTAATTTGTTTTTTGTGTAAAAATATCTCTCTGTTTAATTTAACTCACCTAATTTAAAAGCAATATTTCATTATCTCCATATTGCTCATAACTCGATACGATCACCTTCTCACCTGCCGATAACCCCTCGACAACCTCATAATATTGAGGATTCTGACGACCTATCTTTATCGGACGTTTATAGGCTTTACCCTCCGCTTCGTCCAACACAAAAATATAGTTGCCTCCAGTCGACTGATAGAACGATCCTCTTGGGATTATCACAGCCTCAGAGGGTGCTCCAAGTTGCAAATTTAGATAATATGTTTGACCTGCACGAATATTTTCTGGTCGTGATGCAACAAATTTGAAATCGGCTCGAAACTGCCCCTCACGCACTTCTGGATAGACTTTGCGTAGTTCCGTTTCGAATGTTTCGCCTCCTCGCTCGAAAGCGGCTGAGAGTCCTGCATTTACACGGTCGATATAGTGTTCGTTGATAAGAGCTTCGATCTTGAAGTTTGAAAGATCATTTACCTGACCGATCTTTTCACCAGAATTTAACGACTGACCAAGAACAATCTCCAAGAGACCCAATTCACCGTCGATTGGTGATTTCACATGTAGATTATCGACTCTTTGACGAACGAGCATCACATTGCGCTGCATATTTTCGAGGCTCTCTTCCATCTGCTCAACTTGAACTGTGCGATAAATACTATCTTGCACTTGACGCTCCAAGATTAATTTACGACTGCTTACAGCTAGTTCGTAATCCTCCTTGGCCATTAACCAATCTTCACGAGCGATAAGTTTATCGTTATATAATGCCTCTTGTTGCTGATAGGCTCTATATTTACGCTTAACATCTAACTCCAATTGTAGGCGCTCCTGGTTGAGGCTCAGACGCTCTTGCTCCATTGTTATTTGGGTGTTACGCAAGAAATTTTGTTTTTCGGCCAATTGTGCTTCGCTATCTAAGATTGATAGGTTGAGGTTGTTATTGCTGAGCAAAACCAATACATCGCCTCTTTTGACCGTTGCACCCTCCTCGACAAATATTTTCTCAACAATACCGCCCTCCTGAGGACTAAGTTGCACTGAACTAATTGGTTGTACTTGACCTGTAATACGTACATAATCATTAAATTCACCAAATTTAACTGTCTCGATGGCAATTGTTTTGGCATTAATGCGCAGTGTTGCTGAATTGTCTCGCAACAGAAGCCACGCAATAAAAATTAAAAGTATACCTCCAAATGCGTAAGGTAGGTTCTTCACTCTAAAAATAGCTTTAATGCCTTTGGGTTGTTCAATTAAAATATCCATGATTTTATATTTATATTATTCTTCAAGGTGGGGTAAAATAATTATTGGTGTATTTTTAAGAGTGCTATTGGAGATGAGATTTTTTGCTATTGAATCGAAAATATAGTTATTCTATATTGAGATTTAATAGTGAAAAATATCGCTCCAAGAGTGCTCTTAAAAATATGGCAATAATTGTTTTTCACTACTTATAAGTTGTTTTCCGCTGTAGTAGTCAACCAGGCGGCATTTTATTTGGTAGTTTAATCTTGATCTTAACTCTTCGGCTTTAGCTTGAAGTAGATCATTGGCGCTGGTTTGCAAGTCTATAATGCTTGATACGCCTTGTTCAAATCGTCGAAGCATAGCTGTGTAGGCTAATTCGTTGGCTTCAACTTTAGCTTCGGCGCTTATATGTTCTTTAAATGAGTTATCTCGTTGAAGTATCGCCTCACGAGCTGATTTATTGATGCTTAGCTCGGTTTTGTATAGTTGAAGTTGTGCTGAACGAAGATTATTGCGTGAACGGGTAACAGATGTTCGAGTATATAGCTTATTGAAAATTGGAATCGAAAGAGAGGCGTAAAGATAATAACCATAATTTGTTTGAAGCTGCTTCGTGAAGCTCGTTGCAACATAACCATCAGCCATGCTGGTATAATAATAGTTATTATATCCAGCACCTAAACCAAAAGTAGGGTAGTATCCTCCACGAGCAATCTTTAAATTTACTTCACTCTCCATAAGTTGAGATTTAGCTACTTGATACTCTGGGTTTGCTTCGATCAAAAACTCTGAGTTTGAAGCGTGAATAATCATCGTTGGCTCCTCTGCAAGAGATAATTGATCGTCAAAAGGGAAGTTCATCGCCTCTTTTAGGTCGAGTTGAGTTTGAGTATATAGGTTTTGTTGCTGTGTGAGCAGAAGATCATAAGAGGCAACTTGTGCTGCTGACAAGGCTACATCAGCTTCACTCTTTATCCCCAACTCGGCTTGTCTACGGGTTAAGGTTAAAACCTTTTCAGAGGCCTCCTTTTGCTCTCTCATCAAATCGACACTTTGGCCATAATAGATAACATCAAAATATAGTTGCATTACACTTAAAGCCGTTGCATCTTTTATCTGTTGCAATGAATACTCTCCCGATTGCTCACCAATTCTGGCCGCCTTAACACTATTAATCTTCGTTAGACCACTGAAAACAGTTAAAGATGTGGATAGGCTATATGAATTTGAGACATTTCCGATGGTGGTGTAGGTATTTGTCTCGGGATCTATCGAACGTCCATAAGAGTTATATAGGCTCGATGATGCGCTTAAAGAGGGAAAAAGCGATGCCACGGCATAGATCTTATCTTGGTGAGTATTTTTATTCGTTAGCTCTTGAATTGAAACTGAGGTGCTATTTTCTACAGCATAGCGCATAGCCTCCTGTAGAGTCATCGTGGTTTGTGCCTCAGCTATTGTTATGGTTGCAAAAGCTAAGAGTGCTGTAATTGTAATAATTTTCTTCATTGTTTTGCTGTTTTGCCTATTTTAGACACATATTGCGTGCCAAACTTGCAATCGGCTAATAATGAGCAAATTGTGGAAAGGGTGCATTTTAAAAGTGTCTAATTTTTTGACACTGGTGTAAAGATTTTAGACACTTTTATACGAAAAATAAAAATATTTTTTTTCTGTAGAGTGCACCATCTTTAAAAGTTTAATGTAACTTTGCTTTTCCAGATGTTACATTTTCTCTTTTTTTTAACAAATTCACAACCGAATGAAACCAGAAGGCAAACTATTAGTGGTGGACGATAATAAAGCAATTTTATCGGCTCTGAGGTTATTGATGAGCTCTTATTTTGAAGAGGTCGTTTTGCTCTCGTCGCCCAACACTATTATTTCCACAATTAAAAAACATAATATTGATGTGATACTTCTCGATATGAACTTCACAGCATCAATAAATAGTGGAAATGAGGGTTTGTATTGGCTTGAGGAGATTAAGAAGTTGAACAAAAATATTCCAGTTGTTGTGTTTACAGCCTATGCAGATATTGAACTTGCTGTGGAGGCGATTAAGCGTGGAGCATCTGATTTCATTGTTAAACCATGGGATAACACCAAATTAATAAGCACTTTACAAAAGGTATACAAAGATAGACGAGCTGTTAGAAACAACCACACAATCGTCGGTTCAAAACAGATGTATTGGGGTGAAACTCCTCGAATGCTTCGCCTGCGTGAAACAATTGAAAAGGTTGCTGTAACAGATGCAAATATCTTGATTACAGGCGAAAATGGAACAGGTAAGGAGGTACTCACAAAAGAACTTTGCGCACTCTCAATGCGCTCACAGCAACCACTCATCACAGTCGATATGGGTGCTATCACCGAAACGCTCTTCGAAAGCGAACTCTTCGGTCACGCAAAAGGCTCATTCACGGGAGCAACAGGCGATAGGGTAGGTAAGTTTGAGGCTGCAAATGGAGGCACACTTTTTCTTGACGAAATTGCCAATTTGCCATATCATCTTCAAGCAAAACTATTAACAGTTTTGCAGAGTAAAACGGTTGTCAGAGTCGGAAGCAATACCCCCATAGGTGTTGATGTGCGTTTAGTTTGTGCAACAAATCAGAATCTTGAAAAGATGGTTGCTGAGGGAAAATTCCGAGAGGATCTATTTTATCGAATAAATACAATTCAAATTGAGCTACCATCACTTCGAAATCGTCAAGATGACATTATACCCTTGGCCAATAGGTTCTTGCGAGATTACGCCAATCGTTATCAAAAGCCAATAAATGATTTCGGCGAAAAGGCAACCAAAGCACTTACCGCACACTTGTGGGCAGGAAATATTCGAGAGCTACAACATACAATTGAGAAGGCTGTAATACTTTGCGAAGGTAGTAAAATTGAATATCCCGATCTATTATTAAAAGCCGCAACAGAAAAATCACAAGCAGAGGAAAATGGTGATTCCTCTCAAATAATAACCCTGGAGAAACTAGAGCGTCAAACAATCAAACTAGCTATTGAGCGTAATGCAGGCAATATGTCATCCGTAGCTCAAGATTTGGGTGTTACACGTCAAACACTTTACAATAAAATTAAACGATATAAATTATAATATCAATGAAATTTCTCTTCAATAACTTCACATTTGTGCTTTCGATGCTTATTATAGGCCTCGTAGGTGCTGTGATTTTGGCCTTTATGAAGAGTTTGGTATTTTTTGCGGCTATCATTATCCCTATATTTTCTATATTTAGACTTATAGACATATATAATGCTTCACAACAAAAGATAGATTTTATGTTCAATGCGATAGATTGTGATGATTATGCCTTTAGCTTTCCTGAACTCAACGGATCAATTAAGGAGCGCTCACTCAATGCTCTGCTCAATCGAATTAAAGAGATATTGACCAATGCCAAGATCCGCTCCGAGCAGAGAGAGAAATATTATGAACATATTGTAAATAGCATTGATAGCGGAATTATAATCTTGAACGACGATGGAAATGTATATCAAACCAATGTTGCAATGCACAAGATGCTCGATTTGGAGGTTATCGGACATATAAATCACATTTCGAATATCTCGACAGATTTAGCTGATAAAATCCAATTATCTCGCCCAAATATGCCACTGCAAGCAACATGTCACAATGATCGGGGCGATTCCACATATTCAATTTTAGCCTCATATATCGACTTAGAGGATAAGAGGCTTAAAATTGTGGTGATTAACAATTTAAATAGCGTTCTTGAGAGTAAAGAGCTAGAGGCATGGAGTAAATTGTCAAGAATTTTGACACACGAAATAATGAACTCTCTAGCTCCAATAACCTCTCTGAGTGAGACGTTGATAACAATGAATCGTGATCCCGAGATGCAGCAAGGTTTAGCCACAATTTGCCAAACCAACAGAAGCCTAATTTCATTCGTTGAAAATTATCGCAGCTTTACCCGCACCAAACAACCAGAGAAATCACCATTCGAGGTTAAGCCATTAATTGAGAATCTTGCAACACTGATCTGCCCCGAAGATGTAAATCTTACACTTACATTCGATCCAGAAGATACAATGCTCTATGCCGATGAAAATATGATCTTGCAGGTTATAGTCAACGTATTAAAAAACGCAGTGCAAGCAATTGAATCGCAAGCGGAGAAGAGAATAGATATAAAAACCTATATTCAAGAGGATGAAAATATTGTAATCGAGATAACTAACAATGGAGCTAAAATTGAGCCTGAAGTTGTTGAGAATCTATTTTTACCATTCTTCACCACCAAAAAAGGTGGTAAAGGTGTTGGTTTGAGTATCTCGAAGCAGATTATGCAGCTTCACAATGGAAGTTTACAACTCACGTCAAATCAGGTAGACAGGGTTACATTCTCGATGATATTTAGATAGTTAGAATCTGTTTAAATTTCTCTCATCTAATTTGTTAAGGATCTGTCACTTCACTTTTCTCTCTTTGCACTCGTTACATAGCTATTGCTATGCGCCTCGCACAAAGAGAGAAAATTAAAGCAACATCTCTCTAAACAATTTTAGCGAGAAAAACTTAAACAGATTCTTACTCTTTAAGAAGTGCCGATGCAACAACCTCTGAAATATCATAAACTGGAATCTTCGAACTTCGAGCTATAGCTTTCTTGCAGAGTGGACAAGCGCTCACAACAGCATCAGCTTTGGTCTCTGTTATTCTTTCAGACAAAGCTGAGCTAATCATCAATTGTTGCTGATCTGATATTTGTAAATTTGCTAAGCTCGATCCACAGCAATATCCCATCTCTCTATTTTCATTTAGCTCAATTATATCACCCACATTAAAGATTACTTGACGTGGCTGATCGTATATGCCACTGCCTCGCCCCAATTCGCATGGATCATGATAAGTATATTTCAACTCCGACTTTGGCAAATTTAGTCGCTTTTCCGAGATCAACCTTTCGAAATATTCAGAATGATGTAACACCTCAATGCCTTCGAGATTATACTCCTCTTTAAATACTTTCAAACATATTGGACATGAGGTAACAAGTGTGGTAATTCCATGTTTTATAAATAGTTCCTCATTGAAATCCATCAATTTTTTAGCTGCTGTAAGCTCTCCCGATAGTTTCAATGGTCGACCACAGCAGACTCCGCCATTACGATCTGCCCACCATACATCTTCACCCACAGCCTCAAATATTGCAGCCATAGATCTTAAAATTGTTGGTGTTAGTTGCGTCATACACCCTGCAAAGTAACCAACTCGACCCTCTCCAGATGAGGTGTCGACGCTTTTGAGATAGTCATATTTTGATTCAGAGAGACCATCTCTCATCTCAGCTCTTGAATTTAATCTTAATGTGTTAACGTCAATATTTACGGGACATGCCTCAGCGCATCTTCCACACATCAAACAGTTGTCAACCACCTCCGATTTAAGATTGCCATATCGTCTATCTCGAATAAAATAGACACTTTGAACATTATTAATCAGAGCATCACGACTCAATTGACATGGATCTATACATATTCCGCAACGAGAACAGGCTTGAAGCTGGAAATTATCAAAACTACTCTTTTTATCCCCGCTCTTAATCCCATAATGACGCAAAAAGATAAGAGGTATCTCCGTGAAAATGTGCATATAACGAGAGAAAGGCATCGAAACAAAGAAGAGTCCAAGAGCAGCCGAATAAGCCCACCATGATATATTCTCCAAAATTACCAAACCATCAGGATTCAAAATCTTCGATAATAGAGAACCAAGACTACCCGTTAAAAAACTTCCACTTGAGCAAATTGCCGAAGTTGTACTCTCGGCAAGCAATCGCAATGGAAATACAAACCATAGAGCAGAAAGTGCAATCTTATCACCGAGCGTATGTTTAGTCGTTTTTCGCATTCCAAGCGACTTAGAACGCAAACGTTTAAACCAAGCTAAGGCAACTCCCGTAAGGACAAAAAGTAGTAATAGATCCATAATAAATCCAAAATCTACAACTGCATGATTATGTTCTAAACCCTTAGAGAAGTATTTGAAAAAGACATGAATATGCGGAGGAACCATCTCTCCACCAAGATATGCTGTAGTTTCAATCCAACCTACGGCAATAAGCAAAAACCAACCAAAGGCAAGGCTCATGTGCATATAACCCAAAAGAGGATTTGTTTTGAAAATTCTTCGGTGCAATAGCGACTCCATAAAGACCTCACGAATAGCATCAATGCTCTTTTTCGAAAAAACACCTTTATATATTAGCTGCTTTTGCTCTCGTGGCAGCTCATACAACCACTTGCAATAGTTAAAGATAACTATCGCAAAGAGTACAATTACACCAAGCGTAAATGGAATTATAAAGTGGGCGTAGTAAGTCATTATTTATGATCTGCTAATTTTTGTTTTATAAGTAATACGACTGCTCTGGTGTTGATTCCACGAGGACAAACTAAACGACATTTTCCACATAACATGCAGTTGCTCAACATTTGACTCACCTCTTTATATTCGCCACGACGAACCAAGGTGTGAGCCTTGCGGAAGTTGAAATCTGTAATTGCACCTGCTGTACATGTTGCAGTGCAAGCTCCACACGCAATGCAACTCTGCAATTCAGGCATCTCACGAAGTATCTGCTCCGAGATGCTCATATCGTTTTTATCCATATCTATTGCCCTAGGCGTAGATATGCCATATCCCCACTGAATCATTATTTCAAATATTTAGCCACCTGCATCGCTGCTCTGCTGCCTTCAGCTAAACTCTCACCGACGGTTTTTGGTGAGGTTGCCGCTCCAGCATAAAAAATACTTTCGCAAGAAGAGTTGCAGACATTATTAAATAGATCTTTAGGCTCCAAGAATCCACCTCTACCAAGCTCAATATCTGGATTTTGAGCGAATCCGCCATTCTCACTTTGAGAGCATATTCCCACCAAAAGAATCAACTTATCGACCGTCATTCTCAATGGTCGACCAATGAGTGTATCCTCAGATTTAATATAAATACGTCCATCGAATGTTTCACTAGCCTCCGAAATTCTACCTCTGACGAAGTGAACATTATGATCCACTTGAGCATCTCTATAAAGTTGCTCGAAGCCAAGTCCAAACATGCGAATATCCATATAAAAGTTAAAAATTTCACACTCGGGATATAGCTCTTTTAGCTCAATCGCTTGTTTCACACCTGTTATGCAACACACCTTTGAGCAGTGTCTTTGGTTAACCTTCTCATCACGAGAACCCACACAGTGAAGCAGGGCGATTCTCTTTGGAGACTCTCCAAAATTCTCTTCCACGCTCTCACTCTTGAACATCGACTCCAACTCTTGGCTTGTGATTACATTATTATATAGTCCGTAACCATATTCTTCCTTTATTCTTGCATCGAATAATTTGAAACCATTGCAAATAACCGAAGCATCACACGATAATATTTCGCCTGAAGATAAAGTAACACTCTTCGGATCAACTTTTTTTACGCAACTATTATAGATAACCTCAATGTCAAATTTTTTCATCTGCTCGACAAGCTCATCTACAACACTTTGAGCCGAGGTGAACGATGGAAATAATTTATACCAATCATTGAGTTTACCACCCAACTTATCACTCTTTTCAACTATTGTAGCCTTGAATCCCAACTCTGAAAGTGAGATAGCCGTCTGCATTCCTGCAATGCCACCACCTACTATTATAACTCTCTTCATATTTCTATTTAATCATCCTAAAATTAGAACCGCAGTTAATAATTGCGCTCTCAGGTTTACCAATATATTTTCCATTTTTACCCAGATATTTCTTCGCTGGATCATACTCTACGCCCAATTTATCGAGTAGAGGTTCAACGTCCACTTGGTGCATCTGCATTCCAAGTTCCCAAGGATCGTAACCTAAGACCAAACCAGCTAACTCTTCATAGGTGAGCACAGGAATTCCGCAATTGTCGGCTCCATATATGCTTCCGCCCATCTCAGCTATGGTATATTGCCACTTATCGAGGAACATTCCACAACCAGGACAATTTGTCAAGATAAAATCTGGCTTATAGGGAGCCATCGACTCAAATTTCTTCATTGAGTTGGCAATCGAGTAACCTCTATTTGCTTGAACAAGATAGTTTCTAAAGCCAAAACCGCAACAGTGACGACGCTCTGGATAGTCGACAACCTCACCACCCCAAGCCTCGATCATTCCAGCCAAAACATATGGAAATTCAGAACCTCCGACACCCGATTTCGGGAAGATTTTAGCATAATGGCAGCCAATATGTTCAACTCCTCGCAAAGGCTCTCCGCTCTTGACATTGATTAATTTGCGAACTCCTTGCTGAGCGATCTGCTCACGATGGTGAAAAATAACATCCGACGTATGTGCCAAAGAGGCTGGTTTTTTAAACTCACGCCCAGTAGCCTTAAATAGATTCTCACGAGTCTTCTCTTCGGTCTCAGGGAATTCAGCCCATGTTGCCAATATTTCAGTATAGATACCAAATGACGTGATACACGAGCTAATAAAATTATCATACCCCGAATCGGTCATAAGCGCAAACTGACGAGCCACAACAGCCATAATCGACTCCAAAGGGATAATATCGGAGTGATAGCCAATGCCAGTGCATGAAGTATGTTTAGGGTCATCAAATATTTTTCTATTCAGATCACCGCTCAGCATCTTCAAGAATGCCTGCTCCGAACCTGGAAAAAAGTTTTGACGTATGCAGCTACGAACATAAAAATAGTTATCGTCAGCTATTTTCTTTTGGTACTCTTGCCAAGAATTTCTTTTCATAATTGAGTTACTGATGGTTACCACTATTTGTTGTAGAGATATGTTTTAAATACTCCTCATCAGCTCCATCAAAGCCCATCTCCTTAGCTTTGCGATCCGAGTGTTTCTCGATAGTGTCGAAGAACTCCATGCAGCCTGTCTGCTCCAAAATATTGCGAAGTTCATCCATTGTCTCATCCCCAATCTTGCGAACGGGACCAGCTCCACTCGACGAGTAATTATCTGTAAATAGAGCAAAAACATCCTCATGATTATCATAAATCCACCTCCACACAGGTCCTTGTTCTGGATGAAGATTTGGATCTATCGCCCGAGGAGTCAAACAATATCCATTATCGACAATCCCTTGACCGATAACACGCTTTAGAGCCAACTGTTGACGACCCTTCTCCGATTCAACAAAGAGTCCAGAGCGTTGTGACAGATCACGAAGAGCTTGAATAACGTAACCTGGAGTATTACCCCGAGGACAACGAGGACGGCAAGACATACACTCACCGCAATACCATATTGTCTCGCTTTTCAACAGAGCCTCTATTGCATTCTCATCACGGCTCTGCACCGTGTCAACGATTTGACGAGGATCATAATTATAGAACTCAGCCGCTGGACAAACCGCAGTGCAGACACCGCAATTTATACAAGCGACCAATCCCTCCTCAAAACGGACATCTAAATGAAGTTGATCGAAAAATTTGCTCAAAATATATATTATTTAATTTATATACCCCTCTCAAAATCCACTTTCTTAAGCAGATTTAGGATAACAAAGGTATAAATATAAATTAAGAATATAATACGTTAAAATACTGATTTTTTAAAAATCATCAAGGTTTAACCACCTAAGTGGAAAACCCAGCGAAATTGACCCCCTAAAAACGATTTAAACTGACCCGCCAAAAACGGAGGAAATTGACCCGTTAAAAACGGTGAAATTGCCCCACCTGAAAATGGATGTTTGACCAGAGAAAAAGTTGTTGTAAAAATCGGATAAAAAGTCACGATTAAATTTAAATTTGTAGGAGAAATTTTGAATTTCTTTTACCGAGACAGTGAAAGAGAAAAAATCTCAAATCCCTACAAACTTAAACCTCGATAACTTATGCTGTATATATTAACCTGAAATTATCAGGTTAGGTACTTTTTAGAGTTTACAGTATAATATTATGTAACTTGTAGTAATATAGCGTATTAGGAAATATTTTGTTGACGGGGTTTCTCTACAATTTGTAAAAATTAGTCGAGATTAGTCCCTTTTTGGTAAAAAGCCCTACTCTTAAAAAAGACCATTTCGAGCTTTGCCAGCTCTGGAGATTTTGGGTTCTCCTTACCCTTAATGTTGATTGTAAACATAGCACCTTTACGTTTATAAGTTAAACCTTAATCCGAGAGCCTCGCACCCCAAAAACGGACTACATAACTCCCTACATAAGATTAGTGCTATATTCCCAAAACGGGTTAAAAACTACTTATTCTGAATAAATAATCGCCAAACCCCGTCTATGTGCATCGCTGTAATACACTGTATTATATATGGTTATAAAGATTTGGTGTATAAGTATGAAAAACACTGTCTAAACTTAAGTTTTTGCAATGGTCTCAAAAAACAAAAATAGGCAATTATTGGATAAAAATTAAAGTTCAAAATTTATTAGAGTCTCCTTAATTTTACAAATTGAAACATGCGAAAGAGTGTGTGGTAGTTAAATATTATACTAAATTTTATGATTGATGTATATTTAATTTTAATTTATAGGTGAAATATAATAAAAATATATTATCTTTGTGAAGATATGAACCTCTATTTCAATCTATATTTAATAAAAAGCAATTTAACTAAAACTAACTAAATTAATATTTTATGCGATTTATCGGAAAACTATTTATGTCTCTGATGTTGGTTGCAATGGTGATACCACTGACAGCTCAGACAAAGGGTGCTAAGACATGGCAGGAGGCTGTGGTAGAGTTGCGCCAAAACATTGAAGATGGCAAAATCAAAGGAGTCAAGCCATATTACAGTGAGGTGAAGAGACTCAAAACGGATGCCGAGAAAGTTACCTTTGACCTTACGGGTGTCGAAAGATTTATTATCACAGCAAGTGATGCTCGTGATGGAAATGTTGGTGACTTTGCGGCTGTTGGAAATCCGATTTTAACTGATCTTCAAGGCAATAAAATTCAGTTAACAGATCTTACTCCTGACTTTGAGATTGGTTACGATTATTCACCTGTATATGATATTAATAGAGGTCACAATCGAAAAATCGCAATCAATGGCAAGTCGTATGATAGAGGAATCTGCGTACAAGCTGAGGGTAAAATCATTTATAAGCTAGATGGACAATATAAGAGCTTCGAGGCTGAGGTTGGTGCCGAGGATGGTGGTCGTGTGGTAACAACTGTTATCATTTCGCTAAGAGATGAGCGTCTTGATGAGAGTGTTCTTTTCGAGACTATGGCACCTGAGCATAGCGAGGCGATGAAAAAATTCTTGTATCAATCGTGTACACTCTTCGACGAGTATGTATTCCCTGCTGAGGGTGTAAATGTTGAGAAGAGTATCGCTGATAGAGTTGTTGAGTTTGCGGCTACTGTAAATAAGGATTATTACCGAACAAAGATCGAGGAGTATACCTCTTTGGAGGCTAAAACACAGGCTATAGCATATATCGACCTTGTCAATGAGATGATGACACTAAGTGAGCTTAACGAGAAGTTGAAGTGGGTGAATCTTGAGGCTCTATCTCTTTATCTTGATGATATGAAATCTAACTCTTCATTTGATTATGCAGCAAACAAAGCTATGTATGATGAGTTGGCAAGTAGTTTCGCTGAGGTGAAAGGTGCGATTTCTAAAGGTGATATTACATATATTGATAAGGCTGAGGCTGCTCTAGCGCTTCGTGATAAGTTGATTTTTGCAAATCCACTTCTTGGTAGCGACATCTTGATGGCTCGATTTAAAATAGGTACTGATGCTCGTAAGATCATGACTCCATCGCTTGGAACACAAATTAGTAACTATAGTAATCAAGAGTCTGCAATACGTAGCGAATATGATGCTTCTGTGTCGGTTTTGTCGGGTGTACAAGAGGGTAATACTCAAATCCGCACAGTATATAAACCAACTAATGGATCTCCAATTTCGGATTTGCGTCTACACTGGGATGCTGATAGAGCGATGTTTACGGGAATTCAAGAGGATGGTCGTTGGAATGTATTTGAGACAGATCTTAAAAATGGTGGTGCAAAGAAACTTATGGAGATCCCTGAACCAGATATTGAGTTTTATGATGGTACCTATTTACCTAATGGACGCATTATCGTAACTTCAAATATTGGTTACCAAGCTGTACCTTGCGTAAATGGACTTGACCCTGTGGGTAATATGGTTCTTTACACTCCAGACACGAAGAGTTTCCGTCGCTTGACATTTGACCAAGATGCAAACTGGAATCCAACAATTACAAATGATGGTAAAGTGATGTATACTCGTTGGGAGTATACTGACCTTACTCACTACTATTCACGTATCGTAATGACGATGAACCCTGATGGTACTGAGCAACGTGCATTATATGGAAGTGGTTACATGTTCCCAAATAGCGTGTTCGATATGGAGTCAATCCCTGGTCACTCATCAGCTTTTGTCGGTATTGTTTCGGGTCACCATGGTGTAGCTCGTTCTGGTCGATTGATATTGTTCGATCCAAAGAAATCACGTAAGGGTGCAGCGGGTATGTTGCAAGAGATCCCATATCGTGGCGAGGAGATCGAGGAGGTTCTGAAAGATAGATTAGTGGATGATGTATGGCCTCAATTTATTAAACCTACACCACTTAATGATAAATACTTCTTGGTAGCTGCTAAACTTACCGCAGAGTCATTGTGGGGAGTATATTTAGTCGATGTTTTCGATAATGTGACCTGCTTATATGAGGCTGAGGGTGAGGGCGTAATCTCACCATTGGCAATTCGTAAGAGTGAAACACCTCCAGCGATTCCAGATAGGGTAGTCCTTGGTGATAAGGAGTCTACAATATTTATCCAAGATATTTACGAGGGTGAAGGTCTGCCAGGTGTGCCTCGTGGAAGTGTTAAGGAGCTACGTATCTTTGCATATGAGTATGCTTACTTGGAGACTGTCTCTGACCATAACTGGCACGGTATTCAGTCAGGTTGGGATATTAAACGATTGTTGGGTACTGCACCTATCGAAGAGGATGGTTCAGCATTGTTTAAGGTTCCTGCGAATACTCCTATTGCAATTCAACCTGTGGGTAAAGATGGAGCAGCAATGCAGTGGATGCGAAGCTGGTTTACTGGTATGCCAGGTGAGGTTGTTTCGTGTGTAGGTTGTCACGAGGATTTGAATCAAATAGCTATGCCTAAGCGTGTTATTGCTTCGACAATACAGCCACATCAGCTTACACCTCCTGAGGGTGGTTTGCGTCCAATGACATTCGATTTGCAAATCCAACCAATTTTAGATAGAGCTTGTGTAGCTTGTCATAATGGCAATGAGGCATTTGATCTTTCGGATACTACAAAAGATAAGTTCGGTTTTGGAAAATCATATTTGAACTTCCATCCATATATCCACCGTCAAGGAGGAGAGGGTGACCAACCTGTACTTAGTCCATATGAGTATCACCCTAACACAAGCGAACTTGTTCGTATGCTTAAGAAGGGTCACTATAATGTCGAGCTAACAGATAAGGAGTGGCATGCACTTTACAACTGGATTGACTTCAATGCACCTGACAAGGGTTACTTCAATGATAACACACCTAAAAAGGTTCCTGTTTGTGGTCAAGATCAGTATGCAAGACGTATTCATTTGACAGATACATATGCAAATGGAGCAAGTGTTGATTGGAGAAAAGAGATTGAAGATTACACTGCGCTTCTTGAGAGCAAAGGTAAGATCGAAGCTGAGATGCCAAAACCTGTAAAGGAGGCGAAAGTTAAGGATGTGAAGGTTAAGAATTGGCCATTTGAGGCTACAGCTGACGCAGACAAAAAGACAATCGAGATTGGCAATGGTGTTAAGATGAACTTTGTACGTATCCCTGCTGGAGACTTCGTAATGGGAAGCAACAAGGGCGAGAATGATGCCAAACCAGCGGGTAAGGTATCTATCGACAAGGAGTTCTGGATGGGTGAGATTGAGGTTTCGAATGAACAATATAATGTTCTTTTCCCAGACCACACAAGCCGTTATATGGATCAACAATGGAAAGATCATATCAATCCAGGTTATCCTGCATTCCTACCTGAGCAACCAGTTATTCGTGTAAGCTGGAACGAGGCGATGGCATTCTGTGAGGAGTTGAGCAAGCAGACTGGACTTAATATCACTCTACCTTCTGAGTCGCAATGGGAGTGGGCTTGTCGTGCAGGAACCGACACAGATTTCTGGTATGGTAGTCTAAATTCAGACTTCGGCAGCAAAGAGAATATGGCAGATAAAACAACACTTCTTTTTGCAGTTGCAGGTATGGATCCACAACCAATGAAGCCAAACAACGCAATGTATAAGCATTATACTTTCTTGCCTAAGGATGAGAGTGTAGATGATGGTAGTCTAATCCAAGTTAAGGGTGCGAGCTATGATGCTAACCCATTTGGTCTTTACGACATGCACGGAAACGTTGCTGAGTGGACTCGTTCAGATTATCTACCTTATCCATATGGTAAGAGCAAAGAGGAGGCCGAATATAAAACAGTTCGTGGAGGTTCGTCTCTTGATCGTCCAAAGAAATCAACTTCACACTCTCGTAGAGGATACTATCCATACCAAAGAGTATACAACGTAGGTTTCCGTGTGATTATCGAGGAGTAAAGATTTTCACTTAAGTAAAATAGCTTAGCCATCATATTATCCTTCAATATGGTGGCTAAGCTATTTTTGTGCAGAAAATTAAGTAGGGTAAAAAATTATTGGTGTATTTTTAAGAGTGCTATTGGAGATGAGATTTTTTGCTATTGAATCGAAAATATAGTTATTCTATATTGAGATTTTACAGTGAAAAATATCGCTCCAAGAGTGCTTCTAAAAATATTGCAATAATTGTTTTACACTACTTATATGTTAAATAAAATAATTTTTCTATTTTTACACCCATGAAAGCTCTTTTTATTGTTTTGGGCACACTCTCGTTGATGCTTGGTGTGCTCGGTATAGTTTTACCACTTCTTCCGACAACGCCTTTTTTGCTGCTGTCGGCAACGTTATATATGCACTCATCTCCAAGATTATATGATTGGCTGCTTGGCAATAAATATCTTGGACAATATATTCGAAATTATCGAGAACATAAAATTATTCCTCTTAAAGCTAAGATTGTATCGTTACTTATTTTATGGTCGACGATACTCTGTTCTATATGTTATATTGGTGAAGAGCGTTTTTATATTCAAATATTATTATTTTTTATTGCCATTGGGGTCTCATGGCACATTTTATCGCTGAGATCTACACATAAGTAGGGTAAAACAATTATTGTTATATTTTTAAAACCACTCTTGGAACGATATTTTTCACTATTAAATCTCAATATAGAATAACTATATTTTCGATTCAATAGCAAAAATCTCATCTCCAATAATACTCTTAAAAATACACTAATAATTGTTTTACCCTACTTAAATAGTTAATATTTTGTAATTTTTTTTAATAAAGAGAACACAATGGGCTATTTTTTGTAACTTTGCCAGCGCATAACCAGTTATATTAAAACTTATGAGAGAATATATTGATTTTTATCCAAAATTATTGACATCACTGAAAGGGTACTCTCGTCAAAAATTTATTGGTGACCTTACGGGTGGAGTAATCGTCAGTATTGTCGCTTTGCCGTTGGCGATTGCCTTTGGTATTGCTTCGGGATTAAGTCCCGAGAATGGCCTTATTACGGCAATTATTGGCGGATTTATTGTTTCACTATTGGGTGGTAGCTCGGTTCAAGTTGGAGGCCCAACGGGTTCATTTATCGTTATTGTTTACGGTATTGTAAAGACTTATGGTGTCGAGGGACTTATGGTAGCCACTTGTATGGCGGGTGTTATAATGATACTTATGGGACTGCTTAAAGCAGGTGCTGTAATTAAATTTATCCCTTATCCAATTATTATAGGTTATACAGCTGGAGTTGCCGTGACGATCTTCACTACGCAGATCAAAGATCTTTTTGGTCTTACACTGCACACTGATTCAGCTGATTTTATTAGTAGTTGGAGCGCTTATATTGCAGCTTTCGACACTTATACATGGAGTTCGATTTTTGTTAGTCTTGCTACCATATTGATAATTATCCTCTCGCCTCGCGTCTCTCGCAAACTTCCTGGGTCGTTGATTGCTATTGTCTCGGTTACCGCCGTTTCATACTATTTGAGTCGTTATGCGGGAGTTGATGATATTGAAACGATTGGATCTTTTAGCGGATCGCTTCCCAAGCCAACGCTTATTCCAATGTGCTTTGATACCGTTCGTCAACTTTTGCCTTATGCTGCGACCTTGGCTATTCTTGGATCTATTGAGTCGTTGCTTTCGGCTGTTGTTTCGGATGGTGTTACGGGTGATACGCACAACTCAAATACAGAGCTGATGGCTCAAGGTGTTGCGAATATCGCCTCTCCGTTATTTGGAGGTATGCCTGTGACAGGTGCCGTAGCTCGCACAATGACAAATATTGGCAATGGTGGAACAACTCCTGTTTCGGGTATTGTTCACTCTGTAGCTCTGCTTTTGGTTATGTTGTTTTTGGGCACCTTGACGCAACATATTCCTATGGCTTGTTTGGGTGGTGTTCTTGTGATTGTGTCGTATAATATGAGTGGTTGGCATACGATAAAATCTATGCTTAAGGGGTCGAAAAGTGATGTTTCGGTTTTGATTACAACTTTTTTGCTTACGGTTATTTTCGATCTTACAATTGCAATTTTTGTCGGTATGATTATGGCGATGGTTCTATTTATGCGTCGTATGGCTGAGGTTACTAAGGTCTCTGTTGCAACAAATAGATTGGATCTTTCGGATGAGGGTGAAATTCACCACAATAATGAGGTATTGAGTATTCCTGCAGGTGTCGAGGTATACGAGATTGATGGTCCATTCTTCTTTGGTGTTGCTAATAAATTTAGCGAGGTGATGGCAGGTATGCGTAGTACTGCTACGGTTCGAATCATTCGTATGCGTAAAGTGCCATTTATGGATCAAACAGGTATTCATAACCTTGAGAGTTTAGTTAGAAGCTCCTCTACTGAGCATATTCAGGTGATTCTTTCGGGAGTTAATGATTCTGTTCGAGAGTCACTATTAAATGTTAATTTTGACCAATATATTCCTGAGAAGTATATCTGTCCAGATATTAATGTAGCTCTTGATAAAGCTCGTGAGTTTATCGCTGAGCAGCAATAAAAATAACCCCCATCAAATTTTTCTTGATGGGGGTTATTTTATACCTAAAGTAGGGTAGTATTATATAACTCGTAACCGTCTCCACACAAACAGAAATACCGCACCTCACCTACCGAGGTTAAAAACAATAGCAATAATTTACACTCTTTTTAATTTGATGCAAAGTGATGACTACAGGTCGAGCGGCGTAATGAGTGTTGTGAAGATAGTTGTGAATAAAAAAGGAAGAAACTCATCGTCTCTTCCTTTTCTTGAATCCATAATAGATTATCTCTGCACCGAACTATTTGTTATAGGTTGCAACGCCTCCTCGTTGACTATCAACGGTAATTTTATACTTTGATGCACCTTTAACGAGCCATTTAACCGTTACCGAAGAGTTACCTCCAATATTGCTAACAAACATCTTCTCAGGGTTGTTTTTCTGCTCTACACTTGTACCCATTATTCGATCTGTAACGACCATACCAGCTACAATATCCGCTCCATCGAGTGTTATCCAATCGGGTCTCATAATCTTGTTTTTAATATCCCAATCCGAGTGAGTCGGGATCATGCGACTATTTGTTACCGTCGCTGTAATCTCTGTGATTCCACCCGCTAGACTCTTCTCACTCACCGAATCAATAGTAAGTTTTGGAGTGTGGAAACAGTGATAAATTGTATAGGCCATATTTCTATGTGCTGCCGATTCGAGCAAGAAACCAGGATGTATTCTACCGAAGTTCTTTTTGAAACCGCCAATTTCAACTGTTCCAAATTGAGGATGTTCAACCTCTTTCCAATCAATAAAAGCATCTCCAAACAACAGAAGATCATCAAACTCATTCTTCTCATCACTTGGATCTCCTTTATATTTACCGTTGAACATATCGAATGACGATAGAAGCTCATTACAATATGTAAATATTCCTAAACCAAGGCCAAGATAATCAATATCGCTACCCACAGTTGTGTATAAATCCTCGTAAATAACCATCGCCTTATACCCTGGTATCATCTCCTCGCCCTTAGACGAAATTGCGCTATATACAGCTCTATCACTGCGGCTAACACTATTAAAATCATCAATTGAACCTGGAGGCGAAAGGATCATACCTCCTGCATTATGATATGTTTGGCCAGCTGCGATATTTGGATGTGCGATAATAAAATCTACAACATTTCTATTCTCAATGATCGAGAGTGGATATTTATATGCTCCATTTTGAATATGGTTTGGCTCCCATCCGTAACCAAAATTTCGGTTTGGATCATATCCACCAACGCCATCTTCATTGATTCTGCCATCACCATCATTATCATATCCTTCATAGCCAACAACGTCATATTCACCCTTTTGACCAACCTCTACACGAACCATCTTGCGTGAATCATTCGGATCAATAATATAGCTGCCATTTGGATTTTTTATACGCATTTGCAATAGGTGCTTATCACCATCGAGATCATCGTAACCATCCTCATCAATATAACCATCTCTATCGGCATCAATTGGAATCATTCCTGCACGTGGAGTGTGAGGATTGTTCGATTCATACATAAAGTACTCTCTAGCATCGGGATTGATCGTTGGAACAATATAAAATGTTTTATCCTGAAGCAACTCCTTAATATATTCATTCGAAGCATACATCTCAGTTAAATACCACGCTGTATAGAGTGACATTGTTGTAGCCTGAATCTCATTCGAGTGGATATTGGCAAAAATCATAATTGCAGGCTTCTTATCTGGATCACCCACACTAAAGTCCGAAATTGTCATTCCCCACATCTCGTTCCCCTCATAAGATTTACCGATCGAGTAGACCTTAGCTAACTCAGGATATGCCGCTGCAATCTCCTTGCAAAGGCTTTCAATTTGGTTCAAATTACGATAATAATTCCAACTTGCTTTAACCTTTGGGGTTGCAGGTGAACCCAAAGCTGAAAAGTAAGTATCCGACGATATTCTAGTTTGAGCACTAAGATTAACCACAAAGCAGAGGCTCAATATTGCTGTTACAAATATTTTTTTCATTGTAAATTAAGTTTAAAGAGTTACTATTTCTGCTGCATATCCACTTTGAGGAGAACCCGCTTCAATTTCAAACGATCCCTTTCCCTCGACTATCCAGCTAAATTCGCTCACTTGGCCAGCGTCTAAGTAGGGTATAGTCGAAAGTCTTAAACCTTGAAGTATATTTTGACCTTTTAATTTCAACTCAACACGAACATACTTCACAAAATATGATTGAACACCTACAGCAGTTGCAGTTGCCATCTCACCGATGTTTGCAACCTTTGCGCTAACACGATAGATACCTTTACTTAACGCCTCACTCTCGACAGATAACTTAATCTCAGGACGCAACTCAGCAATATCAACCACAGTTTTAATGGTAGACGCAATCTGAGACTCAATCAACTCCAATGGTGGGGTAGACATTGCATAAGGTGTCAATGATCCAACCTCTACCTTTTTACCCTTAAAATCTGGATGTTCAATCTCTTTCCACTCAACACAGTTGTCGCTTAAACCATTTTTATCAGCCCAAAGTAGATAAGCAGCCTCACGACTAGCTAAACTATCCTTTTGATCTACACTCCAAACATTTGTCTCGAAACTATTGCGACCAAAATGATAATATGCCCATTGAGTAAAGTTTCCATCAAGAGGCTCTTCTGAAAGAATATCATTCGCTGTAGCATCATTTGCACGATAAATTTTACTTACCTTGCTAGCTAACAAATTATCCACCTTTAAAATCTCTGGAATATTTGCACCATTGCTATTTCTCGATGGAGTTGGATTTTTACCATCTACATCCTTACCTTTTCTTGTCTTATTCGTGTATTTATCAGGCGAATATAAATTATCATTCAATCCAAAAGAGATAACAGTATGAATATTAAAAGCATCATACATAAAATCTAACAAAGCGCGATTTTCAACCTCAGAAATAGGGTAGTGGCCACTCTCTACGCCCCAGTTCTTATACAAATATGTAAAGTTTCTATTTAAATCAACTCCATCTTGACCATCTTCATTAATAAGACCATCCTTATCATTGTCAACACCTTCAGTGAATAATATATACTCTCCCTTTTCACCTTTGGTAGCATCGGCTTTAATTATAACTCTGCCATCAATTGGGTGCTTAATATACCCACCAGCTTCACTTTCGACAATCATCGCTGTAATCATCCCATTTCCATCGAGATCATCAACACCATCCTCGCTCATAACACCATCACGATCATTATCATAAAGCGATTTTGTGCGGGTCGCTTCATATTTCAACCCTTCGAAATACCCCAGCGTAGCATCTGGATTAACCGATGGGAAAATATAAAATGTATTCTTCGACAAAAAATCATCGGCATCTGTGCGTGATAAAATATTGTCAATTAATCTAATAGCAGTCTCAGTTCCAACAAAATGACGAGCCTCGACACCTGCAACAACGGCAGTAGCAGGGTGGTTTGCAATATCACCAGAACCCAATGTCACCAACCAAACATCGTTCGAAGATGGCGTTGAAGCAAGCGATTCAATTTTCGCTAAATTTGGATGTTGGCGAACGATAGCATGTAGGCGCTCACCAACCTGTTTGGGTGTAGAATATTCGCTCTGCGAGAATAAATCTGCGGGCGTAAATATTGCTGCACAAAATAGAAGATAGATAAAACTCTTTTTCATAGGCTAAATATTTATTTTAACGTTAAATTTTAAAATCAATAATCTGGACAATACTAACACATTTTACGTATGACCTTATTTTATCATAAATAATTTATTGTTTTATTTGAATAATCGTATAAACTGTAAGCATAATATTTTATAAGTCACTCATTGCCAACACTACAATAAGACAACAGTATCACAAATATAGGCATTTATTTTTAATTTTTTATATAAAATACCCATAAAGCCTCTTATTTCGAATACAATTTAACATAATATAAATTATCATGAATAAATATAAAGCAGGGTAGTGTGGCCTAATATTTGATTATCACATATCAAAATATTTAATCATATAAATTATGGAAGAGAAATTAAACGTATTATTATCAGACCTAGTTGTTGAGTATCACAAGCTACAAAATTTCCATTGGTACGCCAAAGGACGCAACTTTTTTTCAGTGCATGAGAAACTCGAAGAATACTTTCGAGCAATCAATGAATCTGTGGATGATGTTGCCGAGACAATGTTAATGTTAGAACTTAAACCTGTGGCATCCCTTAAAGAGTTCTTGGAAAAGACTCAAATTAAGGAGGTTAACGATGGCTTCGCACGTGGCCACGATATTTTCACACATGTTCTTGCTGACTTCGAATACTTCAAACAGCTCGTAACAATCATAAAAAAACAAGCCGACGACGAGATGATATATCAAGTCTCAGCACTCATGGATGGCCTAATTGCACAATTTGCAAAGAGCATATGGATGATTAAACAGGTTCAAACAGAAGAGGTACCTGAATATGCTTAATTAACCATCACCATTTTGGTTTAAATCGTGCATATCGCCCGAAAATGGCTAAAAACGTGGCAGGAACACTACCCTGCTACGTTTTTTATTCTATATTTTGCCATTCTTGCGCTTTTGTGACCCGATTAGGCACACCTTTTGCATATTATAATTTTCAAAAAAAGATAATTATGAGTAAACGTACAATAGTTCTTGGTGGAGCAGGATTAATTGGCTCGCACCTATGCGTGAAACTTCTTGAAAAAGGATATGAAGTAGTCTGCATCGACAAACGTGGTCGAAGAGAGTCTCCTCTGCTTCGAAATATTGAAAATAGAGATAGATTCCACTATATAAAACATGATATAACAACACCTTACGAAATTGGCTGTGACGAACTTTTCAACCTCGCTTCGCCAATAGAATATGGAGATAGCTTTGATTATATCGACGATCAGCGACTAATATCATATGGAGCAATCAACTCCCTAGAGAACCTTATTGGCAGCAATACGAAAGTCTTATTCGGTTCATCTGACGATATTTACAATTTCGACAGACTCGATGTTAAATACAAATCACCCAATAGATTTGTCTCCGATTCAAAACGATTTGGAGAGTCTCTTCACCGAGCATATAACTCTCACCATAAAATTGATGTGCGAATAGCGAGAATATTCTCTACCTATGGTTCAAATGCAGGGCTTAGAGATCAACATGTTATTAGCAAAATGATTGTGCAAGCACTTAATAATCATGATATAACAATCAATGGTAAAGGCGATCAACTTCGCACATTCTGTTGGGTAGACGATATGGCTGACGGCTTGATTAAACTAATGTCGGCGCATAGCAACAGTCGAATTATCACCGCTGATTTAGGATCCGTTAACCAAATTTCAATTCGTCAACTAGCCGAATTAATCATATCACTAACAGGAAGTAAATCAAATATATATCACGCTCCAGCTAAAATAGACGAACCGAGATATAAAATTCCAGATCTCAAAATCGCACAGCAACAACTTCATTGGGAAGCAACAACAACTCTGCGTGAAGGTCTCCTACGCACAATCAGTTATATCGAAAAAGAGTTATCCTCGATTGCAATGAGCCAAATGAGTTGGGTCGAAATTTATGGTTAATCGTAACATTCACAACGCCAAGCCATCTCTTCACGAATGTGATCGGTGGCTTTTGTTGCTGGAAGTGCATCTAAAATTTCAGCAATGACAACTCTATTTTTTTCCTCTCGATAATAACTTTCTAACAAAGTAACAATTGCAGAAGTTGTAATAATTGAGTTTAGATTAAGTGTGTTAATTATTTGTTGCTTAATAGATTGCAAGGCTACTACCCTACTCTTTGCAATAGATAATAAAGCCGTATAAACCAACAACTCATTTTTTGATTCCAACCACTGTGCAACAAAATCAACATGTTGAAACAGAGCAAATGCAGCCTCCTCAGCAACCTCAGAATTGATAATTCCATCTGCCCAAAAGTCAAGTTCTGAGGCTGTTAATTCATTAGCCTGAGCAATGTGAAATGAAGCTAGACGAATCTCTCGAACCTGCTGCAAATAAAGGTATCGAGCATATTTGTGATCCTTCCCCTCGGACGTGGCTAGCGAACGAATGGTCGACAAACTCACGCCATAATTTAAGCCGTAATCAGCACCATAATAACGCATAGAACCAGCTACAGCACCATTCATTTGACGACGACACTCACCAAGGAGCTTAGAAAAACGTGTTACATTACTCATTCAACAGAATTTACAAACTTTTTACTTAGATAGTTCAATCTCAATGGTTTTGCCAAATTCAAAGATAGACAATACCGAAGAGCCAATAAGTTCTGAGTCATTATATAAAAGACATTGAGTTGGCGCAGCAATAGTAAACAACTCTGTATTTTTCGAGAATTTTCGATTATCAGCCTCGAATGATGATGTATCTGGCATCTCCAAAGCTGTAAACTGCATATAAACAGGCGTTCCAGTTAAATCATTAGCTGGGAGTACTCCAATTTTTGCATCGAATCTCGAAATTACATATCTACTAACGTCAGTCGATGGCTTAAATATGTACTTTTCAATATATTGCGTTGTTTTACTACAACCCATAAACAACTCCAAATACTCCTTTTCCATTACATCAAGGCGATCCATAGCATCCTTTAACCCTGCACCAAAATAACCTTCGCCAGCCTCACCATTGATAATCTCACGACGTTGATTGCGAATGGTGAAAATTGCAGCGGCAGCATCACGAGCAGCATCCTCTGGAGCAAGAACATACGAACCATATTGATCCGCAGGCAATTTTGCGTACTCTGTCTCTGCTGACTTTGGAGTCAACTCAACAGAACTATTTCCATCAAATGAACTGATAGAAGCATCAATAATTTTATATGTCGTTTGTGCAACTAATGGCGCTCTCATAGCTAAATATTTTTGAGCGTAACGTGCATATACTCCAGGTATTACTTCGTTTTTCTCAACCAATAGTTCAACTGCAATAGTTGTTGTTGGATAGGATAATGAATACTCCCCATCTTGCTTAATTAAACCAACACGAGCACTATTATAATTTTGCGCTACAGCACAAATAGATAACGCTGACAATAAAAAAGTTGCAATATACTTATTCATAATTATTATAAATTTTATTTCGTAAATATAAACATAAATTTTAGACAATCAAAATTTCAAGTAAAATTTTGATGTTAATTTTTTATATTCTTGGGTGTATTCATTCGAATTAGCCTCTCTAATAGAGAGTTCTTCATAGATGATATTGTCCGTTTTTTTCATTCGATATTCGCTCATTACTCGCTTAGCATCACCGTCTACCCTACTTTTGATATTACATCTGCGACTCAAATATAATTGTTCACTTGCAGTCATTTCGAATTTTTCTGACTCAGCCGTTGGCAAAATTAATGAAAAACGACCCGTTGGCTGCAAAAGACGAACAACAACAGCTATCAAATCATCAAAAGTAAGTGATACAGTGTGTCGAGCAGCTGAGCGAGATTTATCAGGACAAAGAAGTGAATCTGAGAAAAATGGAGGGTTGCTAACTATCAGATCATACTTAAAGCTACTGTTAAAGTCAATAATGCTAACATTATGTAAATTAACACTTTTATACCATTGAGAAGCCTCAATATTTTCTGTTGCTTGCTCTGCACTATCTTTATCAATTTCTACAGCATCAATTATATATGGGTCATTTAGCTTGACATCCTCCTCTTGTGATTTATGCAACTTTTCATGCAATCTCTGCGCCAACATTAAAGCTATCAATCCCGTTCCAGAACCAATATCGAGCGACCTATAATCATTAGAATTTAAATGCACCCAAGCTCCCAGCAGAACTCCATCAGTGCCAACTTTCATCGCTGTTCGATCCTGCTTAATTGCAAACTTTTTAAATTGGAACATATATAATATTACTTTAACATAGGTTTAATAACACCCTCAATACCAGCTCCAAACAGCGCAAAATCATAACGCACAGGATCCTCAGCATCAAACTCCCTCAATGCTATTGTAACCTCATTCACAGCTTTCCAATCACTCTGCTTACGGTTCAAAAGCCCCAAGGCACGAGCGACATTTCCAGAGTGTACATCTAAAGGTAGATAGAGCGCTGAGGCAGGAATTTCAGGCCAAAGCCCAAAATCAACGCCATTATTATCTTTGCGAACCATCCATCGAAAATACATATTTAATCGTTTACACGCAGCCCCTTTATCAATCGACGAGATATGTTTCTCACAATGAGGATTATGATCTACAGCAAGAAAGCGTGAGCGAAAATTTGACAGAACAACAGGGATCGAGTGACTTTGATTATATAGTTCAACTATTAATTTACCTAAACTTCCATACTCTTCACATATTGAACGATTTGCAACAACAAAATCAGTTAGGTCAATACCATTAAAAGTTCGGTGAACGTAGCTTTGAAGAGTCGATAAATCTGAATCGGTTGCATTCATCACAAAGTCATACGGTGCATTATCCATATACTCCATCATTCTACCAGCACTCTTAACAATCGCCTTGCGATTTCCCCAAGCTATAGTCGATGCAAACAACCCTGCAATTTCAATATCTTCAGCTGCGCTGTAGCGGTGAGGAATCGAAATTGGATCGTGTTCGATAAACTCTACACGATTAAATCTTTCGCATAAAGAATCCAATAGCTCTTTTGTATCTTGGAATGACAAATCACTCATAATTAACCTATTATCTTTAAATTATAACACCATCTCGCATAACTATCTTTCTATCGGCCATCTCTGCCAACTTTTCATCATGTGTTACTACAATTACCGTAATCCCAAATTCATCACGTAGTCTAAAAAATAGTTTATGAATATCCTCTTTCGTAAGTGAATCGAGATTTCCTGATGGTTCATCAGCAAAAATAACTTCTGGGGAGTTTATAATAGCTCTTGCAATCGCAACTCTTTGTTGCTCACCACCAGAGAGTTGGTTGGGCTTATGATCGTAACGCTCTGATAATCCCATCAACTCTAATAGTTCCATAGCTCGTTGCTCCACCTCAGAACGATTACGCTTACCAATTAAACCAGGAATCATCACATTCTCCAATGCGGTAAATTCAGGTAAAAGGTTGTGAAATTGAAATACAAAACCAATTTTATTATTTCTAAAGGCTGACAATTGCTTATCGTCTAATCGAGTAACATCTTCATCAGTTATGAGCACACTTCCAGAATCTACAGTAGCCAATGTGCTAATGATATGTAATAGAGTAGTTTTACCAGCTCCACTTGAACCTGTAATTGAGATAACCTCACCTCGTTGAACTTCAAGTGAAACACCTTTTAGCACCTCTAACTCTCCATATTTTTTGTATATATTTGTAGCTTTTATCATTGCCCTGAAAATTTATTAAATATCGTTATTGTCTCAACTGCCTCTTGAATATCATGCACTCTAATTATTGTAGCCCCTTGACGCAAAGCCTCCCAATTCAGTGCAATTGTACCTGTGAGAGCCTCTTCTGGAGCGGAATTTAACACTTTGTAAATCATTGACTTCCTAGAAACACCCACCAAAATAGGTAGGTTAAACATTTTTAATTTACCAAGATTAGCCAACAGTGAATAATTTTGTTCAACACTCTTTGCAAAACCAAAACCAGGATCAATTATAATATTCTCTACACCAACTCTTTTTAGCTCCTTTATTTTTAGCTCAAAGTAAGTTGCAACCTCCTCTGTAACATCATTATACGAAGTGCGACTCTGCATTGTTTGCGGTGTCCCACGCATGTGCATTGCAATGTATGGTACTTTATACTTTGCAGCCACCTCCATTAATTTAGGATCTAATTCACCAGCTGATATATCATTGATTATCAATGCTCCAAACTTGCTTATTGCTCTCTGAGCCACCTCTGAGCGAAATGTATCTATCGAAACTGTCAAATCGGGAGCTAAACGACGGACCACTTCAAGACCTCGCTCTACCCTACTCCACTCCTCTTCAATCGTAACTTCCTCAGCTCCAGGACGTGACGAATAACCCCCAATATCAATTATCGTAGCCCCTTGAGCCGCAATTTTAACCACTCGCTCCTCAATCTCAGCTACGCTAAAAGTTCGACTTCCACTGAAAAAAGAGTCAGGAGTAACATTAAGTATCGCCATCACCTGAGGCTTTGAGAAATCAATATTAATTTTGCTCTGCTTCATACCTCAGTTTCTTATCAAAAACCTTCGCAGCATCCTCTAAATCTTCAATCTCGAAATTCACTACACTCATATCTGAAAGCTCATGTAACTGCTCATCTGACATTTGATTCGCCATTCTTTCCTCTACTTGTTTTTGAGTTAAACCGTCACGAGAGATAACCCTTTCAACTCTCAGTTGCTTAGGAGATAATACGCATAGTGTGCGATCAACACAAAGATTAAATTTAGCCTCAAAAAGTATCGCACACTCTAAAATTACATATGGTGCATTTTGAAGTTTACACCACTCTTCGAAATCATTTTTAACACAAGGATGAACCAATGAATTTAGCTTTGCAAGGTTGTCGGGTGTAGTAAATACACATTGAGCAAGATATGCTCTATTGAGCTCCCCATTGATATAGCTCTCAGTTCCAAATGCGCCAATAATTGACTCACGCAACTCTTGACTGCTTGTCATTAGCGACTTTGCTTTACTGTCCGAATTATAAACTGGGATCCCCAACTCACCGAACATTCGACAAATAGTAGATTTCCCACTACCAATTCCACCTGTCACACCTACTTTTAACATCTTTCGCTTTTTTATGCTTATTTACCTTTTTTATTTGCAGGAATATCCAACATTGGAATAGACCCAACCGATACAACCTTTATATCGCTATATCTCACCGATATAGCATTCTGTAGTGACTGAGGATTAATCACAATACGACCAAAGTTAGACTCATCTACCGAGTGGTCATAAATCAACTCTTCGAGTGGAATAGAGACTTTGCCACCCTTATATAACCTATATCCAAATAAGTTTGTGCCAACACCTTCAACTACGCAATTCACCCTGAATTTAGAGTCGCCGATCTTAACATCCACATCAAGATCTGTAGTATAAGTATAGCTAAGTTTTGCTATATACCACAATATAAATGAGGCAGTTAGCATAACCAGAAAGGCTGGCGAAAGATAGTGGTGCAACCACTTAAGAAAATCTTTTTTCATCGTTATTATATCTTTTACGAGGTAAAGATATATAAAAGTTGCCTCTTTGCAAAAAAGAGTGATAAATATTTAATTTTAAGAGTTCCTTTAAATGCAGATTGTTTTTTGTATCTTTGTGGCCATATGGAAAATTTAGAACAAGATATAGTACAAGAGGATCTATTAGTAAATAGATACGATGTTATAGTTATTGGTGCTGGAGCCGCTGGAATGATGGCTGCTGGAACCGCAGCAAAGAGTGGCAAACGAGTTTTGCTAATGGAGAAGATGGAGAAGTCAGGACGTAAAGTTCGCATCTCGGGAAAAGGACGTTGCAACGTTACAAATGCTCGCCCTGTAGAGGAGTTTGCGGAGCATATCAGAGCCAATGCTGATTTCTTTGCCCCTGCCTTTGAGACATTTACCAACCGCTCAACAATTCGTTTTTTCGATAAATTAGGCTGTAAATTGGAAGTTGAGCGTGGTGATAGAGTCTTTCCAAAAAGCGGCAAGGCTTGGGATGTAGCTACAGCGCTGTTGGATTATTGCGTTGACAATCATGTGAAAATTGTCTATAATATTGATGTTAAATCTATTATAGCTGTAGCAAATAAAGTTTATGGTGTAACATATATCAATAAGCGTGGTTTCGAGCGTAAAGAGGAGTGCACCGAGGTAATTTTGGCAACAGGAGGTGTTTCATACCCTGCAACAGGCTCTACGGGTGATGGTTACTGCTTTGCGGCAGATTTAGGGCACACTATCGTACCTTTGCGCCCATCACTCACCCCACTGATTTCAGATCATCCACAAATGGATCGACTTGCAGGTATTTTACTTCGCAACACTAACGCACAATTGTGGATAGATTGCGAGATGGTGCGTGAAGAGTTTGGAGAGATTAGTTTCTCGGATCGCGGTATAGAGGGTGCTATTGCGCTTCGTCTAAGCCGTACAGCAGTTGATGCAATTATTGATGGTAAAGATGTTAAATTGGTTCTCGATCTTAAAACAGCCCTCACCCCTGAGATGCTTAAAGATCGTATCGAGCGAGAGATAGCGGAGTTAGAGCCAACAGAGCAGTTCTCTGAATTGTTGTGGAAACTTGTACCAAAACCTCTAATCATCCCAATTTCGGAGGAGATAGGCCAACACTCACGAGTGTATGTGAGCAAACTCACTGAGCAAAATATTGATGATCTAATCAGAGTATTAAAGAATTACACATTCCAAATTACTGACTACGCACCATTTACACAGGCGATAGTTACTGCTGGAGGTGTAAGTTGCGATGAGGTTAATCCAGAGACAATGGAGTCAAAGTTAATTAAAAACCTCTACTTTGCAGGTGAAATTTTGGATCTTGATGCAGATACGGGTGGTTATAATCTTCAAATTGCATTCTCAACGGGTAAACTAGCAGGAATGTTAAAAAAATAGATTGTGCTGTATTTCAGGATTGAGCATATTAAGAGAATATTGTCTAAAATAGGGCGAGTGTTATGCTGACATACAGCCTCTTATCAACTAAAAAAGCTACCTCAATGGGTAGCTTTTTTTATACCTTTAAAGTAGCTTCTTATTTTGCAGACTCTACAGATAACTTTCTAAATTCCTTCATTAACTTAGAAATCTCCAATGCCGCTTTGCGTGCACGGGTTCCAGCTGCCTTGTTACCTTTTGTAACTTGCGCCTCTGCATTCACAGTGAATTCTTGAACTTGGGTGTTGATTTGAGTTAATAATTCTTCCATGGTAAATCAATTTTAGTTTTAATTATTATAGTATAGTTCTATTTTTATTCAAATTTTTAATTCTTACTTTTTATAGCTGTTAATTTTGCTAAAAGACAAAATAAACACCAAAATGCCTACATATTGCAAATCCGCACACAAAGATATATAAAAAATATGAAATGCAATATTATTTAGCTATAAAAAACTATTTTTTTCTAACGCTCAATAATATAACGGTATATTTTTTGACTTATACACGAAAAAAAACACTGTAAAATGAGCAAACTAAAATTAATTTTATGCGTTGCAGCGACACTCCTCGCACTCTCTTGCAAACACAAAAAAAGTAAAAAAGAGGCAATGCCACCCCTAAAGGTAGAGGTTACAATAGCTACAATTGATTCCCTATACAATCGCATAAATATCGCAAGCCAAATCGAGGCAATCAACAATGCCATCATTCAACCTAGAGTCGATGGCTTTCTTCTCTCAACGCATTACCAGGGAGGCATGCCCGTTAAACGAGGTCAACTACTCTTCACTATCGACCCTGCCACCTATGCTACGACGCTCTACGCTGCCAAAGCATCCTTGGAGTCTGCACGTGCATCGGAGGCTCTAGCACAGCGTAACTATGAACGTGCAGAACCCCTAGCCCAAATAGATGCAATTAGCAAAAGTGATTTAGATCAATATCGAGCAACATATAAATCAGCTAAAGCATCGACAAAATCGGCCGAGGAGACTCTACGCAGTGCCGAATTGGAGATCGGCTACACCAAGATATATGCTCCAATCAGTGGCATTGCAGCAAAAACAACAGCTAGCATAGGTGATTATATCGGAATTGGAACTCTACAAAGTGAACTTACAACAATCACACAGATAGACACTGTTTGTGTTGAGTTGCCGATCCCAACATCTAAATATATGCAATACACATCAAATGATTCATATAACAATGCCGATCTACTTTCAGATATTGTTATGACTCTTCCCGACAGCTCAACGTATGAGCATAAAGGTGAATATTATTATACACTCAAAGATACCCCCTCACAAACATCTACAGTGGTTATTGTTGCAAAATTCCCCAACCCCTCGCTTCGCCTTAAAGAGGGAATGTTCACCCGAATTGGCGCAAATATTGGTGAGTGCAAAGCGTGCATTGTTGTCCCAAAAACAGCTGTAAGTCAACTTCAAGGGGTTAATTCAGTATGGATTATAAAACCCGATAGCACAGCCGAGTGGCGCACGGTAACTTTAGGTGACACATATGGTTCACTATGGAATATAACCTCTGGGGTTCGAGCAGGAGAGAGAGTAGTTGTGAGCGGAGGACTCAAACTACATAACGGAGTAAAGGTTGCTGCTACGGTAGCGAAATAGATATAATATGGGTAAATTTTTTATTTCGAGACCAATTTTTGCAATCTCGATGGCTATAGCCTTGGTTCTACTTGGCACATTGGCTATTCTCAATTTGGCGATTGAGCAATATCCAAATATCACACCTCCTGTTGTTTCGGTGACAACAGATTATTATGGTGCCGATGCTGAGACGGTAAATAATACAGTTGCGACTCCCGTTGCTCAGGCAATTATGGGTGTGAGCGATCTATTATATATGCAGACCACAAGTGCCAATGATGGTTCAATGACCTTGGAGGCAATTTTTGAAATTGGTTCGGATCCAGATATAGATGCCATTTTAACACAAAATAGATTATCGACAACAACTTCGTCGCTTCCCGAGAGTGTTATTGATGAGGGTTTGGTAACTCGAAAGACACTGCCAAACTTTTTGATGGTCTATGCGCTTTACAGTGATGGCCGCTATGACGATACATTTTTGACAAACTACGCATATATCAACCTGCAAAATGAACTATTAAAGATTAATGGCGTGAGCAGTGTAGATATTATGGGAGCAGGAGAGTATGCAATGCGTGTTTGGCTAGACCCGCAAAGATTAAGCTATTATAATATCTCAATCGAAGAGGTTGAATCCGCAATTGAGGTTCAATCGGGAGTATACTCTGTTGGTAAAATTGGAGGTCAACCCTCACCTGCCGACAATAAATTAACCTACACATTGACCCTGCCACCACAAATATCAACCCCTGCGGAGTTTGGAGAGATTATATTACGCTCTTCGGCCGATGGTGAAACTATCTTTTTAAAGGATGTTTCAAGGGTTGAACTCGGCAGTAATGATTATGATAATATATCGACTTACGGAGTAAATCCAGCCTCGATACTTATAATATACCAAACACCTGGCAGTAATGCCGTGGAGGTGGGTAATAATATTAAATCGACACTTGCAACACTCTCCGAAAAACTTCCCGATGGTGTCGGCTGCACAGCTATTGTCGACTCTACTCGCAGCGTTATTGCAGGTATTAAAGATATTTTTAAAACCTTGATTATAGCTCTTTTATTGGTTATTGCCATTATCTATCTATTTTTGCAGAGTTGGAGAGCGACGCTTATACCTCTAATTGCCATTCCTGTGTCGCTTGTGGGAGCATTTATTTTATTCCCTGTGATGGGTTTTTCGATCAATATTATCTCTCTGCTTGGTTTGGTTTTGGCTATTGGCCTTGTGGTTGATGATGCAATTGTTGTTGTCGAGGCTGTTGAGGTAAATATCGCAAAGGGACTTACTCCCAAGCAGGCTTCTGTGGAGGCTATGCGTAGTGTATCATCTCCAATTATTGCCACCACCATTGTGTTATTAGCAGTCTTTATCCCTATTTCGATGGCGGGAGGGGTTGTGGGTTTGCTATATGAGCAATTCGCTGCAATCATCTCGCTATCGGTAATTATCTCGGCTATCAATGCCTTGACCTTATCACCTGCCTTAAGTTCTCTTCTTCTCAAACCACGAGAGGAGCAAAGAAGAGGGTTTTTCGGATGGTTTAACCGCTCATTTGAGAGTTTTTTAGGTCGTTACACCAAATCTATTAATACTCTTTCGAGGCATCTGGTGCGTACTGTAATCTTTGTTGGTGTGGTTCTTATTTCGATTGTTGTTATTTGGGATAAATTACCTCAAGGATTTTTACCCGAAGAGGATCAAGGTTATCTAATTGTGCTTGTCGAAGCTCCAACAAACACTTCGCTGCAAAATACAAAAGAGTATATTGCTGGAGTGGATGAAATTATCGCAGCATTGCCTCAAGTGGAATCGACATCATTTGCCGCTGGATACAATATGATCGCTGGAGTTGCAACCTCCAATTGTGGAATGATATTCGTAAATCTAGTCGATTACTCCAAACGAACACTGACAGCAGCCGAAATTGCTCAAAAGCTCAATGAAGTGTTGTATGTAACAGTTAATAATGCCGAATGCTATGCCTTTATTCCTCCCGCAATACCTGGTCTTGGACTCACTTCGGGTGTGACATTCGAAGTTCAAGATATTGAGGGTCGAGGAGAAGGGTATCTCTATGCGCAAACTATGGAGATGATAAAACTACTCAAAGAGAGTAATCTTGTTGGAAAGGTCACAACACAATATAGTCACGGAATACCTCAACGTGAAATTATCATCGACAGAGAACATGCACTAAATTTGGGTGTTAACGTCGAAACACTCTACACTGAGCTAAGCGCTCAACTTGGAGGAGGATATCTTGGTCACTTCAATCGTTTTGGTCGATTATATGATATATATATTCAAGCCGAACCGCAATATCGTGTTGATGAAGATCTCCTTGACAATTTATATATCACCAATGGCAGTGGCAAAGAGATTCCTATAAGTGCCTTTGCTCGAATAGAACAAACTTCGGGCGTAGAGTATGTTTCACAATTTAATCTCTATCGCTCCATTGGATTAACGGTTATACCTTCGGATAAAGCATCCTCAACAGAGGTTATGGAGCTTATTGAAACTACCCTATCCGATTCAATGCCATCAGATATTGGAATCGCATGGAGCGGAGTTTCATATCAACAAGAGGCATCTTCAAAGAGTGGCGAATTTATATATTTGGTTATCTTGGCAATTGTATTTTTAGTTTTGGCAGCATTATATAACTCTTGGGGACTCCCAATTGCAATACTTATGGGAGTACCGATTGCAGTTCTTGGAGCGTTACTTTTTGTGGGTGGTGCACATCTTCTCAATGCTCTATATGTAAACGATGTATATATGCAAATTTCACTGATAATGCTTATTGCTTTAGCTGCAAAGAATGCGATCTTGGTTGTTGAATATGCCTCAAGAAGTTTCTTTGAAGAGGGTAAGGAGTTGCGAGAGGCGACAATCGAAGCGGCGCAACTTCGTGTTAGACCAATTTTCATGACTGCATTTGCATTTATTTTGGGTGTCACCCCGCTGGTCTTTGCATCGGGAGTATACGCTACAGCTCGCAATATAATTGGTGTGGCATTGGTTGGAGGAATGGGCTTAGCAACAGTTGTTGGAGTCTACCTCTACCCCACTCTATTTTATTTGATTGCCAAAGTTGCAAATTTTGAAAAGTTAAAAGAAAAAAGGAGGAACGAGAGATGAAGAAAATATTGACACTTACGATAGCAGCGATATTTATAAGCTGCTCACTAAAGCTACGAGAGGCACAAATTGAACTCCCCTCGGAGTATATCTATAGCGATGGATTTTACAATAGCAACACACCGATAAATGAAAAATGGTGGCAAAACTTTTGTGATCCGACACTTGACGAACTTGTCGAAAAGGCACTATCCAACAATCGAGATCTAGCCGCTACAGCAGCAAGCGTTGAGGCTTCACGACACTATCTTCGTGTGGCTAGAGCAGAATTTCTACCCTCTCTCGATTTTGATGCTATAGCAGAGCTTACTCACGAAGACCAAACAACGGTGCAAGAATATACTCTAGCTCCAACTCTCAGTTGGGAGGTCTCACTCTTCGGAGAGTTACGCAATACAAAAAAATCTGCCGCCGCATCACTTCTGCAAGAGGAGTGGAGCTATCAAGATGTGCAATTATCACTCTCCGCTGAGGTTGCCACATCATATTTTACCCTGCTGCAATATCAACGAAGTCTATATATTGCAACACGTAGCTATGAACTTCGTCGCATTGCCACTGCACTCGTCGACTCTATGTATAGCTATGGAATGAGTAGCGGAACCGACTTAATGCAGGCCAAAAGTTTAGTCTACACAGCAAAAGCCGAGATGGAGAAGTATCAACGAGCAGTTGCCACAACTTCACTCTCTTTGGGTACTCTTTTAGGTGAAACACCACAGAGAGTCGACTGGAGTGAAAATGGAAAAGCATTAATTACCGATGAGCACCCAATAAATATCCCAATTGGATTACCTTCATCATTGTTGGAGCGTCGACCCGATGTAATTAAAAGTTACTTTGCAATGGCCGAAGCAGCTGCCGAAGTGGGTATAAGTCGAGCAAATCGTTATCCAAGCATCTCGCTTACGGGTAGCGGAGGAGTCTTTGCATATTCGCTCAAAGACTTAACTTCAGGAGATCCATTATTATGGAGTGCAACAGGAGAGCTTATAGCTCCAATATTTAGCTGGGGATCACTTCGTCGCAAGGAGCTTATAGCACGTGAAAAATATGAAGCGAGTATATATAATTATGAGCAATCAATCATTGAAGCCCTTTCAGAGGTCGAAAGTGCACTTATAACAATCAACACATATAGCGATCAAGCAGCAGCCTCAACAGCCTTAGTTTTGGCCAACACAAAAATCGTCGAAAACACCTCAGCAATGTATAAAAGCGGTTTAGGAGACTACCTTAGCGTCATAGATGCCGAGCGAGAATTATACTCTTCACAAATCTCGCTTGTCGAATTAGTTGCTCAACAATATATAAACTACATAAATTTATATAAAACATTAGGTGGCGGCTGGTAAACAAAACGCCCATAAAAAAATTAGGCTGCTGTAAACAAAAATTTACAACAGCCTACTTATAAATTAGCTCATCTGTTCAATATTCCAAACAAATGCTCTTGAACCCTGCATTTGAGTCTTTTCATCTAGCTTGCGGAGAGACTCTAAAAGAGGTGCCACCTTTTCATCTTCAATGATGGTCATAATAGATGAGTTCATTGATGGCCATGTGTGAGTTCCGTGGTGCGGCTCACCATCGTAGGTACCTCTACCCTCGGTGAGCTCCCATTTTGTGAAACCTCTAATTGATTGCTCATCGAGGATTTTATTGATTCTCTCGGTGAGAGCTTGATTGTATGATATAAATACTGCTTTCATTGTTTAATTCTAATTTGATTATTCTTAAAAGAGCCATTTTTAAAATTTTCGCAACTACCTTGTTAATACACTTAACAAAGTAGTTGGAAAAATTTAGGTTGCCCCCTATAATGCTGCCTCTAACTCTTCTGCGTCTGCTCTTTCAGCCTTTTTCTTCTCACGACGGATTTTGTGATTTACAAATATCGAGTAGAAGATCGGAACTACAAGAAGTGTAAGCAGAGTTGAGAATGTAAGACCTCCGATTACCGCAATACCCATTGGTCGCCACATCTCCGATCCTGCATCTGCGGTAATTGCCATTGGCATCATACCTAGGATTGTTGTGAACGATGTCATAAGCACAGGACGCAGACGACTCTTACCACCATCAATTACTGCGTTATATACGCTAGACCCACGCTCAACGAGAAGATTCATATAGTCAACCATCACAATACCATTCTTGGTTACAATACCCACCAACATAATCGCTCCGATAAGTGCAATAAGCGAAAGTGTAGTTCCTGTAAGGTAGAGTGCAAAGATTACTCCTGTAAATGCAAGTGGAATGGTAAACATAATGATGAATGGGAACAAAAGTGACTCAAACTGAGTTGCCATCACAATATATACCAAAATCACAATCAAGAGGAATAATACTCCAAGGTCAGCAAACGACTCTTGTTGATCCTCGATAGTACCTCCAATCTCCAAGAAGACTCCATCGGGAGCATGATACTCGTCGACAATTTTCTGCAAGCCTGAGGTAACCTCACTTAGCGCAACACCATCACCCATTGTACCTTGAACCGAGATGATACGTTGACGATTCTCTCGCTCGATAGATGGTGCAGCCTCTACGGTAGTTATTGTAGCTACATTTTTGAGAGGAATCTTTTTGCCCATAGCCGAAGTAAGTGTTATATTCTCCACATCGCTCAATGACTCACGATACGCCTCATCGTAACGAACAACAATATCATACTCGTCACCATCTTCACGATATACACTTGCCGTAAGACCATTGATACGGTTACGTACTGCCGAAGCGGCTGTTGCGTAGGTGATACCATAATATGAAAGTTTCTCACGATCGAATTTAACATCATACTCTGGGCGAAGATCCTCTCGTGAAAGTTGAACATCACGTAGACCTGGAATCTCTTGAGCTAGTTCCTTAAGCTCCTTAGCTACAGCATTTGCTACATCAATATCATAACCAAAGACTTTAATGTCGGCAGTACTTGTTCCCGAAGGACCACTACCACCTCCTGGAGTTAGTGAGTAATCTCTAATCTCAGGTATTGTTGCCAAATCCTCACGCAAAAGGTCGGCAATTTTGAATATCGAACGCTCACGATCCTCAGCAGGAGAGAAACGGAAAGTATAGTTAATGATGTGCGAACCTGTTGTTGTCATTGCCGAGAAGGCATCATCCGAAGAGTTTGCTCCCGAAGAGGCTGAAACAATAATAATTTCTGGATATTTCGCATAGATAATACTGTCGATTTGACGAGCTATTTTTGCGGTATATTCTACCGAAACATTCTGCTCCATCTTAACTACTCCTGACATTCGGTTGTTATCACTCGAAGCGAAGAACTCCGTCGGGATTTTACCCGAATTGAGAATCATAATCGAACCGATAAAGGTTAAAGCAACAATACTCATTGTAATACGACGGTGAGCCAAAACCAAACGAAGCATCTTTGCATAGGTACGATCTAACCAATTTAAGGCTAGGTCGATTGGTTTGTAAACAATACCAACTCCTTTATAATCATGCGCACCTCCCTTAGATGTAAGAATGTAAGCTGAAAGCATCGGAGTAAGGGTAATAGCAGCTGTTGTAGATACACAAACAACGATAGTTACAATCCAGCCCAACTCACGGAATAGGATACCAGCCATACCTGTTAGCATAGTAAGCGGCAAGAATACAGCAACAACAACAAGCGTTGTGGCAATAACAGACAACCAAACCTCATTGGTTCCATAAATCGCAGCCTCACGTGGACTTGAACCCTTCTCGATATGAGTTGTAATATTCTCCAACACCACAATGGCATCATCCACCACCATACCAATGGCAATCGAAAGTGACGAAAGCGATATGATATTAAGCGTAGAGCCTGTAACGTATAGATACACAAAGGAACAGATAAGCGATATAGGGATAGTCAGACAGATAATAAATGTAGCTCGCCAACGACCTAAGAAGACCATTACAACAAGGATAACGAAGATAAAAGCATACATAATAGTCTTCGAAAGTGAGTTGATACTATTGGTAATCTCCGAAGATCCCTCATAGATAACATCAACCTTTACATCATCTGGAAGTGAAGCCTCAATCGATGGCATCTCCTTCATGATAGCCTTAACAATATTAACTGTATTGGCTCCCGATTGTTTTTGAACCATCACACGAACACCCACCTGACCATTTACTCGCTCATCCATGGTTGATGTTTCGAGAGTATCACGGATTACGGCAATATCCGAAAGTTTTACGGCACGTCCACCATGGTTTGCAACGACAATATTCCGAAGTTCCGAACTTTCATTAAACTCACCATCCGACTTTAAGTTGAAGGTGTTATTTCCAATGTCGATTGTACCTGCTGGAATATTGATATTCTCTCCTGCAATAACAGCTCCGATCTGCTCGATCGAAAGACCATAAGCGTCAATCTTACGAGGATCTACATTTACTTGAATCTCACGCTCAGGAGCTCCGATGACACTCACCGAACCTACTCCATCAATACGATTTAGAGTGTTGACCAAATCATCATCCATGATTTTGGCCAACGCTTGATAACTCTCATCAGCGGTGACTGCGAACATCAACACAGGCATCATCGAAGATGAGAATTTGAAGATTGTAGGGTAATCTACATCTTCAGGAAGTGACGATTGTACACGGCTGACAACATCACGAATGTCGTTGGCCGCATCAGCCAGATCAATTCCATATTCAAACTCAAGGGTAATCATCGAGTAGTTATCCGATGATGTAGAGGTCAACTCTTTCAGGTCGTCAACCGTATTGAGGTTATCCTCCAATACACGTGTTATATTGGTCTCAATATCGGCAGCATTTGCACCTGCATATGTTGTGATTACCGAGATCATCGGCATATCAATCTCGGGGTATTGATCCACAGCGAGATTCATCAACGAATAGAGTCCCATAACCACAACTCCGATAAATATCAGGATGGTCGAAATAGGCTTCTTTACGGCACTTTCATATATATTCATACTCTTAAAATTCTATCTAATAAAAGAAATATTGATTATTGTATTTGGATTTTTGTGCCGTTCGAGATGCGAGAGAATGCAGTTGTTACAACCTCTTCACCAACCTCTACACCAGACAAAATATCATATTTTGAACCTACAAGTCGACCGATTGTAACACTTCGACGCTCGGCAACACCATTTTTATTGACATATACAAAACGATCATCTGTACCAGTCTGCTTTTGAACAGCAATATCAGGAATGGTGATAGCATCTTTGCTCATCATCGAGAATTTTGTACGGCCAAACATACCTGGACGAAGACGCTCCGATGGGTTTGGAACGGTAACCTCGACCGAGAATGTGCGAGTATCTGCATTAATGGCAGGCGAGATAAGACTAACCTTACCCTCGAAGATTTCACCTGGATAGACCTCTGTTGTAAGCTCAACAGGCATACCCATTTTTACATTTGGGAAATAAATCTCAGGAATATCTGCTGTAATTTTCAGATTGTTGATCTGCATAACATTCACAATCGGTTGCGAAAGGAATAGGTTACCAGCCTCTGTATTACGAGCTGTTACAACACCGCTAATTGGTGAAAGAACCTCAATGTTAGTCTTAAGATTATTTGCAACCTCCTCTTGAATCAACAAATTGGTCTTTGCTTGATCCAAAGTTTGAAGCGAGATACCTCCAGCATTATATACTGACTCTAAACGCTGATAATCCGCATGTAAGTTCTTAAGCGATGTCATCTGCTGATTGTATTGCGTTGGGTCTAGCGTTGCAATGATTTGACCCTCTTTCACCTTGTCACCAACCTCAACGAAGATTTTGTCTACTCTTACGCCCGAAGCCGCTGGAGTAACCATAATCTCTTTGTAGGCTTTGATCTCAGATGTGTAGATCTCATCAATTGAAATAACCTCAGCGACTGCAATAGCCGATGTTGTCGTAATCTTTTTCACCTCAGTACTCTCAACTGTTTTCTGTTGCTTTGATCCGCAACTCGTAAGCGCTGTTATAGCAAAAGCGCAATAAATAATTCTTTTCATCCTGTAATTTATATTTTTAATTTTCTTTTCCAATAATCTTATCATAATCGCATTTTGCCGATAGATAATCGTAAATTGCTTGCGAGTAGTTTAGCTCAGATTGAGTTTGAGATAGTTGAGCTGAATTAAGCTCTAACATTGTTCCCACACCTGCATCGTAACGAGTCTTAGAGATTCTATATGCTTTTGCAGCTTGCTCAACTGTAGCCTCCTCCGAGAACATCTTCTCACGAGCGGTAAAGAGATTGTTGATTGCCGATTTCACCTCGACGATCTTACCCTGCTCGGCATACATTCTCTGAATCTCCAACTGCTTCATTTGATTCTTGATCTGCTTAGCTTTATTAACGTTGGTAAGTCCCGAGAAGATTGGAATCGAAAGCGATACTCCAACATTAATTGGCACCTGTCCATAATATTCAGTTCCATTTGCTGTAAAGGAGCTGTAATCAATTACTGCCGACTCTGTGCCATAATAAGTTAAGCTACCATAAGCAGCAAGTGTTGGTAGGCGAGCCGAATTTGTCAATTTAAGTTGATCGGCTAACAACTGTGATTGAAGCTCCAAAGCAATCAGGTCGCTATTTTGCGAAAGATCGGTCGAGAGTCCATCGGCACCATTAAAGACCACATCACGCATATCATCGAGCGAACCACTCAACTCAATCTCGGTATTCTCAGGCAGTGAAAGATACATCTTCAAAAGAAGTTTTGCAATTTCAACCGAACTGCGAGTTTGAACGATTGTTGGTTGAAGATTGCTATATTGCACTTGCGCTGTCAGAAGATCATACTCGGCTGTGAGTCCATTATCAAACATAATTTGTGTGTCGTCAACATTCTTCTTCGAAATCGCTGCACTCTCCTCTAAAACCACTAACGACTGTTCAGCCAAAAGAATATTATAAAATGCCTTTTTCACCTCAGCCACCAAATCAATCTTCGAACCACGAGCCGATTCTACAGCCGCTGCCATTTGAGTTTTATTGAGCGAAAGCGTACGAGAGATAGCAGGCGCATACAAAGGCACTGACAGATTAGCTGCTGCCGAAACCGTTGAAGTTCCATTTGCAGAGATCTGCATACTCTTCGACATTTGTTGCGCAACAATACTATAGTTATAATATGAATCAATGCTAAGCGATGGAAGATACATACCCTTGGTCTCAGCCAAAACATAATCATAGCGCTCGATCTCCATATCGGCCACTATAATCGTCGGGTTGTCGTCAAGTGCGATTGTTACCGCCTCATCGAGAGTCAATTGCAACTGTTGTGCATAAGCTCCCATGGATAACACGAGTGCAGTTGCGGTGATAAATAGTTTTTTCATTTTAAAAATTGTTTTAAGGGGAACCTTTTTTAAGCGGTCCCAATTATGGGGAGTTCTATTTTCTCCCTAATTTTATTTTTTGGTTAATAATTACCCATTTTTGATTTTGCAAAAGTGGGTTGTAGTAGCTCTACCACCGATTTTTGTAAAATCGAAAAGGGGTGGTTAGTAATCGAAAAGTATTTTAGGGAGAAATTAGAACTCCCCTTATATTACTCTTCTATTTTTGCTAAATATTCGTCAATGATTTGAACGCCTTTAACTGTACTAATTCCACGTATATAATTTATTAGCACCTCTCTAAAAGCGTCATTCATAGATATTTCTTTTGGGATTTTTAACATATCGTTGCTTTCACTTATACCTATTGCAATATATGTAAACATATTCAATGTAAGATCTATATTTATTCTGCTATCAATATATCCCTGTTTTATACCCATTTGAATTGAAGAAATTACAACTTTGCGCTTTTCGTCAGCATTGTCGTTCCAGAGTCTTTCATTGACTTCTGGATAAAATTGACGTAATGAACTTCTAATACGCCAATTGACATCTGAATTTTTTCGAATCTCCTCCATAACAATCAAAATAGCGATCAATATGTTGGGGGCATTCTTAGCAGATTTCATATTACCCAATTCAAAGATCTCGAAATGTTCACGGACAGCCAAGAAGATCAACTCCTCCTTATCCCCAAACGTTTCATATAAAGTTCTCTTTGAAACATGCGCACTCCGTGCAATTTCATCCATTCGTAAAGATTTAACTCCAAATTGAACAATTGTCTTGCGTGCTAATGTTATTATCTCTGCTCTCTGTACTGCGTCCATTTACTCTTATCATTTATTTTAACGGTGCAAAGATATTTATAAAAACTGAAAAACCAAAATAGTTTTCTAGTTTTCTTAGTTTTTTAATAAATATTTTAATCTGGCAGGTTTACCGAGAAAGAGAATCTTTATAAATCGAGGCTAAATGTTGCCGTAGGTGTTGTGTAGCGTAACGTTTTCGTGAAATAAGTGTGTTGATTGGAACGCCTGTGCTTTGAGCGATTTCACTAAAAGAGACACCTTGAATTTCATTTAATTCAAAAATTGCACGTTGTTCACAAGGAAGTTCTTCAAGCGCTGACTCTAACTCTTCTCGAATCATTCTTCGAAAAAGTTCACTTTCTGGGTCAGTATGATAATTATTATCATCATTCGAGAGCAACTCAGAGAGAGATATTTCCATGCGCTCACCACCTCGATCTTGAAAGACTAAAGGCATTCTCTCCTCTTGCTTTTTTCTTGAAGAGTCGATAATTTGATTGCGAGTAACTCGATAGAGCCAAGATGAGACATTTTGTATCAGTTGCTCCTCACCATCGGCCACCATAAACTTATAGAAAACATCATGAAGCATATCCTCCGCCTCTAAAAGAGTGGAGGAACTATGCTTTACAATAAATCCTTTAAGTGCAGCCGAGAATTGTTTAAATACAGATTCTGAACGATTGCCTCTTTCTGTTTTACCCATTACTCTAAAGTGTGTGAGTTATTTTGCTTTATATAATTTATAATATACTCTCGTTTCTCTTTTCTGCTCATTCCCTCTAGTTTATTGCGAATTTCAGAATTTGAGTCAAATTCTTTGCGTGAACGACAATTCATACCGCCAATTTTCCCAAGAAAAAGTCGAGAAAGGATAATCAATCCAAGCGCCTGCCAATAATTTACAATATTCCAACCAATCACAGCTGGCACAATTGCATTCCAAAGCAACATTACAGCTAAACCCATAAGTCCAAATAAGATAATTGGAACAACTATTTTAAAAGTAAATCGTTTCATAATTTTAAGATGTTCTATTTTTTCGCTAGTATTAACACAATAGCATCGTTATTACACATTTTCTTAATACATTTTCCGCAGCCTACGCAATCGGATAAATTTGCAATGGTTGCTACCCTATTTACCTTATCCATTTTAAATACCTCTCTTTTGCATTTTTTGACGCATGCGCCACATCCTGTACATTTTTCTGTTATAATCTCAAGTGAAAGAACCTCTTTAGGCTTCTTAAACTTCATCTTTAATTTTGTTATCATTTTCGTCTCAATTTTAATTTTTACTTCAGAGCTTCATGCTCCTTATTATTGTAGACGAATAAATGACACCAATATTTTAATTTAAAAATAAAAAAAAGAGGCTTTAAAGATCTACACACCTTTAAAGCCTCTCATTTTTATTGTTTTACACGCAAACTATTTAGTCACCTTCTCTAGCCACTTAACCATAAATAGCATGGTAAACATCGAAAGCAAGCAAGCGACAACAAATACAGCCCAAGTCATCCAGATTGGAATGTGCTCATAAAGAATTGCACCAATAAATAGAAGTTGGTTACCTAAAGCTGTTGCAGCTAACCATCCACTCTGCATCAAACCTTGATATTGTGGAGGTGCCACCTTCGACACAAACGAAATTCCAAGAGGAGAGATAAAGAGCTCAGCAATAGTTAAAATAACATATGTTCCAATCAAAAGCCATGGAGTAACCTTAGCCGCCTCTGGAAGAATAGCAATTGTATTTACAATATCTTTTCCAGTCTCAGGGTTAACACTCTTCTCGAAAAGAGATGACCATAGAGGAAGATCCGAAACATATGATCCAAAAGACATAACTGCAAAACCTGCCGCAGCAATACCCATACCGACTGCAATCTTGCGTGGAGCACTCATATCAAGAACATTGAATAGAGCAACGATAATTGGAGTAAGCAACACAACACACAATGGGTTGATAGATTGGAAAACCTCAGCACCTTCGATTGTTGTAAATCCAAGATCAACCTTCATACCTTGCAACTGAGTAAACTCCTTTGCAAACATCGTTAAAGTCAAACCATTTTGGTGGAATGAGAACCAGAAGAAAATAACAACTCCGAAAACAGCCAATAGAGCATATATACGTTGCTTGATCTCCGAAGCTGACATCTCAGGAAGATTATCTCTGCTTCCCGCAACAACTTTCGCCTTTTCGCCACCTGGGAACAATTTCTGATTCAACACAAAGATTGCAATTGAGATACCCATAGCAATCACAGCACACATAAATGCGTAGTGGAAACCAGTTGTAAATACTCCAAGGTAATCATTAGCAAATTGAGCCATTTGATCTGCTCCATATCCAAATTTAGATGCAAAGGCTGTCGCCTGATTCAAGTTATCACCCTCAAGCATATTTGACATAATACTGTGACACCAAGCTGGAGCATCAGCATTATACTCAAAACCATTACTCTGCAACCACCAGTTACGAACACCAACAGCCAACAAAGGAGCAAAGATAGCTCCAATATTAATGAACATATAATATATAGAGAAACCAGAATCACGTTTAGAATCATACTCTGGATTATCATACATCTTACCCACCAACGCTTGAAGATTTCCTTTGAAGAGTCCATTACCGAGTGCAATTACAAACAATCCAACGCATGTAACTCCATACAAAGAAAGATTATAACTGCTCGCTGGAACAGGCGTAGCAGAAGGCACAGAGATTAGAACATATCCCGCAGCCATCATTATCAAACCAACGAGAATAGTTCCTTTAAAATTCTTAGTCTTGTCGGCAATAAGACCACCGACAACAGATAAAATGTAGATTGAAAAATAAAACGTCGAGTAGATTACACCAGATGTTGTACCGTCAAGACCATACTTCGATTGAAGAAATAGCACAAGAATAGCCATCATCGTGTAGAATCCAAAACGCTCGCCCATATTGGCAAATGCTGCTGCTATGAGACCTTTTGGTTGTCCTTTAAACATGAGAATTTTTTTTATTATTTAAGTAAAATGTAATTAGTGATACAAATATAAAGTTTTTTTTGTATATTTGCTTATCTAAGACAACTTTTATTATGGAAAAGCAGAAAAACATACTCCCTTTAGTGGCTTCGGACGAATGGCTATTGCCAGTTGAAGCAGAAATTAATTATCGTCATCAACTCTATCAAGAGCACTTAAACGATATTGTTGAGAGTTCAGGTTCCATTGTGGATTATGCCAACGGGTATAACTACTTTGGTTGGCAGAGAGACGAGATGATGAAAGGTTGGTGGTTCCGTGAGTGGCTGCCAGAGGCTAAGGATGTATATATTTTTGGAGACTTCAATAGTTGGAGACGCACCGAGCTTAGACTTAATAAAAACAGTAATGGTGTATGGTCGATATTTCTGCCAGATGCAGTCTATGCTTATCGCTTGACTCATTACTCTCTGTACAAACTTCATATTAATGGAGATAATGGATGGAATGATCGTATCCCTGCTTATGCTACTCGTGTGGTGCAAGACGATACAACAAAAAATTATACAGCTCAATTCTGGATTCCGCAACCTTTCGACTGGGGTGATGATACAGATTTTGTACCTGTTAAAAATGGTCAGCTATTAATTTATGAAGCTCACGTCGGTATGGCACAAGAGGAGGAGGGTGTAGGCTCGTACTTTCAATTTGCCGATAAAGTGTTGCCTCGAATTAAAGCTAGTGGCTATAATGCAGTGCAGTTGATGGCTGTTGCCGAGCACCCTTATTATGGCTCTTTTGGCTATCATGTTGCCAATTTCTTCGCTCCATCTTCTCGATTTGGAACTCCCGAAGAGCTTAAAGAGTTAGTGCGTAGAGCTCACTCAATGGGTATTGCTGTGATTATGGATGTTGTTCATGCGCATTACGTAAAAAATCTAAATGAGGGTATAAACGCCCTTGATGGTTCGGATCACCACTACTCTAAAGCTGGAGATATTGGCTACCAAAAATATTGGGATTCGATGATCTTTGATTATGGTAAAAATGAGGTGCAACACTTCCTGCTTTCAAATATAAAATATTGGCTCGATGAGTTCCACTTCGACGGCTACCGCTTCGACGGTGTTAGCTCAATGCTCTATCATCACCGAGGATATGTTGATTTTGATTGCCGTGAGCGCTTCTTTGATGAGGGCGTAGATCGAGATGCTGTTGTATACCTTACATTGGCCAATAAACTGATACATGACATCAACCCTAACGCAATAACCATCGCCGAAGATGTTAGCGGAATGCCTGGTCTGTGCGCTCCAATCGAGGATGGTGGAGCAGGTTTTGACTATCGTTTAGCTATGGCAATTCCAGATTTCTGGATCAAAATATTAAAAGATCAAACCGACGAAGAGTGGAATATCTATGATATGTGGAATATTATGACCTCACGTCTTGCAGGAGTCAAAACTATAGCCTATGCCGAGTCTCACGACCAAGCAATGGTTGGTGATAAAACGATCGCTTTCCGCCTGATGGATAAAGAGATGTACTTCTCGATGAGTCGTGACTCGGAGAGTCTAATTGTAGATCGTGGAATTGCTCTGCACAAAATGATCCGCCTGATGACAATTACAACGGGAGGTAATGCCTACCTTAATTTCATGGGTAATGAGTTTGGCCATCCAGAGTGGATTGACTTTCCTCGTGAGGGAAACAATTGGAGTTATGCACATGCACGTCGTCTATGGTCGCTTTCGAAAAATGGCTTCTTGCGTTACTCTTATCTTGGAGATTTCGATAGAGCCATGGTCTCACTTGTTAAACGCTCAAAACTGCTTACAGCAGGATACCCATATAGCGAGCAGATGGATGAACAGAATAAAACTATGGTCTTTACACTCCGCAACTTGCTATTTGTCTTTAACTGGCACTCAACAGCTTCGGTACCTGACTATATAGTTAAAGTACCTCGTGCAGGAAAATATGTTTCGGTGCTTTCGACAGACGAAAAACGCTTTGGAGGCTTACAGAGATCTGAAATTGGAGAGGAACACTTCTCTTACAGCGATGAAAATGGTAACCATTATATCAAAATATATAACACCTCTCGCACCGCTATAGTATACAAAATTATGAAGTAAAAAAGATGAAGTTAACAATATTGGGGAGTGGCACTTCACAAGGCGTTCCGACAATCGGATGTCAATGTGAAGTGTGCCGCTCACAAGATCCACGAGATCATCGCCTAAGATGTTCAGCAATGATCGAGGGTGATGATTTTCGTTTTATAATTGACGCTGGCCCCGACTTTCGACAGCAGATGCTTCGAGCGGGAGTCTCAAAGGTAGATGCAATTTTTCTCTCGCACGAGCATAAAGATCATATAGGTGGTATAGATGATGTGCGAGCGCTAAATTTCGTTGATTACCCTATAATTCATCGAATAGAACTTTACGGAACGGAGCATACGTTTGAGACCGTGCGCAAAGATTATGATTACGCCTTTGCGACAGATAAATATCGTGGAGTTCCCGAAATAGATCTTATCACAATTGACCCTTCGAAGAGTTTCTTTGTCAAGGGTGTTGAAGTTGTGCCTATAGCTGGGCATCACTCATCACGTTTTTCGGTGACAGGCTTTCGAATTGGAAAAATTGCATACCTCACAGATTTCAGCGGCATAGACCCACATGAAATAAATAAGCTAAAAGGAGTTGAACTGATGGTGGTTAATGCCTTAAGATATACGCCTCACCCATCACATTTTAACGTCGAGCAAGCACTTGATTTAATTTCAAAGGTGGCTCCACGCCAAGCATATTTAACCCATATGTCACATGAAATTGGACTTTACGAACAAACAAACCCCCAATTACCCGATGGAGTTAATTTAGCATACGATACATTAGAAATATAGGAACAAAAAAATGAAAAATTTAAAAGGAAAAGTTGTCGTTGTAACAGGTGCCTCATCTGGAATTGGTGAGGCTTTAGCAAAGGTTTATGCCAAGGCAGGAGCAAAAGTTGTTTTGGCGGCTCGACAAGAGGATAAGTTACAAGCGGCAGTAGCCGAGATCGAGGCAGCTGGAGGATCAGCAATATATTCGGTATGTGATGTTGTCTCACCCGAAGATTGTGAACGTTTAATTGCAAAGACAATAGAAGCCTACGCAAAAATTGATATTTTAATCTGCAATGCAGGTCTTTCAATGCGAGCACTTTTCGATGATGTTGATTTAAGTGTTTTGCATCGCTTAATGGATGTAAATTTCTGGGGTACCGTAAATTGCGTAAAATACGCACTTCCACATCTACAAGCCACAAAAGGATCAATTGTTGGCGTTTCGTCAGTTGCAGGACTTCATGGCCTGCCAGCTAGAACAGGTTACTCAGCATCAAAATATGCAATGACTGGATTTTTAGAGACCATTCGCATTGAGAATCTAAAAAAGGGACTTCATGTAATGATCGCCTGCCCAGGATTCACCGCTTCGAATGTTCGTTTCTCGGCACTAACAGCTAATGGCACCTCACAAGGTGAGACACCAAGAGCTGAGGATAAGATGATGACTTCAGAAGAGGTTGCCCATATCATCCTTAAAGCAACAGCAAAACGCAAGCGTCTATGTCTAATGGAATTCGACGGCCGAGCAACACACATTGTAAAGAAGTTCTTACCAAAATTCCTCGACAAAATGTTTTACAACGCAATGGCCAAAGAGCCAGACTCTCCACTAAAGTAAATACTTCTTACTGCCCTAACAGCGGGCGGCCGCCAGGCAAGCCTGGGCTCAAAAACTATCGTTTTTGTCTCTATATTGCACTCTATAAGAGACCATTGCAAAACGTAAATTTTGCTCTTTTTTTTAAGATCGTTGATAGGTGGATGAAAATTTAAAGATAACGTAGAGGGCTCTGAGTGGAGCATACCGCAAGTATGTGACTGAAGAGAACTTTACGTTATTTTTGAATTTTCGCTGCCTATCAACGCTCTCTATAATACAATGTTGAAGAAGTAGCCTAAAGCGATTATTGCAATTGTTACTGTGCCGAAGAAGATTATTATTAATTTCCATCTCACCACCTTTTGAACAATGTTGCCTCTGGAAGCGACAGACCAACAATCTTGCATATTTCGGAAGAAGTTGCCAATTTTTTTTTGGTGTTTGCAATACTTCTTAGTGATTTCTAAAAAAAACTAGAATATTTTCTTAATTATTTATCTTTTAGTTGTGACTTGTGAAAAAAATAGTATCTTTGTTAAAGTTATCAATCGTTAAATGATTAATCGTTAAACTGTAAATATTATGCAACATCTACACTCTTTAAAAACATCTACACTTCTTATCTCTTTATTGACTCTGCTATCTTCTTGTGGGTCATCTAAATTGGAGTACACAAATGGAGTGGATTTCCCAAAAACTATAACTGCTAAATCTGAGATTTTAATATCGTCAGAGGATCTAATGCTAGTATACCCTCAACAGATGGCAGTGTTAGATTCGTTGTTAATTATCAAAGATTTAGCATCGAATGACAACTATTTTAGCATCTACTCACTTAGTGGTGAGCCGCTAGCAACATTTGGCAGGAAGGGAAAGGGACCAGGGGAGCTGCTTCAACCGCAGAACTTTACGATGGATTATAAGAACAAGGTATTAATGGTCAAAGATAGATTTAATAATTTAATTTTCTATTATGATATATATGCGATACTTAATGGAGAGAGAAAATATTACCAAACATATGAGGTGATCGACAATCTATCAGCCCTACACATTATTCCGCTCTATGGCGAACGCTATTTGAATATCGAGATGAGTGATGAAAGTCGCTTTAGGCTATTCGACAAAGACCAAGATCTGTATAACTACAACAAGGTTCCTGAGTTTTTGGTTGATGACCTTCATAATGTCGATTTTCTGTTGAGTCGAGGAATGTCGAACCAAGCAATAAAACCTGATGGAACAAAGTTTGTGAATGGCGGTGAGATAGGTGCCGTGTTAGAGGTCTTTTCGATCAAGGGAGATGTGATTAAGGAGCATGAAACTCTTCCGATATATAAGCCACTATATGACATCAAAAATGGAATACCTCTTCAAAATTTGGAGACTCGTAGAGGATTCAGCACCATGGCCGCATCTGACGACTATATCTATACCGTTTTGTATCACTCCAAAAAGAGCGAGGAGAGAGTAGAGGTTAAGGATATATCGGTTTTTAATTGGGATGCAAAGCCTAAGTTTCTGATTAAAACAGATCATACAATATTGTCGTTATGCAGTAATGACGATGATACTATATATGCAGCCTGCTTAGATGAAGATGGAAATATGTTTATCAGTAAGCTAACTTTATAGCGTTAATAAACCGATTTTAAGTGGTTTATTTTACAAATTACACTAAATTAAAATATGACCTCTCAATTAGAGTAACCGTCTCCCGAAGAGTTGAATAAGCTATTGCTCGACAAATGGGGCAACATTGCATAAATATAAAAATCTCCGCCAAGCATCATTTAACAATGATAGTTGGCGGAGATTTTTATGTTATACTGGAGACTGTTACATTCTATCTATATTAGAAAGTTAACAGTGAAAAATATCGCTCCAAGAGTGATTTTGAAAATATGGCAATAATTGTTTTACAATAACTTAAGCTAGGTTCTTTATAATACAATATTGAAGAAGTAGCCTAAAGCGATTATTGCAATTGTTACTGTGCCGAAGAAGATTATTATTAATTTCCAGTTCATTACTTTTTTGAGCAATGTTGCCTCTGGAAGCGACAGACCAACAACACCCATCATAAAGGCTAAAGCGGTACCCATTGGAACACCCTTAGCTACAAAAACTTGAATTATTGGCACCACACCTGCCGCATTGGCATACATCGGAACTGCAAGAATTGTAGCTAATGGAACAGAGTACCATCTCTCAGCCGACAAAGCCTCAGCAAAGAAATTTTCTGGGACATATCCGTGCATTGCAGCACCTATGGCAATACCTATGATAATGTAGATTAGGACTCCTCTTACAATTCCATAAGCATCCTTTAAGATTTGTGGCAGGCGCTTCATAAATGGAATTTTATTCTCTTCCCACTCTTCTGTTGTTTGGGTACTCATCTGCTGAATTTGTTGCACCCATGGAGTTAATTCACTATCCAATTTAAATTTACCAAGTAGCCAGCCTCCAACCGAACCGAGCAGGATACCCGAGCCAACATAAATTAATGTCGATTTTACTCCAAATGCACCGAGAAACATCGCTACAGCAACCTCATTGACAAGTGGCGAGGTAATAAGATAAGCAAAGGTTACCCCCAAAGGAATACCACCTTTGACAAAACCAATAAATAATGGAATTGAAGAGCACGAACAAAACGGTGTAATAGCTCCAAATATCGAAGCAAAAAGATATTGAAAACCATATAGTTTTCGTGTAGAAAGAAAGTTACGCAACTTATCAATAGGCAAATATGCGTTAACAACACCCATAACGGCGCTGATAAAGAAGAGCAATATCAAAATTTTGATAGTGTCGTAAAAGAAGAAGTTTACAGCTGCTCCCAAGTGCGAAGCAGCCTCAATTCCAAATATGTCATAGACAAGCCAATCGGCAAAATTTTGTATCATAATTCTCTAACACTTACCTCCACAAGAGCATTTTGGAATATGCAATCCCTTTATATCTTCAATATAGAATTTATAAAATCTATTTTTTATCTCATCACGCACTCTGCGGAACTCACTCTCGATAAACTCATCTGTACCCTCGGCATGCGACGGATCATCAAAACCAATGTGTATACGATGTTTCACCTCACCCGTAAATGCTGGACATGTCTCATTGGCACCTCCACAAACTGTAATTACATAATCCCACGGCTCACCTAAATAGATCTCCACAGAGTCAGACGTATGTGTCGAAATGTCGATACCCGCCTCATCCATTGCACGAACAGCACCCTCATTGAGTTTTCCCGCTGCGGCTGTTCCTGCTGAGCGGACCTCTAAATCTTTATCGAAAGATTGCAAAAAACCGTGTGCCATTTGGCTACGACAGCTATTGCCTGTACATAAAATTAAAACTTTCATCTTTTATAAATAAAACATTACTCCATAATAGATTCCCACCACAATAAATAGCAGAGCTACCACAAGTGAAAACCACTTTTGAAATACTTTAATACGATTGTAAACCTTACCCAATTCACCAACACTATATGCCAATACCCATGCCACAATAATCACTGGCAAGGCTGTTGCAACAGCAAAAACTGCTGGCATTAAATAACCCACCGTAGCTGAAGCCGACATCGGAATAAGCATACCAAAATAAAAAACTCCACTCGTAGGACAAAAAGCAAGCGCAAAGAGAACACCTAACAGAAGTGCACCAAAACCACCTCTACCCTTAAGATTATCACCTCCTGAGCCATTAAATCCGAAACTTGGCAACTTCAATCTATCACCGAAGAGCATAAACAGACCAATGAGAATAAGAGCTGGCGAAAGCAACATCTCACCATATTTCGAAATTACCTTTTGAATCTGAAAAAGTGATGATCCCTCACGCAGAATGGTAATCAAGACTACCCCTAAAACGGTATAACTTAAAACTCGCCCTAAGGTGTAAAGCAGTCCATTCCAAAATATTCGATGTCGAGATTCCAGATCACGACTAATAAAACCTATTGCTGTGATATTTGTAGCTAGTGGACATGGTGATACTGCCGTGAGTAATCCGAGCAGAAATGCCGTAAAAATAGGTGTTGTGCTACTATCCAACAGCGATTGCAACCACTCCATTAGTTGAGCATCTTTTGAATTGACTCCTTTAGATTCTTCTTGAATTGATCGGGGTTGTTTTTGGCATATTGAAAACTCATTGCTGTTACATTCTCAACCTTACCATCCTTAACAAGAATCAGCGATGAGCTTGCAATTTCATATTTATCAGCAATTTTCTCACCCTCAGGAGTTGAAAAATCTATGGTTTTCATAATCACTTTATCATTGGCCATGTCGCCTACTACCTCCTCGGCTCCTGTTCCAATCGCAATGCAAGTTACACAACGTTGCTTTCCGTGCATATATAACACCTCGACAATGCCCGTTTCACTCTTTTTAGAGCATGGTGTGTCACAGTTAGCACAATCATTATCACAACCCTGTTCGCTCTTTGTTACGGTAGCAGAATTGTCGTTATTTTTTGAAGCGGCATTATTTCCGCATGATGCAAATGCAATTAGCGCTACGAATGCAATTATTACTTTTTTCATGATCTAACAGTGATTATTTAGTTAATATTGCTTTTACATCGCTCTTCGACAATTTTTTACCCGCTGAGACAACCTTACCATCAATTACAAGTCCTGGCATTGCCATAACATTGTAATTCATAATCTCCATAAGATCCTCCACCTTTTCGACTGTTGCGTCAAGATTCATCTCTGCTACCGTCTCACGTACAGTTGCATCCAATGCCTTGCATCCTGCGCAACCTGTTCCTAATACTTTAATTTCCATCTTGTTTTTGTTTTTTTATAGATTTATTTATTATTTGTAATTCGCAAAACTACGAATATATTTCTCAAAAAAATATTACTCCTTGCAACACTTTTTCTCCGTATTTATAGACTCCATAAATGAGCTGATCAACTCTTTAGCCTCATTCCAAGCGCTCTTATTAATGCAATATTTCACCTTTGGAGGCATAATTTCACCTTGAATAAGTCCAGAATTTTTAAGTTCAGTGAGGTGTTGCGAAACAGTAGCTTTAGCGATTGGCAACACTTCGTGAATATCACCAAAATAACAACACTCTTGACTTGATAGAAAGCGCACAATAGCCACACGTGCAGGATGTGCCAATGCTTTCATATATCGAGCTACCTGCTCCTCGTTATTTTTATACTCTTTATTATTCATAACAAACTTTTAAAAATATGGTTATAATTGTTTTACACTACTTAATTGCCTATTTTGGACTATTTTCAAACCTCAATTCGCATAATTTATAATTTAACTCTACACAACTTTCGTCTACCTAAATTTTCACTTTCAGTTATGAAATACATGTAATTTTTATAGAAGAAATTTGAGTACATAAACTCATCACGATTTGTATAAACATTCTGTTTTATCGGCTCTAAATTCGTGCGGTCTATTTCAAATAAGTTTA
>JAWXTJ010000013.1:0-53134 GCA_044433665.1 Rikenellaceae bacterium
AAAGGTAAAATTATTGTCGAGGGTAGAGCAATATTGAAAAAGGGTATTATGATGGAGATTAATCGAGGAGAATTGCATCTTGGAAATAATGCGCATATTGGTGAAAATTGCACCGTTATATCCGAGGAGAAAATCAGAGTAGGCGAGGGTGCAAGAGTTGCACATAACTCAATATTGATGGATTGCGATCTTCATTTTGTGGTCAATACAGCTGACGGAAGTGTGAAGCCTAATATTAAACCTATTGATATTGGAGATTATAGTTGGCTCGGAGGTTATAGCGTAGTGAAAAAGGGTAGTGTTATACCCAAAGGAACTATTGTAGCTGGGCCATATTCGATGCTCTCAAAGGATTATAGCAATATTATACCTGAATATTCAATCATTGCAGGCGCTCCAGCAAAATTAATTAAAACGGGTGTTCGTAAAATCTTCAGTATTCAGAATGAAAAAATGTTATACGGTTATTTTAAAGAGTCTCAAGGGGCAGAATATTTATATAATGATATAGATAATCTTGATAGGTTGTGTTTGGAAGAGGATGATTATTTGACGCAAATTTAAGAGAGAGGATATTAGCAAAATAAAAAAATAGACAATAATTTGGAAACTGTCCAAATTATTGTCTATTTTTTTATCTATTTTTAGAACAAAAAATTACTTTCTATTTTTCCATAGTTCGGCCATCTCCTCAAGGCTCTTACCTTTAGTCTCTGGCACGAATCTCCATACGAAGATGATAGATAGAGCACAGAATGTTGCGTAGATTAAGTATGTGCTACCTAAGCTCCACTCTGAGAGTGAAATGAATGTTGATGAAACTAAATAGTTTGCAATCCATTGTGTAGCAACTGCAATCGCAACAGCTTTGCCTCGGATGGTGTTAGGGAAGATCTCTGAGATAAGAACCCAACAGATTGGTCCCCAAGACATCATAAATGATGCTGTATAGATAATGATAAATACCAATGCTGCAACACCAATTGAATTCATAAACGATAGAATACCAAGGGCAATCATGCCTGTCATCATACCTACAGAACCGACAATAAGAAGCGGCTTACGACCCCATTTATCAACCGTAAAGATAGCAACAAGCGTAAATACAATATTGATAAATCCCATTACAACAGTTTGTATCATTGCGGCATTACCCGATGCTCCCATGCTCTCGAAAATACGTGGTGCGTAGTATAATACTACATTAATTCCGATTGCCTGTTGGAAGAATGATAACAACATACCGATAAGAACAACGGCAAAACCAAAGGCCAAAAGTGGTTCATTTTTCTGTTTTGTTGTGCTCTTAATATCTTCAAGGACTTTGCCTGCTTCAACAGTACCATTGATACGCTCCAAAACATCAAATGCTTTGCTCTCTTGTCCGATCATCATTAAATATCGAGGTGTACGAGGAACCAACAAAAGCAATAGTGCAAAGATTCCAGCAGGGAATGCCTCGCTAAGGAACATGCGTCTCCAACCGATCGTAATCATCGCCTCTTGGGCTGGTAAAGACTCCTTAATCATATAGTTGATAAAATAAACCACAAGCATACCGAAGATAATTGCAAATTGGTTACATGAAACCAATGTACCACGGATTTTAGCTGGAGCCAACTCTGCAATATACATCGGACAGATTGCCGAAGCAACACCCACACCGATACCGCCAATAACACGATAGATATTAAATGCAACAAGAAGGCTGAACGATGGCTCGCCATAGTTAAAGAATAGGAACTCAGGGCAGAATGAGCCAAGAGCCGAGATAAAGAAGAGGCATGCAGCTACAATTAGCGAATCACGACGACCAAAGCGATTAGCTAAAAGTCCCGAGATAGCACCTCCGATTACACATCCAAGAAGTGCACTAGAGGCTGTCATACCGTGATGCACGCTCGTATATACGAAGTCCGAAGCACCTGCGAAGAATTGTTGGAATGCTTGCTCAGCACCCGAGATCACCGCTGTGTCGTAACCGAAGAGTAGACCTCCGATAACAGCCACAAGTGTAATTCCAACTAAGTATAAAGTACTTCCTTGTTTGTTTTGATTCATTAGTTTTGAAGTTTTAAGGTTGGATTAAAAGAGGAACTCTTTTAAAAATAAGGGTTCACACTAATTCAATAGTGTGAACCCCAAAGATTTATTAGATGTACATATTTACGATAGCCTCGTAAAGCTCTTGCTTGCCGCTGACTTGCTTTGGCTCACCATTCGAGCGTGCGTAATCTGCAACTTGCTCTAAGGTCATCTTGCCAGCCTCAAACTCAGCACCTGTAGCAGAGTCATACGATGCGTAGCGCTCAGTCAACATCTTCTCATATGGAGAGTTCTCCAATAGATCAGCTGCACACAATAAACCACGAGCGAAAATATCCATACCTGCGATGTGAGAGATAAATAGATCCTCTAGATCTGTAGAGTTACGGCGAGGTTTAGCGTCGAAGTTAGTACCACCACCTTGGATGCCACCACCACGAAGAATAACCATCATCGCTTGTGTGATCTCGTAAATGTCTACTGGGAATTGGTCAGTATCCCAACCATTTTGAGCATCTCCACGGTTAGCGTCGATTGAACCCAACATACCTGCATCTACTGCACATTGCAACTCATGCTCGAATGTGTGACCTGCAAGTGTTGCGTGGTTAACCTCGATATTAACTTTGAAATCTTTGTCCAAGTTGTTTGCACGAAGGAAGCCGATTACAGTCTCTGTATCAACATCATATTGGTGCTTTGTAGGCTCCATTGGTTTAGGCTCGATTAGGAAGTTTCCTGTGAAGCCCTTAGAGCGTGCATAGTCACGAGCGATTGTAAGCATTGTTGCCATGTGTTGTTTCTCACGCTTCATGTTGGTGTTAAGAAGGCTCATATAACCCTCACGGCCACCCCAGAATACGTAGTTCTCACCACCTAGCTCGATTGTAGCGTCGATTGCATTTTTGATTTGCAACATTGCACGTGCAGCAGTATCAAAATCTGGATTTGTTGACGCACCGTTCATATAACGAGCTGGGCCAAATACATTTGCAGTACCCCACAATAGTTTGATTCCTGTCTCCGCTTGTTTTTGCTTAGCGTAAGCAACGATAGCTTTAAGGTTTGCCTCATACTCCTCGATTGAGTCACCCTCGTCGATTAGGTCAATATCGTGGAAACAGTAATACTCGATACCGATTTTTTGCATAAACTCGAAACCTGCATCCATCTTAGCTTTAGCAGCCTCCAAAGCAGTCTCGCCAGTTTTCCAAGGTTGTTTGATTGTACCACCACCAAATTGGTCGCCACCCTCAGCGCACAATGTGTGCCACCAAGCCATTGAAAATTTGAACCAATCTTTCATCTTGCGACCATAAACCACTTGCTCTGGGTTGTAGTAGCGGAATGCTAGAGGGTTCTTTGATTCTGTTCCTTCGAACTGAATTTTGCTAATTCCTGGGAAAAATTCTTTCTGTGCCATAATTTTTTTGTTGTTTTTAAAAGTTATATAATTGTTAATTTATAAAAATGCTAATTTTAAATTGTTTTTCAGCCGTTTGTTATACTCCGCATAATTAAATATGAAATACTCGGCAGGTTTATGCGCTACGCCACTCTCTCGCTTGCCAGTTGAGATCAAAAGTCCTGAATTGAGAATTTTGCGTCTAAAGTTACGCTTATCAATCTCAATACCTAACACCGCACTGTAGAGATCTTGCAAAGAGCGAATAGTAAACATTTTTGGCAGAAACTCGAAAGCAATAGGGGAGTTAATCATCTCTATTTGGAGGGTCTTTAATGTATCTTTTAAAATTTTATTGTGATCCATCATCAACTCACCAACTTCATCAACTGGACACCAATGAGCCCCCATACTTGACGTGCATCTAATTGTTGATGTGTTTAATTTTAGTAGTGCGTAATAGCCAACCGTCACAACCCGATGGCTATTGACACCATGATTGCAATTTATCCACTTAAGATCAGAACTCTCTACTCTATTTGGTTCGGAGTATATTATTGTTTGACGTAAATTTACTCCACTTAAATTTGTCATACTGTGAAGCACACGTTTAGCTGCTGAAGGTAAAGTCTCGTTTTCGAGAATCATACCTCCAGGGAGCTTCTTGCGATACTCATCCTCTCTACTCTCAATAAGTAGAACTTTGAGCTTAGCGCCGTTGAATCCAAATATTACACAATCGACAGATAGCGAGTGGTTGGTCTCTATTGTCATATTTTAGGTTGTTTTTATTTTTCTTAAATCGAACGACTCATAAAAGAGCCACGGTTGTATACAAAAGTATATATAATATATTACATATCAAAACTTATGCACATTCTTACACTAACTTTTTTTTTAATATGTATAATTATTTGTATTATAGTTATTTAAATTGTGTCAAATACCCCCATATTTTACTCTGCATACAACACTAACTACTTTGGTAGATATTGAATAGGTAGGCCTTTGATGTGAATTATTATTAAAATATGTTTAATATTGAGCTTAAAAATAACGTAGTTAAATAAAAATTTATTATATTTGCATATAAGTATGGCGATAATTGTTTTACACTACTTAATATTTAGCTAGCTTCAAATTTTACATGGGAGGCATCTGAATAAAATAATAACCTATACCAAGTATTAACCATAAACCATATATAAGAACCTAAATAATGAACGAACTTGAACTCTCTAAACTGACCTCTGACGAGCAGGAGTTGCGTTATATGAACCTTCTCTCGAAGAGTTTCCCAAATATCGCAATTGCAAGTACAGAGATAATAAACCTTGAAGCAATTCTACACCTCCCAAAAGGAACCGAGCACTTTTTAACAGACCTGCATGGGGAATATGAAGCATTCCTCCATGTGATTAAAAATGCGTCGGGAGCGGTGAAACGCAAGGTAAATGAAATTTTTGGCAATACACTTCGTGAAACTGAAAAAAAAGAGATATGCACGTTGATATATTATCCTGAACAAAAACTGAGATTGGTTTTAAATTCAGAGGATGATATTGAGGATTGGTATATTATCACTCTAAATCAATTGGTGAAAATTTGTCAAAACGTATCGTCGAAATATTCACGTTCAAAGGTGTTGAAATCGTTACCTGGTGAGTTCTCATTTATCATCCAAGAGTTGCTTCATGAATCGAGTAACGATAAAAATAAACAAGCGTATATCGGAGTTATTATCAACACGATAATCTCAACGAAAAGAGCCAATCAATTTATCATTGCAATTTGTAATCTAATTCAAAGACTTACAATTGATAGATTACATATCATAGGCGATATTTATGATCGTGGACCTGGTGCGCATATTATCATGGATACACTCTGTAACTATCATGATTTCGATATTCAATGGGGTAATCATGATCTACTATGGATGGGTGCAGCAGCTGGAAATAGAAGTTGTATCGCTAATGTTATCCGTATGGCTTTGCGATATGCAAACCTTATCACCTTGGAGGATGGATATGGTATAAACCTGCTACCTTTGGCAACCTTCGCAATGGATACTTATGCCGATGATCCATGTACAGTATTTATTCCTAAAGTTGATTTCTCCGACGGCGAGGATAACGAGAGAACACTACGTCTAATCACGCAGATGCACAAAGCAATTACGATAATTCAATTTAAATTAGAGTCGCAGATAATTAATCGCCGAGAGGAATTTAATATGCAGGATCGAAATTTACTTGAATTTATCGACCAGGAGCGAGGTCTGTTTGTGTATAATGGTGTAGAATACCCTCTTTTGGATAGTTCGTTCCCAACCATTGACCCTGCCGATCCATATAAATTAAGCGAAGAGGAGGCGGCACTTGTTGAAAAATTATATAACTCGTTTGTCAATAGTGAAAAATTAAGGGTGCATATGCGATGTTTATACGCAAGAGGAAGTATGTACCTATCATACAACTCAAATCTTCTTTTCCACGCCTCAGTTCCACTTAATGAGGATGGCAGCTTCAAGGAGATTACAATTTGCGGTGAGACATTCAGCGGCAAGAAGTTAATAGAGCGTGTTGATGAATTAGTTCGTATTGCCTACCTAGGTGATGCAAGCCACCCACACAAGGAGTTTGCTGTAGATTATATGTGGTATATGTGGTGTGGGTCGAATGCTCCATCTTTCGACAAAGACAAAATGACCACATTTGAGCGATATTTCACCACTGACGCAGAGCTACAGAAGGAGAAAAAAGGTAATTATTACATCCTTAGCAATAATGCAGATATATGTAAAATGATCCTTGAAGAGTTTGGGGTAGAGGGTGATAGCGGCCATATTATCAATGGTCACGTTCCCGTTAAGGCAAGTAGTGGTGAGAAGCCAATAAAAGCCGATGGAAAGCTATTGGTAATAGATGGTGGCTTCTCGAAAGCATATCAAAGAGCTACAGGTATAGCAGGTTACACGCTGGTATATCACTCTCACGGATTCCAGCTAGTTCAACATGAGCCATTTCAATCGACGCAGAAAGCTATTGACGAGGGTCTCGACATTAAATCAACGACGATCATCGTAGAGTTTAACTCACAGCGACTTTTGGTCAAGGATACAGATATAGGCCGAGATATAAGAGTCCAAATTAAAGATCTCAATAAATTGCTCCACGCATACAGAAAGGGCGCAATAAAAGAGAGATTTAATGTGTAAAAACAACTCACTCATCGTGCTCATGCCGCACGGGTACCAAGCGAGCTTGGATCCAAAAACTATCGTTTTTGACTTTGTATTGCATTGATTTAGTGTGGTTTTGCTTGGTAGTATATTTAATTATGTAGGGCTTATGAAAATTTATTTTCATAAGCCCTACATAATTAAATGTATCTATATCAACCTACGATTGCCATCACTAAATCAGCTAGGTTCAATCGCATTTCTGTAAGGTTTCATCATATTTCAGTGAGGTTCAATCACATTTTTGCAATTTTTTCTCTATCTTTGCAACCTTACACGTAATTAATATACCAATAATGAATATAGAGTCATTTATCACACAAGTGGCTGCAAAATCTCTTGCAGCACTTTATGGCGAACTTCCACTTGAGGAGGTGCAAATCCAAAAGACACGCAAAGAGTTTGAGGGTGATTATACCCTTGTTGTTTTCCCACTGCTTCGTCGTAGCAGAATGGCTCCCGAGGCTACCGCTAAGCAGGTTGGTGAGCATATTGTTGCCAATAATTCAGAGTTTAGTAGCTTTAATGTTGTTAAGGGATTCCTTAACCTCTCGCTTTCATCTTCATTCTGGGCGGAGAGTTTCAATACAATATACTCAACCGAGAATTTTGGTCGTGCTGCTGAGAGTGGACGCACTGTTATGGTCGAATATTCGTCGCCAAATACAAATAAACCGCTTCACTTGGGACACATCCGCAATAACCTATTAGGTTACTCTGTTGCGCAAATTTTGGAGGCTAATGGTCATAAAGTTATCAAAGCGAATTTGGTTAACGATCGTGGAATTCATATCTGCAAGTCGATGCTTGCATGGCAGAAGTTTGGCAATGGGGAGACTCCAGCGTCATCAGGCATGAAAGGCGACCACTTAGTGGGTAAATATTATGTTGAGTTCGACAAGCATTATAAAGCTGAAATCAAGGAGCTTATTGCAGGTGGTGCCAGCGAGGATGAAGCTAAAAAGAGTGCTCCAATGATCCTAGAGGCGCAAGAGATGTTGCGTAAATGGGAAGCTAAAGATCCTGAGGTGTATGGACTTTGGGAGATGATGAACGGTTGGGTATACGAAGGTTTCGATGTTACCTATAAATCACTTGGAGTGTCGTTTGATAAAGTATATTATGAGTCTCAAACTTACCTGCTTGGAAAAAGCATTGTTGACGAGGGATTGAGCAAAGGTGTATTCTTCCGCAAAGAAGATAACTCAGTTTGGATCGACTTGGAAGGTGACGGATTGGATCAAAAACTTCTATTGCGTAGCGATGGAACTTCGGTCTATATGACACAAGATATTGGTACAGCATATAGTCGTTTCGAGGAGAATAAACTCGATGATTTGATCTACGTTGTTGGAAATGAGCAAAATTATCACTTCCAAGTATTGAAGTTAGTGCTTAAGAAGTTGGGTAACGCATGGAGCGACAATATCACACACCTTTCATATGGCATGGTTGAACTTCCAGAGGGTAAGATGAAATCTCGTGAGGGAACTGTTGTTGATGCGGATGATCTTATTGCAGCTATGGTATCTTCAGCTCGTGAGATCTCTGAGGAGGCAGGTAAATTGGATGGTTGCTCAGAGCAAGAGATTACCGATATAACCACAATGGTCGGAATGGGTGCGCTTAAATATTTTATCCTTAAGGTTGACCCTAAAAAGACAATGCTCTTTGATCCAAAGGAGTCTATTGATTTCAATGGTAATACAGGTCCATTTATTCAATATACTCACGCTCGTATCTGTTCAATTAAGCGTAAAGCAGCCGAGGCAGGTATTGAGTATGGTGGTGCTGTAAAGTGTGAACTTCAGGCAGATGACATTAACCTGCTTAAGATGATTGTAGATTTCCCAAATGCTGTTAAAGCGGCAGGTGATAACTGTTCTCCATCAATTATTGGAGCTTATGTATATGAGCTTTCTAAGGAGTTTAATGGATATTATCACGATCACTCAATTTTGAAGGAGGAGAATGAGGCAATCAAAGAGTTTAGATTGCAGCTTGCCGATCAAGTCTCTCAAATTATTAAAAGTGGAATGTCTCTGTTGGGTATTGATGTGCCTGAGAGAATGTAGTTTATATATTTAAAAAGATATAACCACTTTAAAATATAGATATGAAACCTAAAGCCATCACCACGCTAATTTTACCCGTTACACTTCTTTCGCAAGCGGCAATTGCACAAGATCGCCCGAATATTTTATTTATTTACGCAGACGATCAATGTTTTGAATCGCTCTATTGTGATTCGGATGGGATCCAAACTCCGAATTTAGATAAATTAATGCAGAGGGGTACAATATTCACTCAGGCGCATAATCAAGGAGGTTGGAGCCCAGGAGTGAGTGTTGCGTCGCGTACGATGATGGCTACAGGTGGCTATTTATGGAATGCTGCACGCACGAGTGCCACAAGTCAGCAGAAAGCTGGTGTTGCAAACACTCCACGAGAAATGCCTGATTATACGGTTGAGGTAGCTGCAACGCCGAGAATTTGGCCACAGTTGATGAGTGATGCTGGGTATGAAACATATATGGCGGGTAAGTGGCATGTAAATGTCAGTGCTGACGAAGTTTTCGATCATACAGGAACTGTGCGTGGAGGTATGCCCAGTCAACATAAAGATTGTTATAATCGTCTATTTGATGGTGTAACAGAGGATAAATGGACTCCATACGACCAATCATATGGCGGATTTTGGGCTGGTGGTAAGCATTGGAGTGAGGTGTTAAAGGATGAGGCATTGGAGTTTATAGAGCACACCAAAAGTGTTGAGAAACCATTTTTCATCTATTTAGGATTTAATGCAGCTCATGACCCTCGACAATCACCAAAAGAGTTTGTCGATATGTATCCTGCTGAGGATATTTCTGTGCCAGAGAGCTTTGTTGGTGAATACCCTTATGCTTATGAAATTGGGGCAGGTGAGTATCTCAGAGATGAAAAATTAGCTCCATTTCCTCGTAACGAACGCTCTGTGCAGGTTAATCGCCAAGAGTATTATGCGATCATAACACATATGGATCAGCAGATAGGTGAGATTTTAGCAGAGTTAGAGGCTTCGGGAAAGGCGGATAATACATATATTATCTTCACTGCCGATCATGGTATTGCCATCGGAGATCATGGCTTTATGGGAAAGCAGAATATGTATGAGAAGAGCCTTCGAGTACCCTTAATTATCTGTGGACCTAATGTGCCAGCCAACAAGCAGATTGACGAGTATGTCTATTTGCAGGATGTTATGCCTACAGCAATCGAGATTGCAGGTGCTACGCCTCCATCATATGTTGATTATCATTCGCTTCTTCCTATGGCTACAGGTGAGAGTCGAAAAAGTGAGTATAAGTATCTCTATGGAGCATATATGGGAGTTCAACGCATGGTGAAAGGTAAGGATTATAAGATGATTATATATCCGAATGTTAACATCGTTCGTCTTTATAATTTAAAGAAAGATCCACTGGAGCTAAATGATTTAGCTCAAAATGCAAAGTATAAATCTAAAATGATTGAGCTATTCGAAGAGTTTAAAAAGCTGCAAGTTGAGGTTGGTGATCCACTCGATGTAACTCCATACTTCAACGCTTTTATCTCTAAATTATAGTTAATTATGAAGCCTCTATTGACCCTCTGTTTTTTAATATTTACTCTTTGTGCTTCGGCTCAAAGAGTTCAAACAACAGATTTAAACGATAAAGATATTGAAACTGTCATCTCTCGCCTTTTTGATGTTAAGATGCAGAAGTATGATTTTTCATCATATTTGGATGGAAGATATAAATTTACCATATATATTGACGAATATAATCGTGAGCAAAATGATAGTTTAGTCAAAAAGCGAATTACCGCTTTGCATATGGGGCAGAATCGAGTATTTATTGAAGATGCCGAGAGTAGAGAGAATTTAAAAGGAGCTTCAAACTTTGATTATGAGAGGGGTGAGCTTACACAAATTGAGAGTCTAACCCTTGCAGCACGCATCGAGAGCGATTCAACAGCAAAATTATCGCTTAGTTTGATGCCGAGTCAATCGGGAGGTTCATTTCCTTTGGATATTATAACCATTGAACAGAGCTATAATCATCGTCCTATTTATAGCTCTCGACCATTTAAATTTGAGCGTGAGGGGGTTGTGACAGGTGAGATACCTCTCTTTTTGTATGGTTCATATTATTATGACCAGGAGTCGGATGTTATGCGTTTTTGTGGTGAGCGGGAGATTGATGCAGATATTTATAAATCGAGTATAGTGAACAATTTGCTCCATTTTTATATTATTGGTGTCATCATCAAAGGGGTTGAGTAGCAGAGAGTTTTTATATATATGCTTTCTAAATATTTATTAATGCGAATTAAGGAGTTAAAAACCACCTTAATTCGCATTAATATTTTTTATCACAATAATTTGGTTTTTAATTTTAAATATTTACCTTTGCCTCGCAATGGGTTCCTTAAAGTTTGTCTGCCGAGCAGATGGATGAGTATGGGATTAAAAGGGAATTGGGTGAGAATCCCAAGCAGTTCCCGCTGCTGTAATCTCGTATGATGGTTATTTTTTTAACCATTATGGAGGTGCGAATGACCACTGGTTTTCGAACTGGGAAGGTGCACCTTTAGAGTAAGTCAGAAGACCTACCTATCGCAAATTTAAGTTTTTTGCAAAGCACGGGAAAATGTTTTGAAATGACAACACATCTATTTTTTTAGAGGATATTTATACCTTTTGGGCGTACGTCTGAGGTTTAAATAGATTCTTAAGGTATGCTGCAAGGAACTTAAAAAAAAGGTAAGAATACTAATTTTTAAGTAAAATAGATGATGAACAAAAAGTTACTTTTATCAATGCTATCTTTGGCATTAGCAGCTACAGCAACCAATGCCTCAGCACAAGAACAACAACTCTCGATTGATGAAGTTGTGGTAACAGCTACTGGAACACCTCGAAGATTAAAGGAGAGTCCTGTGCCGATTGCCGTAATGACAGCCGACGACCTTAAGGTGGGCAATATCTTAACGTTGGAGGATGCTCTAATTAAATTAAATCCCTCATTTTCGGTAATGACCAATGGTATGGGTACATACTTGTCGCTCAATGGTTTAACGGATGATTATATCTTGTTCCTGATTGATGGAAAACGTATGAGTGGAGCCAATCCATACACTCAAATTGACATTAATCGAGTGAAAAGAATTGAGGTTATGTCGGGTGCAGCATCAGTTCTCTATGGTACAAATGCTATCGGCGGTGTGGTAAATATTGTTACCGAAGATCCTTCGGAGGATAACTACTCGGTGACGGGTTCGGTGCAGAGTCATGTATCTAGTTATGATCGTTACGTAAACTCTACTGATGTAACTATCAACAGCGGAAAATTCAGCTCTACAACAAGTTATTCGCATAATGAGTCGGGTGGATGGCAATTTAGTCCATATGTTGAGAGTGGCGATGAGCTTGTTGAAACCGAAAAAGAGGCCTCAACGGGTTACTCTCGAAATTTGCTTAATCAAGAGTTTAAATATAATGTAAATGATAGATTGTCGCTTAATGCTAGAGGATCATATTATGATAATATCACAAAACGACCATATTCAGCGTATAGCTATAATTTGCATCATGAAGATTATACTTATGGAATTGGTGCAGATTATGAGTTGAAAAACAGTAATCGTTTAGCTTTTGATTATTATTCGGATAATTACACATCATCTTATGATTATATGAAAGCTGTATCGTCTGCTGGTGCAGAGATCGGTGATAGAATTGCACGCAAAATAACTCACTATCATAACGCTTCAGCAAAGGGTTATTTCCATGTTGGAGAGCGTCAAACGATAGTTACAGGAGCCGAGTATGAAATGAATACATTGGAGAGTATTGCCGATGATCTTGACTATACAACAGCTTCAAATGTATCTATATTCGCTCAAGATGAGATTAAGATTGTCGATAATTTCTATGCACTTGCAGGAGCTAGATATACTTATCATCAAACTTTCAAAAGTTACGCTACGGCTCACGCTTCGCTTCGTTATAGCTTAAAACATTTCAATTTTAGAGCCTCTTACTCTTCGGGATACCGTACTCCAGATCTTTCGGATATTTTTGCCTCTTACGAGTCGAGCTCTAGCGGTGTTGTAGTTCTTCCAAATCAAGATTTGAAACCTGAGAAGAGTAACTATTTCTCTTTGAATGCAGAGTATAATAACAAATGGATGTCGTTGTCGGCTACAGGTTTCTATAATGACATATATGATATGATCGACTATGAGACACTTTTAACTGGTGACGATGCAGCGGCAGAGTATGAAGGAGCAACTGAGGTGCGTATTCGTTCGAATATTGCTCGTGCTGAGGTAAAGGGAATTAATGTAATGTTAAATGTTTCACCTGGAGCAGGTTTGAGATTTTCAGCAGGTTACACTGGTCTTGATGCAGAGGATCTTGAAACTGGTGATCCAATTAATCGCAGTGTTCGCAATATTATAACTGCAAATGCGATGTGGTCGAAAAGATGGGATAATTACAACTTGAATGTGTCGATCAATGGTCGTTGGAGTGACGAGCGTTACTCTTCAACTTATGGTTACGCTCCATCTTATCAAATTTGGGACATCAAGACACAGCACACATTCTTCTTTGATAAAATTTCGGTTGCACCAGCTATTGGTATTGAGAATCTATTTAACTATATCGACGATAGACCATGGAATAGCAACTATGCAACACTTACTCCACCTCGTTCGGTATATGGAAGTTTAACTATTCACTTCTAAATTTAGGGAGAAATTAGATCTCTTCTATTATTATAAGTTATAAAAAAATGCTACCTTTGTAGGTCAATAAAGTCCCCCCTTATTGTAAGGGGGACTTTTGCTTAAAGTAAATGAATGAAAGATAAAAATATGTCTCAAATAATTGTAGTTGGTATTGGTCCTGGTGAGGAGAAAGAGATAACCCCAGAGGTGATGGATGCACTTAAGTCTTCGGATGTTGTGATTGGATATAAACACTATTTTCAATTTATTGCGCCCTATTTGAGTGCAGGTACAGAGTGTATCGACACAGCAATGAAGCAGGAGACCAAGCGTGCCGAAAGAGCCTTTGAATTGGCCGAGGAGGGAAAAACTGTGAGTGTGATAAGTTCTGGAGATGCTGGAATTTATGGTATGGCACCACTCATCTTTGAGATGAAACATCAACGAGAGAGTGACGTTGAGGTGTCTGTGCTTCCAGGTATCAGCGCTTTTCAAAAGGCTGCATCGTTGCTTGGAGCACCTATTGGACATGATTTATGTTTGATCTCACTCTCGGATTTGATGACTCCATGGGAGTTGATCGAAAAACGTATTGAGGCTGCCGCTTCGGCAGATTTCGTTACGTCGATATATAACCCAAAGAGTAATAATAGATATTGGCAACTTTATCGTCTGCAAGAGATATTTTTGAACTATCGCTCTGCGGATACCCCTGTCGGATATGTGCGTAATGCAGGTCGTGAGGAGCAGAAAGTTATAGTTACAACTTTGGGTGAGTTCGATCCTGAGCAGGTTGATATGTTTACTGTGGTTTTAATTGGAAACTCTCAATCGTTTATCTCTTCCGACTCAAAGATAATTACACCTCGTGGATATTATCGGAATCAAGCGGATCGAGGAGTCAAGGTTGGTCAACAAATTATGATGCAGAGTTTTGAGCGAATTAGCCGAGAGTTGAAGAATCAAAATTATGATTTGGATCATAAGTGGGCGTTGCTGCATGCAATACACACAACAGCAGATTTCGAGATGGAGCAGGTATTATATAGTGACAAAGGTGCTGTAGAGACTCTGCACAATAAAATTATTTCGGGAGAGATCATCTCGATTGTCACCGATGTAACAATGGTCACTTCGGGAGTGCGTAAAGCGGCATTATCTCGTTTAGGTGTTGAGGTTAAATGTTATCTTTCTGATCCACGAGTTGAGCAGATGGCTGCCGAAAAAGGTATCACTCGAACTCAAGCTGGAATTAGAATTGCTGTTGAGGAGCAACCAAATGCCTTATATGTCTTTGGAAATGCACCAACGGCACTTATGGAACTTTGCACATTAATGCGTCGAGGTAAAGCAACTCCTCAAGGAGTTATCGCTTCGCCTGTTGGCTTTGTAAATGTCAAAGAGTCAAAATATATGATTAAGAGTTTCGCAAAGTGTCCAAAGATCATTGTTGAGGGTAGAAAGGGCGGCAGTAATTTAGCTGCAACTTTGGTTAACTCGATTCTTTCGTTTGACGATGCTGCGACGATGCGTCCAGGAAAAGATTTATAGTAATGGCTCCTCATTTAATTATAATTGGTATCGACGATAACTCTTCACCCGTTTTCTCATCGCAATTGATAGAGAAAATTGAGCGTGGAGCAGTCTTTTCTGGAGGTGCTCGACACTATAATATTGTCAAAGATCGGTTGCCTAAAGTGCATAAATGGATTAATATTCTCCCTCCAATGCAATCGCTTTTTGACCAATATAAAGAGCACTCAGAAATTATAGTTTTTGCTTCGGGTGATCCACTTTTTTATGGTTTTGCACAGACTGTGCAGCGAATGTTACCTGAGGCGATAATTGAAACATATCCATATTTTAATTCGCTTCAACAGCTGGCGCATAAAATGGTTATGCCATATCAAAATATGCACTCCGTATCGCTCACTGGCCGAGAGTGGGATAAATTTGATGAGGCGTTAATTTGTGGTTATTCCTTAATTGGAGTGCTCACAGATCGTAAGAATCATACGCCTCAAAGTATTGCGCAGCGAATGATTGATTATGGTTACACTAATTATGAAATTACAGTTGGTGAGCTGCTTGGAAATGAGGAGGAAAAAGTTACTACACTCTCACTTGAAGAGGCAGTAAAAGGTTCATTTGCATATCCAAATAACTTGATCCTAAATAAATTAGAGAATCGCAAACGTCACTTTGGTATTGCGGATAATCTTTTTGAACTTCTCGATGGTAGAGAGCGAATGATAACAAAAATGCCAATTCGATTGGCTACTCTCTCGCAACTTGCACTGCACGATGCTCATACACTTTGGGATATTGGTTTCTGCACAGGTTCAGTATCTGTTGAGGCAAAATTGCAATTTCCGCACTTAAGAGTCGAGTCATTCGAAATTAGAGAGGGCTGCGATAAAATTATAGAGGAGAATATGCGAAGATTTGGCACTCCAGGAATAAAATATCAAATCGGTGATTTTACTCAAACAAATATTAAATCACTTGGCTGCACACAACCAGACGCTGTCTTTATCGGAGGTCATGGCGGTAAGTTGAGTGAGATAATTTCCAAAATCAAACAAAATATAGCCCCCAATGGGGTTGTAGTTTTTAACTCTGTATCGCAACAGAGTTACGATGAATTTATTGCGGCATCGGAAAAATGGGGACTTCATATCGAGAATAAAATCTCTATCACCGTTGACGCTTACAATACCATAACAATAATTAAAGGAAAGTTTTAAAGTAACAATATGTCAAAATATGCAATTATAATAACCTCGCAGTCATCAATTGAGATGGCACGAACAATCTCTACGGAGCTTGGTAATGCGCAAATCATCTCACGACAAGAGGCTTCGGATACGATCTATACAGAGTCGCTTTCTGCGTGGACGGCCGAGAATTTCTCCTCATTCGATGGATTAATCTTTATTGGCGCTATCGGTATTGCTGTACGCTGTATTGCATCTTCTGTAGAGTCGAAAATGACAGATCCTGCGGTAATAAATATTGACTCAACAGGAAATTATGTTGTTTCATTGCTGTCGGGTCATGTTGGAGGTGCAAATATTTTAACCGAGCAGGTGGCTCACATTATCGGTGCTCAAGCTGTAATATCTACTCGAAGTGATTGCACTTCATCTTGGGCTTTGGATACTTTAGCTCAAAGATGGGATTGGCGTTTATCTTACACTCAGGAGTCAATCAACTGGCCAATTTCAACATTGGTAAATGGTCATTCGGTGGCACTTCTTCTTGATATTCGTGATCGAGGAACAGATTATTTGGAAAAGAGTAAACCAAGCAATGTTACAATATTTTACAGTTATGAAGATATTGTTCAAAGAGATTTTGATTTAATTATTGCTGTAACCCCACGAATATATAAAGAGTGTCAAAAACCTATTTTATATTACCATCCAAAGATGCTTCACCTTGGAGTCGGATGTAGACGAGATTGCTCAGTGAGTGGGGTAGCTGAGCAAATTGAAAGATATTTAATAGATCATAATATTGCACCTAAATCAATAAAATCAATTGCAACTATTTCATTAAAAAAAGATGAAGCTCTAATGAGTCATTTGCAACAATATTTTAAGGCTGACAATCTTAATATCTATTCGAGTGACCAGCTAAATAGCATAACTGTAGCCAATCCATCGCCAAAGGTTGAAGAGGTGACAGGTGTTGCAGGTGTTGCAGAGTCGACAGCTATTGCGAGCGCTGCAATGGGAGCTCTATTAGTTGAAAAACAAAAGGGAGGAACAACTCCAGAAGCAAATGATTTTACATTTGCTGTAGCTGTGGAGAGTGACAAAATTAGAGGCGGACATATTGAAATTGTTGGAGCTGGGCCTGGTGATCCAGATTTAGTTTCGGTTCGTGGTCGTGAGATGCTTCAAAAGGCTGATTTGATATTGTATGCAGGTAGTCTAGTTCCAATTGAACTAACTCACTGTGCAAAAGATGGCGCTGTGGTGCGTAGCTCAGCTTCGATGAATCTCGAAGAGCAGTTTGCCATTATGAAGGAGTTTTATGACAAGGGGTTGTTCGTTGTTCGATTGCATACGGGAGATCCATGTATCTATGGGGCAATTCAAGAGCAGATGGCATTTTTTGATAAATATCAAATGTCGTATCATATCACCCCTGGAATCTCTTCATTTCAAGCGGCAGCAGCTGAATTACGTTCACAATTTACAATACCCGAAAAGGTGCAAACGATAATTCTCACCCGAGGAGAGGGTAGAACAGCTATGCCTGAAAAAGAGAAACTGCATTTGTTGGCTCGTTCGCAAAGTACAATGTGTATCTTTTTGAGTGCATCAATCGTCGATCAGATTCAAAATGATCTTTTGGAACATTATGCACCTACAACACCCGTTGCAGCGTGTTATAAATTGACTTGGCGAGATCAAAAAATATTTAGAGGTGAATTGCAAAATTTGGCACATATTGTAAAAAGTAACAATTTGACATTAACAACAATGATCGTTGTAGGCGATGCAATTGATAACCGAGAGGGATTGTCGAAGCTCTACGACGATGATTTCAAACACCTATTTAGAAAATAGATTAACCCAATAGGGTAGCTATAAAAAATTTACACAATAAAAATGTTATAAAATGAGAAAGTTTAACATTGCCAAGCCCAACGAAACTATTATAGCTGAGCTTCAAGACAAAATTGATAACTTAACAAAGCCAAAAGGCTCATTAGGCAGATTAGAGGAGCTAGCTTTGCAAATTGGAACCATCCAGCAGAGCCTATCACCACAGCTATCTTCACCACACCATATTGTCTTTGCGGCAGATCATGGTATCGTTGAGCAGGGAGTAAGCGTCTCTCCAAAGGAGGTCACTCGACAAATGGTCAATAACTTCTTAGAGGGTGGTGCAGGAATTAACTTTTTGGCTCGTCAACATAATTTCACCTTGAAAATTGTTGATGCTGGTGTTGACTATGATTTAAGCGATAAATATCCAGAGGTGATTGATATGAAAATCCGTCGCAGCACACGTAGCTATCTGCATGAGGCAGCTATGAGTCAGAGCGAGTGTGATAAATCTATCGAGTGTGGTGCACAGAGTGTAGATATGTGTGCCGAAGCGGGTTGCAATATAATCAGTTTCGGGGAGATGGGTATCACCAACACATCATCCTCGGCAATTTGGATGAGTATGTTGTGTAATATTCCACTCGTCGATTGCGTGGGTGCTGGAAGTGATGATAGCGGCAATATCATCTCACATAAATATTCGATTCTTAAAAAGTCAGTCGACAATTATACGGGCGATGGATCAGTTGAGGATATTATGCGATATTTCGGAGGTTATGAGATGGTAATGAGCGTTGGTGCAATGCTTCGAGCGGCCGAGAGAGGTATGGTTGTAATTATTGATGGTTTTATTATGACCGCTTGTGCTTTGGTTGCTTCGCTGTTGTATCCATCATTCCTTGATTATGCAATCTTTGGTCATTGCGGAGATGAAGTGGGTCATAAACTTTTGCTCGATCAAATGGATGCAAAACCAATATTGCATCTTGGATTGCGCCTCGGTGAGGGAACAGGAGCAATTTGTGCATACCCGATTATCCAATCATCCGTTAGAATGATTTGCGAGATGGGATCATTTAAAAGTGTTGAGGTTACAAAATATTTCTAACCTTTAACAGCGGTTATAATTTTACCATTTTCGCTGATTAAAAGCAACTCCAAAGATCCATTTGGGAAAAGAGGTTTGCAAACCTCGAAACAACGCTGAGCAATACGATCAAAAAGATTATACTCACCGCGCGGTACAACACTCCAAAGTTGCCGTGCGGTGGTAATCTCTTTGATTTGCTCTTTTGTAGATTCACAACATGAAGCCTCCTCGGCAAGCTGCAAGATAAAATCTTTATCTATTGTTGTGCTTTTGCTGTGAGTGTCAAGAGCTCCTTTTGCTAATTTTACAGCTTTGCCGATCATGCAGCCGATAGTTATATTTTCTACTCCTTCGCTTGCTGCAAGCTCAATTGTTGCACCAATTAAATTGCCATAATGAATATAACATTGTGCTGGAAGTTCTGCGTTGTATGATTTTACATACTTTTCACTCATAGCTCCAGAATTTATCACAATTTTATTGTATCCCAAGGCTTTGACAATTTTTATTTGGCGTTGAATTGACTCTAAAAAGGCCTCAGAGGAGAATGGTTGCACAATACCTGATGTCCCTAAAATTGAGATTCCACCTATAATACCCAATCTAGGGTTGAAGCTATTTGCTCCAACTTTTTCTCCCTCGGGAGCTTCAATTTCAATATCTATTGAACCTTTGATATTATTCTCTTCGAGAATTTTTGTAATATTTTCTCGGATCATTTTCTGCGGAACAGGATTTATTGCAGCTTGTCCAACTTCAATTCCAACACCTGGAAGTGTCACTTTGCCAATGCCTTGACCTCCGCTTATTTTAATCTCTTTGGTCTCCGATGGATGAAATTTAACTTTTGCAATTATCTCCATTAAGTTGGTGGCATCGGGATCATCACCTCCATCTTTTATTACTCGATACTCTGCATAGTTTGCATCTCGATATTTTTGAGAGGTGGGGATGGTAATTGGCTCTCCATTTGGGAGATATATTTGTACATTGTTTACCTCTTTCCCTTGAATAATTGATTTTAATGCAGCCGTTGCAGCAGCCGTTGCAGCAGAACCTGTTGTGAAGCCTGTGCGGAGTTCAAAGAAACCTGGAAGTAGTTTTTCGATGGCTCTACGTAGACCAAATTCACCATAAATTGTGTCGGTATAACTTGGTAATGCAGGGCGTTTTACAATATAAAGCTGTAAATTTAATTTTTCAGCAAGATCAACTTTTGTGTCAAATCCTCCATTTGAGCCGCTCTCTTTGGTTATGACTATTTTAGCATTAACCTTTTGGCAAAGTTCAATATCCTCTTTTTCTCTGTTTTCAGAGTGTAGATTATAATATACAATATTTTGCTCAGGGAATTTGGATCTCTCAATCTCTAAGTTTGAAGATTCTCTATCCATTACTCTGAGTATGAGATTGTTGTTTTTTGCAATTGAGGCAAATGTTGATGCTGATTTCACACCTGTCAAAGCTAAAATATTTTGCACTCCAGCCTCTTTAATATAATTTGCTACACTCGACATAGAGTCGAAATATTTCACATTTTTGTAATCTATGCTTTGAGAAAATCTTTCAAATCTAATTGTTGGGATATTGCAATTTTTGGCTGCTTGGGCGATATTTTGATGCAGCTCTTCGGCATATGGATGTGCAGCATCAATGGTAAGTTTAATATTTGATTTTTCAAATAACTCCATCATTTGCGCACAATTTATTGCACCATAAACTCTTTGCGCATGTGATGCAAGAAGTTGTTGCTCACTGCCTTTTGTTGAGTATATATACTCTTTAGCTGCTCTATCACACACTTGGGTGGCTACTCGACCCTCTGTGGTTCCTCCAAAAATTATTATCACGGTGCAACGATATTAAGGAGTTCCTCAATATTTAAACATATTTTTTGCTCGGTGGAGTCTGTTGCGACAACTATTTTATTCTCCTCGATAGAGATTTTATATTTTGCATCTTTAAGTTCTTTTTTTGCAATTATACCACATCTACTTAAGGCTTTGCAAACCATTGCTAAAGTGTGTTCATTATCACTTGAACCAAGTTCAATCTCACGAATTAAATCATTATCAACTCTAAATAATCCAGTTAGAGAGTCAAATGCAATACCTTTACGCTCGAAAAAACTACTTAGGCTCCCATTCAAGGCTAAATCTTCAGGAATACCCATGCGTACCCCTTTGTCGCCATCCATAAGCCATATTCTGTCGCTAATTTGAAGCGCTAAATCAAGGTCATGGGTCGACATAAATATTGTCTTTTGAGTCTGTCGAGAGAGCAGATGAAGTAGTTGCATTATCTCGACCTTGCTTGGGAAATCAAGAAATGCAGTCGGTTCATCGAGCAGAATTATTGGAGTCTGCTGAGCTAGAGCCTTGGCAATCATCGCCTTTTGACGTTCGCCATCGCTTAAAGTTTGAACCATTCTGTGAGCTAAATGTTCAATGCCCACCATGCGGATTGAATTATTTACAATTTCACGATCCTCATCAGATATTCCACCCCAAAAGCCCGTATATGGACTACGGCCGAAACTGACCAACTCAAAGAGTGTGATATTTTTAATTGTTACACGTTCGGTTAGTACAATGCTTATCATCTTCGAGAGCTCCTTTTGCGAATATGCAGCAAGCTCCTTTCCACAATAATATACCTGCCCACCCAATTTAGGTTGGTTTGCGGTCATTGTTCTTAAGAGTGTTGATTTTCCTACTCCATTGGCTCCAAGCAATGAAGTTAACTCTCCGCTATATATCATTGCGTCGATATTGGGAACTACGCACCTTTGTGCACCTCGACTCTCAGTGTAGCCAATCGAGAGTGAATCTAAAACTATTGTCTCTTCTTTTATTTTATTCATCTTCACACTCTGCTTAATTAAATTTTGGAGCATGTCTTTCGAAAAGGACATATATAACTATTGGAGCACCAATAAGAGCCGTAACCGAGTTAATCGGCAAAGCCCCCTCGAAACCAGGCATACGAGCAACCAAATTACACAACATCGCCAAGAGTGCACCAACGAGAGTTACGGCAGGCATTAAAATTCTGTGATCCGAGGTGGTGAAAATTGTGCGACATAAGTGTGGCACAGCTAATCCCAAAAAGATTATAGGCCCACAATAGGCTGTCACGATAGCCGTGAGTGAACAAGCTGAAAGAATAACCAAGCGTCGAGCCTTTCGAATATTTAATCCCAAACCAGCTGCATATTCATCACCCAACAACATAAGATTAAGCATCTTAATCGAAAGATATGAGAGAGGAATAAGCACCGCCATGATGGTTATAAATGGAGTGATACTATCCGAAGAGACCTTAGAAAAGCTACCCAATCCCCAAATAACATATCCATGTACATCTTCATCTGTGCTGAAGAATTTAAGAACTCCAATGATTGCCGTTGCAATATATCCAATCATAACACCGATGATAAGAAGCGTTACATTTCCGCGTACTCGTTGTGAAATAGCTAAAATAATCAACATCACAACACCCGCACCAATGATTGCCGCAAGCGAGATAGCCACTTCACTAAAAAGCCCCATACTACTAAGTGCTCCACCTGCAATTTTTCCAGAAAGAAGAATTACAAATGCAACACCAAGACTCGCTCCAGCACTCACACCAAGCTCCGAGGGGCCAGCGAGAGGGTTGCGAAATACACTCTGCATTTGAAGTCCACTTATCGAGAGGCCTATACCTGCAATAATTGCTGTTATCGTTTGTGGCATTCGAGATTTGAATATTATATTGCGCCATACCTCCGATCCGCCATCACCGCCCATGAGAATATCCCACACGGCTCGACTCGGAATATGAATACTTCCCAAAGCGAGATTCAATCCAAAAAGCAGAGCAATTGATAGCAGAATAGCTGCAAATGAAATTGTTATGCGTCGATTCATTTATTGTTGTAATTTGTAATAATAAACTGATTTATGGTCAGGCAGTAATTCTGGGTGAAATATTTTAATTAGATCGGCCAAAATTACCTCTGGTTCCATCGGTGTATTTTCGTAAAATGGGACGTTGCGAAGATTGCAATAGATCACATTTCGATTTTTGTACGCTCTGAAATCTCGATAGCGACTATCGGCTGATTCGAGATTTTTATATGAGTAATCCCCATCGAAGCTATTTACAATACGCCAAAAATCGGCATCGTGTCCTTGAGAATAAACCGTTTCATAATCGACATAAAATCCTCCCGACTCGCTATCGTTCTGCATAAAGTAATCTGCACCTGCATCTCTAAATTGTTGAGCAAGTGCACTCTTTCCGCCAACTACATACCAATTTCCCGAGTGCAATTCTCCACTTAAAACTGTTGGTCGTGATTCGACATCTTGAACAAGTTCTAAAAGTTGAGTGTAACGACTCTCAATTTGATTGAATCTATCTATTGCAAGACCCTCCTCACCGAGAAGCAATCCAACTAATTTTATCCACTCTGCTTGACCAAGTGCAGAGAGCTCCTTGTAGCCTAAATATGTTAACATTGGAATATTTAACCCCTTTACAGAGTCATATCCACCTCGCTTATATGGCGATACAAAAATCAACTCGGGAGAGAGTGAAAGCACAACCTCCGTGTCGAAATCACCCTCAATGCCAATTCGTGAAAGAGTTCCATCTTCAAATCGAGCATTGAGTTGTTTATTGTGAAGAAATCTAGTGCTTGTAACACCTACAATCTTATCACTCATATCAAGTTTAATAAATGGAGATAGCTGCAATGTAGTCATACATATAACCTTATTTACAGGTACTTGAATTGGTTGATACTCTTCGGGTATGACGATCTGCTCTTTGCTGTTTCGTGGAACGAGGGCGTAACGATAAACAGTTTTAGAAGTCGATGATGGATCAGATATATCAATTAGCTTTACTCCATTAAACTCCTTTAGGCTAAACCCTTCGGCATATTTTACATAATCAATAGTCTCAATTTCTGATTTCTGCTCTTCGCTTAGAGTGACCAGCTTTATATTACTTTGATTATTATTTCTGTCATTGTCGCAAGAGTGAAAAAAGGGTAGCGTCATAAAAATAACAGATAAAAAATAGTGTCGCATTTTCTTAAGCCTGTTTAATAATTAAAATTGCAAAGTATGGAAATTTTCTATTCAAAATAACCTCATTGTCACAGCTGTAAAACTCTTTACCCTCCACGCCACAGCTTTCTATATAATAAAATATGTGATCCGCAGAGCTTCTAATAACCGATTTTATGGCATCTTCCCATTGTGAAATTTTCATCAGCACAATGCTTTTATTTTGAGACATTGCACAAAGTAACTCCTCTGCACTATCAATACGAGCAATAACCTCAAACGAGCTATCTTGGCTTACAATATGAGTTTGAGCCAAGCGAGCACAATCAATAAAGGCTGGAACTCCTGCAATACGCAATGTCTGCCCACCAAGCGCCCAAATAGCCTCTTCAATATATTGAGCCGAAGAGTAAAAACCAGCATCACCCTCGGCAGTTATTGCAACCTGCAATCCATTGGCCGCATGCTCCAAAGCCTTTTCGGCAACATTTCGATACGCCTGAAGTGTAGCTTGACGATTTCGAGACATTGGAACATGAAAGCGGAAAACCTTCTCTTTGTCGATTCCAAGGCTTAAGATTATATCTTCAGAGCGAGAACTCTCCTCTTTGCCTTGTATTATAGTGGATGGTGTAAGGATAATATCAGCGCTTTGAAGCATCTTTAAGCCTTTTAATGTTATCAACTCAGGATCTCCAGGACCGAGCGAAACAAAGGTTATTGGGGTGGTCATCTTATTAAGTAGTATAATTTATAAAAATTTATACAAAAGTAGGCAAAATATGTCGCATGACAAACTTTTTTCTCCTATTTATGGGTGAAATTAGAAGAAAAATAGTACTTTTGCTAGCGTTATAATTTTGTCCAATATTAAAATAAAAAAAGATTGTGAAGGTATTTGTATCATGGAGTGGTGGTAAAGATTGTTCTTTGGCGCTACATAAATTTATGGCGAGTAATCCTAACGCCGAGATTGTTACATTGTTAAATATGAATAGGGCAACGACTCAAAATGCACATAGATTAACAGGTGATTTGTTGCAAGCGCAAGCCGATGCAATGGGTGTGAGATTGACTCGTGAGACCATCGAGGAGGGTAATGAGTATACTTTTCATTTCCAACGTGCAATCAATAAATTAAAAGAGGAGGGTGTCGAGTATGGAGTTTTTGGTGATATTTATCTTGAAACTCACCTAAATTGGATTAAGGGGCAATGTGCCGAGTTGGGTATTACGCCAATTTTCCCATTGCTGAATATTGATGTGCATGATCTTTATCGTGAGTTTATCGAGTTGGGTTACGTAGCTAAGGTGGTTTCGGTTAGAAATGACCATAAATATGCCTCTCTGCTTGCCGATTATTTGACAATGGATACATATAAAAATATGTTGGAGCATCACGGTTTCGATGTTTGTGGCGAGAATGGTGAGTATCACTCATTTGTTATTGATGGCCCAAATTTCAGCCATCGAGTAGCTTACAGCGTTGTTGGTGAGTATCGTGATGAGAAGCTACATGCTCTCGATATGGACATCGCAAGATAGGAATGGATCAAGGACTTATTCACATATATACGGGCGAAGGAAAAGGTAAAACAACTTCGGCTATAGGTCTAGCTACAAGAGCTCTGGGTGGTGGATTTAAGGTGTGCTACACCTCTTTCCATAAACGCCCAGAGCGCTATGGTTATACCGAAATGGATAGCTTAAGAGAGTTGGGAGCGACGGTTTTGAATTTTGCTAAAGGACATCCTAAACTCGATAGGAGTATCGACCCCGAAGTGATAAAATTGGAGACCGTTGAGGGTCTGTCTCAAATTAAAGAGTTAATCACAACAGAGAATTTTGATCTGTTAATTATGGATGAGATTCTGATTTCGGTTCGTGATAATTATATCTCCGAGGAGCTGCTTTTAGAGTTCATCCGCTCGAAACCAGAAGCGTTGGAGTTAGTTTTAACGGGTCGAGGTGCAACGGCTAATGTCATTGAGCTTGCACATTATGTTAGTTATATCGAAAAGGTAAAACACCCATTCGATAATGGAATTGCGAGCCGCAAGGGTATTGAATATTGATATTCGATGAGAAAGATAATATATGTAAGTGGAGGTCAAAGATCGGGTAAAAGCGATTTTGCTCAGAATATGGCCGAAGAGTTAAGTCCGAAGCCAACATATCTGGCTACAGCAAGATGTTGGGATAAGGAGTTTGAAGAGCGTATTGAGAGGCATAAAGCATCGAGAGGCGAGCATTGGCAAAATATTGAGCGTGAGCGTGAGTTAGCAGATTTGGATCTGGATGGTGAGGTTGTGCTTATGGATTGTGTAACATTATGGTTGACAAATATTTTCTGTGATTGCAATTTTGATCTTCAACAGAGTTTAAAAGAGGCTATAGTTGAATGGGATCAATTTATAAAAAAGGATTTTACACTTATTGTTGTAAGCAACGAAATTGGTTTGGGAGTCGTTCCAATGGAGAAGTCTACAAGAGCCTTTGTTGATCTTCAAGGTTGGGTTAATCAACATGTTGCAGCTTCGGCAGATGAGGCTTATGCGCTGATTTCGGGAATACCTATTAAAATTAAATAGATGAATACACTTTTTAATTCGCTGCTCTATTATTCAAGAATACCGATACCTTTTAAGGTAAAGTGCAACTCTGAGATTTTGAGTCGAGCACTTCGATTTCTTCCACTTGTAGGGTTGATTGTTGGAGCTATTGGGTATTTAGCTTTTTATCTTGCATCTCTCTTTTTGCCACATTCGGTAGCTATTATTGCAACTATTATTGCAATGGTTCTTTCAACTGGGGCGCTTCATGAAGATGGCTTTGCCGATTTCTGTGATGGCTTTGGAGGTGGATATGACAAAGAGGCGGTGCTTCGAATTATGAAAGATAGCTGCATAGGTTGCTATGGGGTTATTGGATTGATTCTGATTTTTATGCTTCGTTACTCGCTGTTGTCCTCTTTCGACAGTAAGGATTTAATGATGGTCGTTATCCTCTCACAAGGTGCAAGCCGTTTAGCACCTGTTTTTATGGTGCGTACATCCTCTTACGCTAGAGTTGAGAATGCAAAATCGTCACAATCGGCTCTTGGAATAAGTAATTGGGGTGTTGTGGTTGCGATGATCTTTGCGCTGACACCTCTGTTTTTGATTGGGTGGTGTTTCTCGTTGGCATATGTATTTATTGTTGGGGTTGTATTTTTGCTATTTAGGGCATATTTGCATCGTAGAATTGGAGGTTTTACAGGTGACACTTTAGGTGCGCTTCAGATTATCTGTGAGATACTTTTTTATGTTACTTTTATTGGTGTAAGTAATCTAAATTAATAGAGAGCATGGCAAAAATCTACTTACAGAGGCATACCCAACCAGATATTGACTCAAATATTTGTTATGGCGTGAGTGATATTGCACTTCATGCTGATTTTGAGAGCCTCCATTTGCCAAAGGTTCTTCAAGGAGTCAAAGAGTTAAACTTTAGTAAAATTTACTCGTCACCTCTGTGTCGATGTTTAAGATTGGCCAAAGAGATTCAAAAATCGAAAAATATTGACTCGATTATAATTGATGATCGCACAGTAGAGTTAAATTTTGGAGAGTGGGAGCTTGCTGAGTGGAATGAAATATATAATAGCGAGAAGGGAAAAGAGTGGTTTGCAGATTACCTTAATTGCAGTACACTGCAAGGAGAATCCTTTGCAGATATGCTCCTGAGAGCTGAAAGTTTCCTTGTCGATATTACAAAGTTAAATTTAGATGTTTTGGTAGTCACGCACAGTGGTTTTATGCGTGCAGTGATGGTTGCTGCGGGAACCATTAAGTTACAAGAGGCTTTTGATGTCAAAATAAATTATGGAGATATTTTAGAGCTAGAAAATATATATAATGAAAGATAAAAAACTAAGAGCGATAATGTTTGTCGGAACAGGTTCCGATGTTGGTAAGTCGGTGATAAACACTGGCTTTTGTCGTATATTTGTTCAAGATGGATATACTCCAGCACCATTCAAGGCTCAAAATATGTCGCTCAATAGCTATGCTACACCCGATGAATTGGAGATTGGACGTGCTCAAGCGGTTCAAGCTGAAGCGTGCAGATTAGCATGCACAACAGATATGAACCCAATATTGCTTAAGCCAACAACCCACCAAAGTTCACAGGTTATACTCAATGGCAAGCCAGCAGGCAATAAAAGCGCTGTAGATTATTTCCGCACAGAAAATAGAGCCGAATTATTCGTCCACGCTAAAGCGGCTTACGATAGATTACAATCAAAATATAACCCGATTGTTTTAGAGGGTGCAGGTAGCATCTCGGAGGTGAATCTTTGGGATAAAGATATTGTAAATATGCGCATGGCTCAATATGCCGATGCAGCGACAATTTTAGTTGCAGATATTGATCGTGGAGGACTCTTTGCGAGTGTTTATGGGTCGATTATGTTACTCCCCGAAGAGCAACGAAAATTAATTAAAGGGGTTATTGTCAATAAATTCAGGGGCGATATAACTCTTTTCGATAGTGGACGCAAAATTCTTGAAGATCTTACAGGTGTTCCAGTCCTGGGAGTATTACCATATTTAGATGATGTTGAAATCGAGCAGGAGGATTCTGTATCTTTGGAGCGTCGAGAGCAGAGGGAGGCAAATGCTGAAACCTTTGTTAAGATTGGAGTTGTTATGCTGAAGAGCATATCTAACTTTACCGATTTCAACCAGTTGGAACGTACAAAAGGGGTTTTACTCAATTATGTATCTTCGGCCGAAGAGATCGAGGAGTCTGATATTATAATTATTCCAGGTTCGAAGAGCACAATTTCAGATATTAAATACTTGCGTTCAACCTCAATGTTCAGAGCACTTTTAGAACATCATAGCAAGGGAAAACCTCTATTTGGAATTTGTGGAGGTTATCAAATTATGGGCGAAGAGGTGTGTGATCCTGACCATATCGAAGGTCCAATTGATCGAGTGGCAGGTTTAGGAATTTTACCTGTTACAACCACAATCGAGCAGGGTAAACGAAGCCGACAATCGAAATTTAAAATGGTGAATAGCGAGATTGAAGGTGAGGGTTACGAAATTCACTCTGGAGTAACTTCAACTGCTTCTCCTTTGGCTATTTTAGATGATGGTACGCATGATGGTTACTATTTAAACGATAGATGTTGGGGTAGTTACCTTCACGGAATATTCGATAATCGAAGTGTTATCGAGCAGACACTTAAACTTGTCGATAAAGGTAGTTGTGAGGTTGAGAGTTATGAAGAGTCGAAAGAGCGAAACTATAACGCTTTGGCCGATTATATTCGCAAATATATTAATATAGAGTACATCTATCAAATTTTAGAGCAATGATAAGTGGACACGGAAATAATATATATCAATACGATAGCGAGAAAATTACTGCCGATTTCAGTTCTAATATTGCCTATAACAATCACTCTTCAAAAATTTTAAACTTTTTGGCTGGGAATCTTGATTGTTTCTGTAATTATCCAGATCCGATGGCCGAGAGATTAACCGCACAAGTTGCTGATAGAGTTGGCGCTAATCCAGATCAAGTAATAATAACTAATGGCTCGGCTGAGGCATTTTATCTTGTTGCGCATATGCTTTCTGCATCAACAGAAGATAATGTTGCGTGCCGTACCTTGATAACAACACCATCATTTGCTGAATATGAGGATAGTTGTCAATTATATAAACATGAAATTAGTTATATAGACCTAGAAAACTTCGACTCTATAGATTTAACAAATTTTGATAGCTTATGGTTGGCCTCGCCAAATAATCCAGATGGTTATAGGGTGTCGCTGTGTAAGATATTTAAAACGGCAAGAGAGAATGAAAAATGTAAAATCATTCTCGATAGAGCCTATAATAATCTCTCTAGCCAAGCGGAGTATTGTCGTGAATTACCTGAAAATGTAATATTAATAGAGTCATTTACAAAGTTTTATGGTGTGCCAGGTCTGCGTCTTGGATATATAGTTGCTTCAGCTGAGATAATTGCTCAAGTGAATAGAATGCGTCCACCTTGGAGTGTTAACTCGTTGTCACTCGTGGCAGGTGAGTATATCATCTCGCATCAAGATGAACTAAAGATCAATTGCGACGAGCTGATCGGTGAATCACAATATCTGCAAGAGTCCATTGCAAATATTGGTGGTTTTAATGTGACTCCATCGCAATGTAACTTCTTTTTAGTTGAGATTACGAGCGGAAAGAGTGCTGAGGAATTATATACCTATTTACTTGAAAATTATGGTATTCTAATTCGAAATGCCTCAAATTTCAGAGGGTTAACCCCTCGACACTTTAGAATTGCCGCACTGGAGAGAGGTAAAAACAATAAATTAATTGAGGCGTTACAACAATGGAGATAAATATTATAATAATTATTGCAACAATTGGACTGTTGTTAGATAGCTGCATCGGTGATCCATATTGGATGCCGCATCCGATACGACTTTTTGGCAATATGATCTCAGCCATGGAGCGTAAATTAAACCAAGGAGAGAATCGACTTTTTAAAGGAGCTGTGACTTGGTTGGTATTATGCGGTGTTGTTTGGTTGTTTTTCTTTGCGGTCGATATTTTAATTGGCGGGAATATCGTTTTGCAAATTATTTGGGGTTCAATTTTCTTTTTCTTCGGTATCAGTAATAGATGTTTGATCGAGGAGGGGTTAAAGGTTGAGAGTATATTAAATCAAGATGATCTTAAGGGTGCACGAGAGCAGCTTAGTATGATCGTCGGCCGAGAGACCAAACAACTCAATCCATCACAAATTCGCAGCGCTGTGATCGAAACACTTTCAGAGAATTTAAGCGATGGGGTAGTCGCTCCTCTATTTTACTTTGCTATTGGTGGGGTTCCGCTCATGATGCTCTATAAAATGATTAATACTCTCGATTCAATGGTTGGATATAAGAGTGATCGTTATCTCTATTTTGGTCGGTTTTCAGCTAAAATGGATGATGTCGCTAACTTTATTCCAGCTCGATTAACAGCCATTTTAATGGTTATAATGAGTTTTTCAAAGAGAGCAGTAATTCATATTTTCAAATATGCTCGCTCTCATTCAAGCCCTAATTCAGGTTATCCTGAGTCGGTAATATCGGGAGTGTTAGATTGTCGTTTAGGAGGTCCAAACTATTATTTTGGCAAAGTTGTACAGAAGCCATATATAGGCAAAAATAGCCGTGATTTAACACACAAAGATGTTGTCATCACAGCTATATTAAATGCTAAAGTTACTCTTGCCTGCTGGGTAATCCTTATTCTGTTGTTTGCATTTTAGACAAGGCAATCAACAGAACTATTGTCTATTCTCCGCAACCCATTGAGTAAGCTCCACAAACTCAGCAACAGATAATTTCTCAGCTCGATTAGTGAAAAATCTATGCTCGGCTCCGCCAAAATCTCCAAAGACTGCCTTTAGAGCGTTGCGGATCATTTTGCGTCGTTGACCAAATGCAGCTTTGACAACTTTTACAAATAGTTGTTCATCACAGTCGAGCGCAGTTGTTGAGTTGCGTTTCATGCGGATTACTGCACTTTTGACCTTTGGTGGTGGGTTAAAGACATTTTCATTGACCGTAAAGAGATATTCAATATCATACCATGCTTGCAATAGGACGCTGAGTATTCCGTAACTTTTTGATCCTGGAGGCTCTGCCATTCTTATTGCAACCTCTCGTTGTATCATACCTACACATTCTGGTACCAAATCTCGATTTTCAACCACTTTGAAAAATATCTGAGACGAGATATTGTAAGGATAGTTTCCAATGATTTTAACTCCATTTGGGAATTGCTCCTTGATATTCATCTTCAAGAAATCACCCTCGATTAGGCGAGGTGAAAACTCTGGGAAATGTTTGTGTAGATACTCTACACTCTCCTTGTCGATTTCGGCACCATAGGTGGTTATATCGTCACGTTTAAGAAGAAATTGTGACAACACTCCCATTCCGCAACCGACCTCTAAAATATCGTCTTTAGCCTCGGGAGTACCTCCACTGATTGAATCACATATTTTCTGCGAGATATTTAGGTCAATTAAAAAGTGTTGACCTAATGATTTTTTTGCTCTTACTTCCATATTATAATTAAGAGAGTCCCTAATTATGGGACTCAAAATATTGTTTAATGATTTTTGATCCAAATTAAAACGTTTAACGTTTTAATTTGGATCATTTTTAATCTCTAGTTACCAACCTCGCTGATGAACTTAATGCGAATTATACGTATCTCCTCCTCGGTATACTCTCCACCAAGCTCCTTGATTGCATCATCCAAAGAGTCACTCTCGGCATCTTCCTTGAAATATAGGTATATATCCTCAGCTTTATCCTCGTCCATAAATTTCGAAATATAATACGAAATATCGAGTCTAGTTCCTGAGTTTATAATCGCCTCAATCTCATTTAAAAGCTCGTTGAAATCGAGATTTTTTGCATTGGCAATATCCTCGAAGTCGATCTTGCGGTCGATAGATTGGATGATAAATATTTTATTGCCCGACTTGTTAGCGACAGCCTTAACGACCATATCTTGAGGGCGAATTATCTCCTTCTCTTCAACATAGGCTTTAATTAGTTTGATGAACTCTTCACCATATTTTTTAGCCTTACCTAAACCTACACCTGTAATATTTTGCATCTCCTCGATGGTGATAGGGTATTGCACCGACATATCTTCAAGTGATGGATCTTGGAAAATTACAAATGGAGGTAACTCATTTTTCTTGGCTACCTTTTTGCGTAGATCCTTCAACATTGAGAATAGCTCCTCATCCGCTACGCCACCTTTGTTTAATGTTGCTGCAACGGTGTCGGTGTCGGTATTCATCGTCTCGTAATTATGGTCGAGAGTGATGTATATTTGTGTTGGCTTCTTAAGGTATTTTTCGCCATTCTTATTTATCGAGATCAATCCATAATTCTCAATATTTTTGTCGAGGTAGCCTAGAATAAGCGCTTGACGCAATACCGCAGCCCAGAATTTAGGTTCTCGTGCTGTACCTGCCTCAAACCACTTGCTCTTATTGAGTTCGTAGCTCTTAATTAAAGCAGTGTTGCGTCCTGTTAACATATTAATAAGATACTCGCTCTTGAATTTATCTCCAATATCAAGCAACGCTTCCAATGCCATTGCCATCTCCTTGCGTACCTCGACACGCTCGAAATCTTTGTCACAGTTATCACAGTTACCGCAATTTTCAGTTTCGTACTTCTCTCCAAAGTAGTGAAGTAGAGTTTTGCGACGACATATTGTGCTCTCGGCATACGATACAGTCTCTTGCAAAAGCAGCTTTCCAATCTCCTGCTCGGCAATTGGTTTACCTTGCATAAATTTCTCTAGCTTTTGAATATCTTTGTAGCTATAGAATGTAAGACAATATCCCTCGCCACCATCACGACCCGCACGACCTGTCTCTTGATAATATCCTTCAAGCGACTTTGGAATATCATAATGGATCACATAACGCACATCAGGCTTATCAATACCCATTCCAAAGGCGATTGTTGCCACAATGACATTAACCTGCTCCATTAGGAAGTCATCTTGATTTCCAGCACGTGTTTGAGCATCCATACCTGCGTGATATGCACGAGCCTTAACGCCATTGGCAATAAGCAATTCTGTGAGCTCTTCAACTTTTTTGCGACTTAAACAATATATAATACCACTTTTGCCGTTTCGCTGTTTGATAAAGCGAATGATTTCATGGTCTACATTGTGCTTTGGACGTATTTCATAATATAGGTTATCACGATTGAACGACGATTTAAATGTCGCCGCCTCGCTCATACCTAGATTTTTTTGAATATCTAGTTGAACCTTTGGAGTTGCTGTTGCTGTAAGTGCAATAAGTGGTGCATGGCCAATATCATTGATGATTGGGCGAATACGACGATACTCTGGACGGAAGTCATGACCCCACTCCGAGATACAGTGTGCCTCGTCGATTGCATAAAATGAAACCTTAATTTTACGCAAGAATGCAACATTATCCTCCTTAGTTAGTGACTCTGGTGCGAAGTAGAGTAGTTTTGTTTTACCATCGAGAACATCTTGTCGCACTTGAGCAATAGCCGTTTTGTTGAGTGACGAATTGAGGAAGTGTGCAATTCCTGGATTCGTCGAAAAGGTGCGCATAGCATCGACTTGATTTTTCATCAAGGCGATAAGTGGCGAAATAATAATTGCCACACCATCCATTATTAATGCTGGGAGTTGATAGCATAAAGATTTACCTCCTCCCGTTGGCATAAGTACAAAGGTGTCGTTGCCATCCAATACATTACGTATTACGGCTTCCTGATTTCCTTTGAATGTTGAGAAGCCAAAATACTCTTTTAGCTTCTGTTGTAGCATTGTTTGTTCACTCTGTTTCATCTCCTCAAAAAGGCTTTTCAAATAATTTTAATGTAAAGATAAATAATTTTTTGAAAAAAAACTATAACTTTGTAAAAAAATATAACACAAATGAGACTTTATACAAGTGAACTTGTCAAAAAATACAAAAGCCGCACGGTTGTTAACCATGTAACCATAGATGTTAAGCAAGGTGAGATCGTTGGACTTCTTGGTCCCAATGGAGCTGGAAAGACCACTACATTTTATATGATTGTAGGCCTTATCAAGCCAAATGAGGGCGATATTTACCTTGAAAATGATGAGGGTGAGGTAACGTCGCTCACTAAAATGCCAGTATATAAACGAGCTCAAATGGGTGTGGGCTATCTCGCTCAGGAGGCTTCAGTTTTTTTGCGCCTTAGTGTCGAAGATAATATTCGTGCAGTGCTGGAGTTAACAAATAATTCGAAAGAGTATCAAGCGGAGCGTTGCGAATCACTTATCGAAGAGTTTCGTTTGCAAAAAGTTCGCAAGAATAAAGGTATAAGCCTATCGGGTGGAGAGCGCAGGCGTACGGAGATTGCTCGTGCGGTAGCCATTAACCCTGCATTTATTCTCCTTGACGAACCTTTCGCTGGTGTCGACCCAATTGCCGTTGAGGATATTCAAAGTATCGTTGCTACATTGAAGAATAAAAATATTGGCGTGATTATTACCGACCATAATGTTGACGAGACTTTAGCTATTACCGACCGTACATATCTACTTTTCGAGGGTAAAATCCTAAAAGCAGGTTCTGCCGAGGAGTTAGCAGCCGATGAGATGGTGAGAAAAGTATATCTTGGACAGAACTTTGAGTTGAAGCGTTCACCTCAATTCGAAAAAAAAGACTCTTTATATGTACCAGTTGAAAATAAATTAACAGAAGAGTAAATGGATAGAATAATATTTACAGGAACGCTTAACGGAACAGTTACACCTCCATCATCGAAGAGTTATGCGCAACGAGCTCTTGCAGTATCTCTGCTTTGTCGAGGAGAGTCGATAATTAAAAATATCGAGTTGTGTGATGATACTCGCTCGGCGAGAAAGATGATCGAGGCTTTGGGTGCTGAGGTTAGTGATATAGATTCGACAACACTGAAAATTAAAGGTGGATTAGATCCAGTATCCTCTAGCTTGTTTGTCGGAGAGTCTGGATTGGCAACACGTCTATTTACCCCGATTGCTTCGCTTTGTGATATTCCGATCTTAATTGATGGAGAAGGTTCAATATTGACTCGTCCAATGACAATGATGTTGGAGCCTCTGCGTCAAGCGGGTGTTTCTATTAGAGATAATGATGGTTACTTGCCCTTAGATGTTTGTGGACCACTGCGAGGAGGTGAAATACATGTTGATGGTTCAGTATCTTCACAATTTATTACAGGATTGTTGCTCGCTTTGCCTATGGCTAATGTTGACTCTACAATTTATGTAAATCAGGCTGTTTCGCTTCCATACCTAGATATGACAATCGAAACAGCAAAACGCTTTGGTGTTGAGATTCTGCATAAAGATTATAAAGAGTTTTATATCGCTGGAAAACAGAGCTACACACCGACAGAGTTTAATGTAGAGAGTGATTGGAGTGCCGCTTCAGCGCTTTTGGTGGGTGGAGCTATTGCAGGAAAAGTTACCGTTAATAATATCTCAATGCTCTCAAAACAGGCGGATAGAGATATTTGTAGCGCACTGGTTAAAGCTGGAGCATCGGTTGAAAGTGATGCCAACACGCTTACTGTTAGCCGACGAGAGCTTAACGCCTTTGAGTTCGATGCTACTCAATGTCCAGATTTATTCCCCGCCTTGGCAGCCTTAGCCGCTTCAGCAAATGGAGTTACAAAAATAAAAGGTGCTGAACGCTTAATTCATAAAGAGAGTAATCGAGCAGCAACTCTTCAAGCAGAGTATGCAAAGTGTGGAATTAAGATTGATCTTGAGGGTGATGTAATGAGCATCACAGGAGGCGAAATCCAATCGGCTCGTGTAAAGAGTCATAACGATCATCGCATTGCAATGTCGATGGCTGTAGCTGCCTTGTGTAGCGAGGAGCGAATTGTAATCGAGGATAGTGACGCAGTAACCAAGAGCTACCCTAATTTCTTTGAAGATCTAAAATCGCTCAGAGAGTAGTTAAGTAAATATTAATTTAAGAAAAAATTAAGGAGAAAATAGATCTCCACCATATATGAATAGTTTTGGACAAAATTTTAGAGTTACCCTTTGGGGTGAGTCTCACGGTGCTGAGGTAGGAGTCTCTATTGATGGTGTTGTAGCGGGAATGGAGCTTTGTGAAGCAGATTTTACAGCCGATTTAGATAGAAGAAGAAGCGGCCGCAAAGGTACAACACCTAGAAAAGAGAGCGACGCACCAACAATCGTTTCAGGAATCTTTAATGGACGCACAACTGGTGCTCCATTGACTATAACATTTAAAAATGAGTGCACTCGATCAAAAGATTACTCTTCACTTGCAACACATTTTCGCCCCTCACATTCGGATAGAGTTGCATGGGTAAAATATGCAGGCAATAATGACTATCGAGGTGGTGGACACTTCTCTGGTCGATTAACCTTAGCCCTTGTTGCTGCGGGTGTTGTTGCAAAAAAAGTTTTGTCTCATTCGGCAACATTCTCAACCGAAATAGTTGAACTCGGAGGTAGTAGTTCGCCAGATCAATTTGACTCAATTGTTGAGGCAGCAATCAAGCGTCTCGATTCAGTTGGAGGTTTAGTTGAGTGTAGGGTAGGAGGTATCCCAACTGGCTTAGGTGAGCCATTTTTCGACTCAGTAGAGAGCCGCATGGCACATATTTTATTTGCAATTCCAGCGGTAAAAGGCGTTGAGTTTGGAGCAGGTTTTAACTCCTCTCGAATGAGTGGCATTGAAAACAACGACCCAATTATTGATGCCGAAGGACACACCTCGACAAATAATGCAGGAGGAATCAATGGTGGAATCACCAATGGAAACGACATTGTTGTGCGTGTAGCAATTAAACCAACACCGAGCATAAGCACCGAGCAACAAACATATAACCGAGCAACAGGCCAAGTAGATCCTTTAGTAATTGGAGGCAGACACGATGCTGCAATAATTCTTCGTGCTAGCGTTGTTGTTGAGGCTGCCGTTGCAATCGCCTTAGCCGACCTTAAATTCTCAGCTATTAACCCCAATTTCAGCAAATAATGCAGCGAGTAGAGCTATATAATTTACTTAGCTCAACGGCCGAGCCCATTTATGGAGCTCGTGAAGCGGAGCAAATAGCAAGAATGATACTCTTGGAGGTTGCAGGGGTTTCAACAATACACCTAATCTTGGAGCCAAATATAGAGTGCAAAATCGAAAATTTGGATACAATCCTCGAAGAGCTAGCAGCAGGTAGACCAGTTCAATATATCATTGGTCAAGCCGATTTCTGTTCACTACGCTTTGTTGTGCGAGAAGGTGTTCTTATTCCTCGTCCCGAAACAGAAGAGCTAGTTTTCCGAATTATTGAAGAGTGTGAAGCCTCTCCAAGAATTTTAGATGTAGGTTGCGGCAGTGGAGCTATAGCCATCTCCTTGGCAAAATCTATCCCTGGCTCTCAAGTCTGGGCAGTCGACATCTCGAAAGAGGCCTTAGCTATAAGCCGAGAGAACAACGCAAGATTAGAAGCAGGAGTCAACATCATTGAAGCAGATGCCCTAAACGGTGTAGAAAACACCCTCGATGGTAAATTCGACATTATAGTTTCTAACCCACCATATATCCCATATAGTGAGCAAGAAAATATGCGAGATAACGTTCTAAATTACGAACCACATTTGGCTTTGTTTGTCGAAGATGATAACCCACTTATATTTTATCGAGCAATAGCCACCTCAGCACAAATGCTTCTGCGCTCAGGAGCCCTTCTATACTTCGAAATACATGAAGATCTCTGGAGTGATGTAGTTGATATGTTGAAAAATATGGGATACATCGGAGTAACAATGATACGAGACATAAACGAAAAACCAAGAATCGTATGTGCCGAGAAGGAGTAAAAACAATTAAACGAAAGAGTCCCGAAGAGGCTCTTTCATCACTGATGCGTCAATGTGCACGAGCCGAAAAATCATCGGGCGATGCTTTAAGATTAATGTATAGATGGGGTGTCGACCCCGAACACCGATCGGAGGTATTAGAGCGCCTAATAGCAGATAAATTTATCGACGATAGACGCTATGCTGAAGCCTACGTAAGAGAAAAACTAAATTTAAGCGGCTGGGGTACCCGAAAAATAGCCTCATCCCTAAAAGCAAAAAAAATATCCGACTCCATCATCACAGAAGTACTTAGCCAAATAGACCACTCATCAACTGAAGAGCGCCTACGCACAAAAATCGAGCGAAAAATCAAGATCGTAAAATACAAAGATATATACGACCTAAAAAATAAATTAATCCGCTACGGAATCTCATTAGGCTACGATTACTCAATGATACAAAATGTTGTTTCACAAATAATTACAATTGAAGATGAATAAAATTTTAATATCCCTTTTTTTAATTATAACCCTCCATACGGCCACAGCTCAAACCTTTCCACCAAGCGACTACATCTTCCCTGTTAAAGATGTTCCAGAGCTCTATTCAGCCAACTTCGGAGAATTCCGTGCCGACCATTTCCACTCGGGAATCGACATCAAAACCGACGGCGTAATCGGTAAAAAAATCGTTGCAGTAGCCGACGGATACATCTCACGTATCTCAACATCCCCATACGGCTACGGCCTAGCGCTATACGTTACCCATTATAATGGTTCAACTTCGGTCTACGGTCACCTATCACGCTTCATGGAGCCTATAGCAAAATATGTTGAAGCAGAGCGCTACAGATCAAAAAGCCAAACGGTAAATCTCTTCTGTAACTCCAAGCAATTTATCGTCAAACAAGGCGATGTAATAGCCTATTCAGGCAACACAGGCAGCTCAGGCGGTCCTCACCTACATTATGAGATTAGAGAAACAAAATCTCAAGAGCCAATAAACGTTGTCTCAGAAAAAATCGTTACCCCCCTCGATAACATCGCCCCCCTAATCATGCGAATCCATTACATCGAGGTAGATTCACTCCAAGGAGTTGCCCACAAAGCACCCCGAAGAAGCTACAACGTCACAAAAATTGACTCAACCTACACACTGTCAGGAGGCGTAACAATCCCAGTAGGCAGAAAAGGCTACCTTGCTATAGAGGCTTCAGATAGGCGAAATGGAGTCACTAACACCTTTGGAATCTATCGCCTATCAGCATCCATAGACGACAAAAAATTCTTCGAATACCGAATGGATCGAATATCCTTTAGCGATACCCGCTATTGCAATGCCATTGGTTACTATCCAGTTATGATCGACACTCGCAACGAAGCACTTCGTCTTGCGGCAACCGAAATATGTGATTTCAGCCACTTTAAAACAATCATCGACCGAGGCATAATTTCAGCAGAAGCGGGCGAGAGCAAAAACATAAATATCGAGGTCGAAGACGACTGCGGAAACATCTCGAAGTTAAACTTCGCCATCAAAGGCAAAGAGGATGATTCAATATTCAAAGCAGAGACGGCCGCCCCAAATATGATAATCTCGGCAAAGCAGAAATATAACTATCATGGCAATAATATCTCAGTAACACTCCCCGCAAGAGCGCTCTATGAATCGACAATCTTCTCATGCGAAGAGTCAGAAAGCTCAGATACAACAGCAATGTCAAGAGTCTACGACCTCTTGAATATTGAAACTCCGTTGCACAAGGCGATGACAATTTCAATAGCAGCGGAAGTACCATACGAACTACGTTCAAAAGTTGGTCTTGTCTGCGTCGGAAAATCGGGCAAACCAGCCTTTATCGGAGGAGAATACCAACTCGGAAGCGTCACAGCAACAAGCCGCACGGCAGGAAAATTTTACGTTGTAGCCGACACAACCCCACCAACACTCTCACTGAGAATAGCCGAGGGATCACAGCAATCAGGTAGCAGCTACTTCACATGTGACATCTCAGATGACCTTTCGGGTATCTCCAGCTACACAGCAACGCTCGATGGCGAATGGATAGCACTCGATCTCGATAAAGGCCGCATTCGACACAATTTCAAAGAGTCACCCAACAGCGAATCCCACACCTTAACTATAGAAGCAGTTGATGGCGTAGGAAACACAACAGTCGTAACCCGAAATTTTATTAGATAGATTTTTTTGAGCCTCCGACCAGCCATTTTTTCACAAATCCAAGACGAGGCATAATCACCTTAACGATAGGCCCAACGATCAGCGCAGCGATAACGGTTCCCTCACGCACACCAACAATAGTTGATGTAAAAATGAGGGAGCTAACAATCGCAATAGTCACAAGAACAGTATCAAGGAACATTTTGATAACACCAAACTCCTTATTGAGTCGAGTAGCGATAATCTGTGTGGTATACTCATTACTAGTCATAAACACATTAGCAACAACCTCCAAACTAATACCTATAGCAAGAATTACGCAACCAGCGATAAGAGAGATCACCCTTACAAAATAGCCTTCAGGTGCGAAATCTGAAAGCATCCACATAGTCAAGTCGGTAGAAAATCCGAAGAAGAATGAAATTGGAATCTGTGCGAGTAGATTAAATTTATTTTCGATAATACCCTTTTTGCCCAAGATAACGAGTTGAATCAACACGAGCAACATGAAAAGGGCAAAAATATATGTTCCGATAGTCAAAGGAGTATTTACACTAAAGACATAAGGAGTGCTAGAGAAGGGAGGTGTTCCCAAGTTAGTGCGAACAAAAACACTAATTCCCAAAGCGATAATAAATATGCTTAGAGTAAACAGTGAATAACGGCGGATCTTCTCTTTAATATTCATATTTTTATAAGTTTTAAGTTAAGGTCGTAAATTTTCAACTCTTTCAAGAGAGTATATAACAAAGATAGGGATAATTTAATTAAATTAATATGATTTGCATAAATTTTTCAATTTAAACTAATCTTTATCACAGTTATCTTTCAGATTTCAATATTGTATTGTGCTATTCTTGTAAATTATTTTATCAAGTTATACACTTCGGTGATTTTATTACACATTTCACCCCATGAGAAACGCTTACGCTCATCGACAAGATTTTTGCAGAATCTGTCGAGCGTCTTGCCACTCCATGCAGTTTCAATCGCTTCGGCTACTGAGCTGAATGTAGGTGAGCAGACCAGACCGACTTTGTTGTGTGGGACAATTTCGGGTAGACCTCCGACATTCGTAACTATCATCGGGAGCGAGAAGTTGTAGGCAATTTGTGTAACTCCACTCTGAGAGGCTGTGTGATAGGGCAGGACGATAAAGTCAGTTGCCGAGAAGTAATATTTTACCATCTCGTCAGCGATGAAGCCATCGTGGAGGATTACATCATCTTCTATCTTGTCACTCTCGATCTGTGAGAGGTATTTCTCTTTAGATGAGTAAAACTCTCCCGCTATGATTAATTTTCGACCGTCGATTTTACCCTCTTCTTTGAGTTTGCCCCATGCTTCAAGCAGGATGTCGAGACCTTTGTAATCCCTGATTAGACCGAAAAACATTGCGTAGCGATGTGTGGGATCTATTTCTAATGCTTCGCATGCTGACGTTCGCTCTACTCGCTTACCGAAATTCTCGAACATCGGATGAGGTGAGAATATTGATGGATTTTGGGTGTATTCCTTGAGTTCCTTGTTGACCTGTTCTGACATGTATACATAACCGTCTACAGCTCGTAGGAAGTAAAAATTGAAAGGTCGGTCTATAAGATGGTGCTCGTGTGGCTCAACATTGTCGATTTGGCAGATGACCTTTGTATGCTTGTTTCGACGTGCTATGCGTGCTATTGTGCCGAAACATGGTGCCATAAAAGGTGTCCAGTATTTCAGTAGTATGAAGTCTGGACGTGCGTGGTATAATTCGTAGCCGATCTTAATCCAGTTGAAAGGGTTGATTGTGTTGATACAACGCTCAATATTTAGATCATCGGGAGCTGGAGTGTCGAGTGTTTGGCTCTTACCTGGAAAGAGTAGTTTAGGGTATTGGAGGGTGAATGTTTTGATATTTACTTCGTCCCCTCTACTCTGGAACTCTCGTGCCATAGTCTCCATTATTGATGCTAAACCGCCTCTGTATGGGTGAGCGGGCCCAACTATTGTTATTTTCATAATTTTTGTGCTTTACACAAAATTAATAAAATTATGGGAGAAACACAATAGGAGGTTTGCTATTTTTTAGCAATTTTTTTATTACTTTTTGCAATCATTGCGTTCTTTGCAACAATTGCATGTTGTACAGCTATTTTTTTCGTCGCCTTTCAGAGTTCGCCATAACCAGCGACATATGATAAAGGTGACGATAGCGCCGATTGAGTATGTGATTATCTCTTGCATTATAAACTCCTCTATAGTAATAGTTCACCAAATGTTTTTATCAGCCACGCTACAATCCATGCTAACGTAGTGTTGTATAAGAACATAAAGGCTGCCCATTTCCATGTGCCACTCTCTGAGGCTACAGCCGCTAATGTTGCAATACAGGGGTAGCAGAGCAAAACGAATGCCATAAAGGCTAGCGCTGTGATAGGTGTGAAGTTTGGTTTTCCTGTCGAGGTATTGGATGCTCTGAGTTGTTGCTGAAGCTGCACATCCTCTTGGTCGGCATCTTCTGTGTGGGCGTATAATACACCTAGGGTGCTGACGATAATCTCTTTTGCTGCTAGACCTGAAAGGAGAGATACGTTGGCCTGCCAATTGAATCCAAGTGGGTTGGTTATCGGTTCAAAGGTTTTTCCGATTTGGCCTAGGTATGAGCTTTTTTGCTGTTCTTCCTTGCTTTGACCCTCAACATTTGAGTGTGGGTAGTAGCTTAGGAACCATATTGCAATTGATGCTATTAGGATTATGCCTCCGATTTTTTGTAGGTATTGCCAACTTTTATCCCACATGTGTGTGACAATTGAGCGTAGAGTTGGCATTCTATAGGGCGGAAGTTCCATTACAAATGGTGTTTCATCCTTTTTGAAGAGGGTTTTGCGAAGTAGTTTTGCAGAGATTACAGCTGCCAAGATTCCAAAGATGTATACTAAAAATAGTATTGAGCCTCCGTTCGATGGAAAGAATGCTCCGATAAGAAGTAGGTAGACTGGTAGTCGAGCACTACACGACATAAATGGATTTATGAGGATTGTAATTAGTCGACTGTTACGGCTCTCAATGGTGCGAGAGGCGATAATTGCTGGTACGTTACAGCCAAATCCCATAACTAGAGGTATAAATGATTTTCCGTGTAGACCCATTCCGTGCATCACTTTATCCATAATAAATGCTGCCCGAGCCATATAGCCTGAATCCTCCATAAATGAGATGAAGAGGTATAAAATAACAATATTGGGCAGGAAGACTACAACACCGCCGACACCGCCGATAACACCATCAATGATAAGATCTTTCAACACTCCGTCGTTCATTGTACTCTGTAGGAAGTCCGAGATTGTGCCAATTCCTGCCTCTATCCAATCCATTGGGTAGGCTCCAAGAATAAAGGTTGTGGTGAACATCACCCACATGATGAACATAAAAATTGGGAAGCCCCATATTTTATGAGTTGCTAGATGGTCAAGGAGTCTAGCCGACTCTAATCGAGTTTTCTCTTTTTTTGCGTATGTTTCCTTGAGAGCTCCTGAGATAAATCCATAGTTGTATGAGGCGATAGCACTCTCAATATCTTCGTTTAAGATGGTTTCTATGCGTAGAACCTCTTTGTCTCGTAGTTTTGTTAGCGCCAAGTAGTTTTCGGTGGTTGACATTAATGATTCTACCTCCTTGTCCCGCTCCAACATCTTGATTGATAGGTAGCGTGATGAGAATCTTGGGTTCAAGATTTCAACTTGTCTAATCTCTTTTTGCAGGGCTGTTATTCCCTCTTCGATTACAGCTCCGTGGTTGATGTGAATATGGCGTACAGTTTTATTTTTACGCTCGAAAACCTCGATGATTGTTTTAAATAGGGTGTCGAAACCCTCGCCATTGCGAGAGTTTGTTGGCAACATTGGTACTCCCAACATCTCGCCAAGGGCTTCATGGTTGAGCACAGAACCTTGCAAGAGCAACTCATCATACATATTTAGAGCCACAACAATATTGCAATCCATATTGATTAACTCGGTTGTGAGGTATAGATTGCGCTCAATATTGGATGCTGCAACAACATTTAGAATTATATCTGGATCTTTCTCGACAATATGTTTACGTACGTAGATCTCTTCGGGAGAGTATGCCGATAGGGCATAGGTGCCTGGGAGGTCATAAATATTGAGTTCGTAGCCATTCAAGTGAAATGAACCCCGCTTAACATCAACGGTTACTCCGCTGTAGTTTCCGACATGTTCTCTACTGCCTGACGCTTGGTTAAAAAGTGATGTTTTGCCACAGTTGGGGTTTCCAACCAAGGCTATATTTATTCGCTTTGTTTTGCGTTCAATCTCCTTTGCGATGATGCTTTCGTCGAGTGGGGCATCCATTGAGCCTGCATAATGGATGTTTTCAACTATTTCATCTTTTGTGACCACCTCAATAAGAGAAGCCTCGCTACGACGCAAAGATACTTCATAGCCCATTATTTCATAGACAATGGGGTCTTTCAATGGAGCATTGAGAATAACAGAGATCTCTTCTCCACGAATAAATCCCATCTCTAAGATACGTCGACGAAAGGCACCATAACCATGAACCTTGACTATTGTAGCCTTTTCACCACTCTTTAAATCTGTTAATCTCATGCTTTATATTTGCTTAACTGCTCTGAATTGTTTACTTATTTGTTCCAAAATTGCTTCTTTTGCCGCAAAGTGGAGCACAAATGTATAAAAGATTTGACAAATATTGATATTAATATATTATTATATCGTAAAAATAGCAATATATAGGTATTGACAACTAAGAACCTTAAAAATGAATTTTAATCAAGTTCACCAATTAAACCCCTAATTACAACCGATGCACAGCCGATTCCAAAAAGGGCAGGGATATATGAGATTGTTCCAACATTCGATTTTTTATTGCGCTCCTCACATAGAATCATTGCTCCCTCACGAACTGGCTCGGGTGAGAAAACAGCGTGAAAACCTTTTCGTATTCCCACTTTATGTAGCCGTTTACGAAGCATGTGGGCTAGGGGGCAATGGTGGCTCTTTGAAATATCTTTTATCTCCATTTGCGTCGGGTCGGTTTTGGCTCCAGCTCCCATTGAACTTACCAAAGGAATTGAACGATTCAGGGCTCCTTGGATCAGTGCAACTTTTGGTGAGAGGGTATCTATTGCGTCGACAATATAATCAAATTTAGCGCTATCTAATAGCTCATCGGTGAGTTCATCTTTGATGTAATCGGCAACTACAGTGAGTTTTATTTCGGGGTTTATATCTTTGAGTCTTGCGGATAATACGTCGGTTTTATACTCTCCAATTGTGGAGTGTAGAGCAACTAATTGACGGTTGATGTTAGACTCGCCAACTGTATCAGCATCGGCAATTGTTATAGCTCCAACACCCGCTCTCACTATCATCTCAGCAGCATAGGCTCCAACACCTCCAATGCCTACAACAAGCACATTTGCATTTTTTAGTATATCTAATTTTTCGTCTCCTAAAAGAAGTTCTGTACGTTCTAACCAGCTCATTATTTCTTGAATATTTTTGTGTAATTTTTGTATATTTGATCTTTAATTTCGTCGAGTTTTTCTGTTCTATATTTTGCCGCTTGAAGGTATATCTCTTCGATTGTAATATCTGCTTCGTCGGTTTCGAAGAATATATTAGCGAGTGGTACGTTTCGAAGTGCCGACAGGGTTTTTGGTGAGGCAAAACATCTATGTCCAAAGGAGAGGAAATAACCTCTTTTAACAGCCTCTTTTGCTTGATGCTCAGAGCCTATAAAGCCATGAAAGATCACAGCTGGCAGTGAGAAATCTTTGAGAATTTCTAAAGTTAGATCCATTGCTCGCACCGAATGAATGACAACAGGAAGTGTCAATTGCTCGGCAATCGAGAGTTGTTCTTTAAATAGGCTCTCTTGCTTTTCACGTGAAATGGGTCGAGAAAAATCCAGGCCAATCTCTCCAATGGCCTCCGTGCTAGGTAAGATACTCCATAAAGAGAGTTTCGTGCCATCTTCAGCTTGATATGGATGCACGCCAATACACTCGATCGAGATCTGATTTTCACCGTTTCGATGGGTGTGAATGTTAATATATGGAGAAATCTTATTCATCTTCGCCGACAAAATTAATATTTTTTAATTACAAACTTCTTTTTCTGCAAAAAAAATCGTAACTTCGCACGCTGTTATGTGAGAACTGTTATTTTTCTAACAAGCCCACATGGCAACCAAAAAGAACATATAAATATACAAACAAATAATAACAATTTTATTCTAAATTAACTATGTCGAAAAACATTCCATTACGTAAGGGTCTCGACATCAATCTTCAGGGTGCGGCTGAAGCTAAGCTAGAGAAGTTATCTTTGGCTAAGCAGTATGCTCTATCACCACTCGATTTCGAGGGTGTTACTCCAAAATTGTTGGTTAAAGTAGGAGATAAAGTTGAAGCAGGTTCGCCACTGTTCTACAACAAGGCTGATGAGAGAATTATCTTCACATCACCCGTTAGCGGAACTGTTTCAACCATCAATCGTGGAGAGAAGCGTAAAATTCTCTCTGTGGTTGTTGATGCTGACTCTACCCAAACTTACAAAGAGTTCCCAATGCTCGACACTAAGAGTGCCAAGCGAGAGGAGATTGTTGAGATGTTGCTCAATTCGGGCTTATGGTCGATGCTTATTGCTCGTCCTTATGGTATTATTGCCGATCCAAATCAGATGCCAAAGGCTATCTTTGTCTCAACATTTGATTCAGCGCCACTTGCTCCAGATTACAACTTTGTGTTGGCTGCAGAGCAAGCGAACATCCAAAAGGGTGTCGAAGTTCTTGGTCGCCTAACAGAGGGTAAAGTTCACTTTGGTGTGCGTCAAGGTGTCTCTTCACCCGTGAGCAGCGTTTCGGGAGTTGAAGTTACTTCATTCTCGGGCAAGCATCCAATTGGCAACGTCGGTACTCAAATTCACCATGTTGACCCAATTAACAAGGGCGAAGTAGCTTGGACAATCAATATCCAAGATTTAGCTATCGTTGGTCGTCTATTCTCAACTGGAAAGGTTGATATGACCAAGATTATCGCTGTTGTGGGTAGTGAGGTTAAAGCACCAAAATATTACCAAATCATCGCTGGAGCACCTGTTGCGTCGATGTTAAAGGGTGGTGTTAAGAAGCAAAAAGATGATGAGACGGTTCGTGTAATTTCAGGAAATGTACTCACTGGAACTAAAATCGCTGAGGATAGTTTTGTTACATTCTACGCAAATATGATTACAGTTATTCCAGAGGGTGACACTTACGAATTATTGGGCTGGATTATGCCACGTTTCAATAAATTCTCTGTTTCACGTTCATACTTCTCTTGGTTATGCCCTAAGAAGCAATATCGTTTGGATGCAAATCTTAATGGTGGTGAGCGTCCATTTATTATGAGCGATGTTTATGAGAAGTATTTGCCAATGGATATTCTTCCAGTTTACCTTATCAAAGCTATCTTGGCTGGCGATATTGATAAAATGGAGAATCTCGGTATATACGAGCTTATAGAGGAGGATCTTGCACTTTGCGAGTTTGTTGATCCATCGAAGATCAATATGCAGCAAATTTTGCGTGATGGTATTAATTTAATGATTAAGGAGGCTTAAGAATGAAAGAACTACGTAGGCTTGTAGATCAAGTTAAACCAAACTTTAAAAAAGGTGGAAAGTTTTGGTGGTTAGAGTCAACTTTCGAGGGCTTCGAAACTTTCCTTTTTGTACCTAATACAACTACTCAAAAGGGTGCTCACATCCGTGACTGTAACGATTCGAAGCGTACCATGATTATGGTTGTTATTGCGTTGCTACCCGCTCTTCTTTTTGGTATGTTTAACACAGGATTCCAACATTTCAAGATGCTTGGCGAGGTGGCTTCAATTTGGGAGTGCACTTGGTATGGTTTCCTTCGTCTTTTACCAATGATTATCGTATCGTATGTCGTTGGTCTTGGTATTGAATTCTATTTTGCTCAGATTCGAGGTCATGAGATCAATGAGGGTTTCTTGGTTTCAGGTCTTTTGATCCCGATGATTATGCCTATCGACATTCCACTTTGGATGGTTGCTGTTTCAACTGCTTTTGCTGTTGTTATCGGTAAGGAGGTATTCGGTGGCACAGGTATGAATGTTTGGAATCCAGCTCTTTTGGCTCGTGCCTTTGCATTCTTCGCTTACACACCTCAAATGTCGGGTCAAACAATTTGGTTTGCAGATGCTGTTGATGGTTTCTCTGGAGCAACCGCTTTGGAGCAGTTGACAACAGGTTCAATGGAGTTCTCGGCAATGGATGCTTTTATCGGTTTAATCCCTGGTTCGGTTGGTGAGACATCAACTTTGGCTATCCTTTTGGGTGCCGCTGTGTTGCTCTTCACAGGTACTGCTTCTTGGAAAACAATGCTCAGCGTCTTTGTCGGAGGTTACCTTATGGCTCTAATCTTCAACCTAACGGGTGGTGATGGTTATTTGGCTGTACCTGCTCACTATCATCTTATCGTTGGTGGTTTTGCTTTTGGTGCTGTCTTTATGGCTACCGACCCTGTTACTTCGGCTCAAACAAGCACAGGTAAGTATATCGTTGGTTTTATGACTGGTTTTATTGCCGTTTTAATCCGTGTGATTAATCCAGCTTACCCAGAGGGAATGATGCTTTCGATTCTATTTATGAATGCTTTAGCGCCACTTGTTGATTACTATGTAGTCGAGGCAAATATCGCTCGCAGAAACAAACGTGTTAAACTTGTAAAATAGGGGAATATGGCAACTAATAAATATATATGTAAAGTATGTGGATATACGCATGAGGGCAACACTCCACCAGATTTGTGCCCTATTTGCAAGGTTCCAGCTTCTGATTTCGAGCTAGTAAGCCAGAAAAAAGCAGGTTTGTTTAGCGATAAGAATAGCAATGCTTATATTATAACCTACTCAACGGTAATGGTTATCATCGTGGCATTCTTCTTGGCCTTTACAGCGATGTCGCTTAAGAGTCGTCAAGCAGAAAATATCTTGAACGAGAAGAAAAATGCGATTCTTGTCTCTTTGAACGAGTCGGATAAATCTTATGACGAAATTATCTCAGCTTTCGCTATTGATGCTTCTGGTAAAAAGGTTGCAGGAGTCGAGGGTGAGGCAGTTTTGGATCTTTTGGCTGACCTTAAGTCAACTTTCGAAGGTGATGTATACCCTGTATTCCAAGCAGCTGACGGACGTGTAGTTGTTCCAATCTTCGGTAGCGGTCTTTGGGGTGCTATTTGGGGATATGTGGCTTTGGAGTCAGATATGAATACCATCTCAGGAGTAGTTCTTGACCACGCTGGTGAGACCCCAGGTCTTGGAGCGGAGATTGCAACGGCGAAACACCAAGCTCAGTATAAAGGTAAATCAATCTTCGAGGGTGGCGATTTCGTATCTATCACACTTGTTAAGGGTGGTGCAACTAATGCAAACCTTGCTCACGAAGTTGACGGTATCTCTGGAGGTACTAAAACCGCTGACGGTGTAACAGCAATGTTTAGCGACAGCTTGGCGAAGTATATCAAATACTTCAAATCTCAAATTGGTGTTAACAATGTAAATCAGTAGGATCATGAGTAATAATAATCTAAAAACTCTTACAGCTCCTTTGAGCGGTAATAATCCAGTGATTGTTCAGATCTTGGGTATCTGTTCTGCATTGGCGGTAACTGTTCAGCTTAAACCAGCTATCGTAATGTCTCTATCGGTGATTGTCGTTACGGCATTTGCCAATCTTGTAATGTCGCTTTTGCGTAAAGGTCTGCCTACACGTATCCGTATCATCGTGCAACTTGTAGTTATTGCAGCGCTTGTAATCTTGGTTGACCAAGTACTTAAAGCGTTTGTTTATGACGTATCTAAACAACTTTCAGTATACGTTGGTCTTATCATCACTAACTGTATTATCATGGGTCGTGTCGAGGCATACGCACTTGGTAACAAACCATGGGATGCTTTCCTTGATGGTGTTGGTAATGGTCTTGGCTACGGTGTGATCTTGGTTGCTATTGCATTCTTCCGTGAGTTGTTCGGTTCAGGTTCTTTGCTTGGTATTAGAATCATCCCTGAGAGCTGGTATATTGCCGAGGGCGGTTTCTACTCTAACAATGGAATGATGCTTTTCCCACCTATGGCACTTGTTATCACAGGTTGTATTATCTGGGCTCACCGTTCGTTCAATAAAGATTTACAAGAAAAATAGGAGGAAAGAGTATGGAAACATTAAATCTATTTATTAAGTCGATCTTTATCGACAATATGGTCTTCGCTTTCTTCTTCGGTATGTGTTCGTACATCGCCGTTTCGAAGAGCGTAAAGACAGCGCTTGGTTTGGGTGCAGCGGTTATCTTCGTTATGTTGATGACAGTGCCTTTAAACTACTTGCTAAATGAGTATGTCCTTGCACCGAATGCACTTCAAGAGGGTGTAGATCTTAGCTTCTTGAGCTTTATCATCTTTATCGCTGTAATCGCTTCATTTGTGCAACTCGTGGAGATGATCGTCGAGAAGTTCTCACCATCACTCTATAGTCAGCTAGGTATCTTCTTGCCTCTTATCGCTGTTAACTGTGCTATCTTGGGAGGTTCACTCTTTATGCAGCAAAAGGTTGGCTCGGGTGAGATCGCTTCACTTACCGACTCTATAGTTTATGGTTTAGGTTCTGGTATTGGTTGGGCGCTAGCAATCGTTATGATGGCTGCAATCCGTGAAAAGACTCAATATTCACACATCCCACCAGCACTTAAAGGACCAGGTATCGCATTTATCATCACAGGACTCATGGGTATCGCCTTTATGATGTTCTCGGGAATTAAACTTTAACTTAAAAAAGAGAATCAGATGACATCAACAATTATTACAGCAATAGTTGCCTTTCTGGTCGTAACCCTCGTTTTAGTAGGTTTACTTCTCTTTGCAAAGGCAAAGTTAACCTCTTCGGGAGAGGTTACAATCGACATCAACGGAGGTGAGAAGGTGATTACAGCCGAGAGCGGTTCAACACTTCTTAATACTCTAGCCGACAACCAAATCTTCTTGCCATCGGCATGTGGTGGTGGTGGATCGTGCGGAATGTGTAAATGCCAAGTTATGGAAGGTGGCGGAGAGATCCTACCAACCGAGACTGGATTTATCAACCGTAAAATGCAAAAGGATCACTGGAGACTAGGTTGCCAGGTGAAAGTTAAAGAGGATATGAAAATCAAAGTCTCAGAGGAGGTTTTGGGTGTTAAGAAATGGGAGTGCGAGGTTGTTTCAAATCGCAGTATCTCTACATTCCTTAAGGAGTTTGTCGTTAAACTTCCAGCGGGAGAGACTCTTAACTTCAAGAGTGGTGGATATATCCAAATCGACGTACCAAAATATGATGAGATTAAATTCTCAGATATGGATGTTGAGCCTCAATTCCGTGATGACTGGACACAACTTGATATGTGGAAGTTATCGACAGTGAATCCAGAGCCAACATACCGTGCTTACTCAATGGCTAACCACCCAGCGGAGGGAAATATCATTATGCTTAACATTCGTATTGCGACACCTCCATTCGATCGTGCAGCAGGCGACTACGTTAAGGTTAATCCAGGTATCTGTTCATCATACGTCTACTCACGTAAGGCGGGTGATAAGATCACAATTTCGGGTCCATACGGTGAATTCTTCATTCCAGAGAACTCTCCAGAGGATCAAGAGTTGATCTTCGTTGGTGGAGGTGCAGGTATGGCACCAATGCGTAGCCACATTATGCACTTGTTTAAAACAGCTAAGAGTGGCCGTAAAGTATCGTTCTATTATGGAGCTCGTGCACTTAAGGAGGTTCCATATTTGGAGGAGTTCCGTCAAATTGAGCGTGATTTCCCTAACTTCTCATTCAACTTAGGTCTTGACCGTCCAGATCCAGAGGCAGACAAGGTTGGCGAGAAGTACACAGCAGGCTTTATTCACAATGTTCTATACGAGACTTATCTCCGTGACCATGAAGATCCAGAGGGAGCACTATACTTAATGTGTGGACCTCCAATGATGATCTCATCGGTAGAGAATATGCTCGACAGTCTAGGTGTACCAGCTGAAAATATCTTGTACGATAACTTCGGTAGCTAATCCTCAGACATGTGTTAAAAAATATGTCCCTAGTCACAAATAAGTGATTAGGGACATATTTTTTATATATTTTCGTAGGCAATCAGATTATTTAAGGGGAGTTCTATTTTCTCCCTAATTTTAATTTTTGGTTAATAATTATCCATTTTTGATTTTGCAAAAGTGGGTTGTAGTAGCTCTACCACCTATTTTTGTAAAATCAAAAAGGGG
>JAWXTJ010000014.1:0-51366 GCA_044433665.1 Rikenellaceae bacterium
TCGTAGGCATTCTGCTTTGGAGAACCTTACGATCGAGGAATTTTGGCAGAGGTATTTAAAAATTGAGAAAAATTTGAATGTGGCTTAACTTGATGTGCGGTTTTGATTTGGTATTTCATAAAGCTCGCACCCTTTGTTACAGCATCATTCGAGGCCTCACCCCTTTCGGGAATCCACACCTCAGCATTTGTGCCACCCCATGAGCTCATAACGATACCTACAGGGATTCCTAATTCTGCTTGGAGTTTTTCGGCAAAGAAGTAAGCTGCAAGGCTTACATCATCCATATTTTCTCCTCGGCACTCTTTCCACTCGCCACCGCAATTATTTTGTGGATAGTCTGCGGCAACCAAAGGAACTAAGAATGTGCGAATATTTGGGTTGTCTAATTTTGAGAAGTATTCGTGATAGTCGATTTTTGTGCCCCAAGTTGATTTGTTGGACATTTGCATATTAGATTGTCCACCGCAGATCCACACTTCGCCGATCATGATATTTTTAAGGCTTTTTGTGTCACGAACACCTATAATATCTATTGTGTAGGGGCCGCCAGCTTCGGGTGTTGGAAGAAGAAGTTCGAAGCGGCTAGTGTGATCGCATGAGACAGTGATTGTATCTGCCAAATTCCAACTCGCAACGACTGAAACTTTGCTACCAGCTTTATCCCAGCCCCAAATATTAGCCTCTGAATTACGTCTTAAAAGCATATTATCTCCAATAATGGATGGCGTTGACACAGGTTGTGCCATTGTCACCATTGTGGTTAAAACAGCTATTATTGTTAATATTTTTTTCATTTTGTTTCTGTTCTTGTTTACGTTTCTAACTATTCTGCATTATATGGACAGCTTCGAATGATTCATCCTTAATTTAAGCACCTCAATTTAGATAACTCAATTTGAACAACCTCAATTTGGATAACTCAATTTGGATAACTCAATTTGGATAACTCAATTTGGATAACTCAATTTAGATAACTCAATTCGGATAACTCAATTTGGATAACCTCAATTTGGATAACCTCAATTTGAATAACCTCAATTTGGACAGCATCAAAGTGAGCGACCTCAATTTGGGTACAAACACCAAGGGTGTTTGTTGAATTTTAGCTGAGATCATTTTACTCAAATGTATTTGAGTAAAATGATGTTGGCTAAAATCTTATAGCGCAGCTATAAGCCCAAAGTGCAAGACAAAATAGCTCCGCGGGGAGCACCCCGCTGCCGCCCGCACAGGGCAGTTAGAAACGTAAGAAAGGGAGGACTATCGGAAGCCTCCCTTTCGTATTTTACAATTTGTTCACCTCGACAAAGTAAGCGCCAATATCCTCTCTTTTGGTCATTTTGAACCATGTTTGGAGTTGGGTTTCACCTTTCTTAAGGTTTACGGTAAATTTAGCGTATGGATCACCCTCGTTGACCTTTATCGACTCTTCTATCCCTTGAATTGAGATCTTAGCTTCAGTTATTGGTAGGGAGATACCTGCTTTGCTCGCTGTGACACTTGTTCCCTCACGTGCGGGACGTATTGGGGCTTTGTCGTGCAGTGCCAATCCTGACTCTGCTGGCCAGCGGCGTAGCTTAATCTCATATTCACCATCCTCCTCGACTTTCACGAGCCAGTAGCCATTATCCTTGTACCCAATTCTAATATGATGTTGTTGCCAAGGACTTGTTGCCTCGGTGTGCCAATCATGACAGTAGAGTGTTGTTGGGTTCTGAGCTTGGTTTCCAATTATGAAGTAAGGCTGCTCGATGAAGTTTGGAGAGTTTACCTCCCACCACTCGTCGTATGCCTTTGAGATCTCTTGGAACTTCTCAGGGTACTCGGCTGCAACGTTTGTGCGTTGCTCTGGATCTTTACTTAGGTCATAAAGCTCCTTCCCATCTACCAAGCGCCAATCACCAAGCATCGCTGATGTTCTGAACCACTTTGCAGGCTCCTCGTTGCGTTGTGAGTCGACTACCACAAGACGGTTTTTGAACTCTGATGTGTCGCCATTCATTAGCGATACAAGACTTGTTCCATCCATCTTCTCGGTGAGCTCTGGAGCAACGTCGAGTCCACACATCTCGATTAGTGTAGGCAAAATATCATAATGTGCTGTTAGCTCACCTATATCTTTTCCTGTTGTGATGCCACCATCTTTCCAGTGAATAAATAGAGGTACTCTGTGACCACCCTCATACATACTCGCTTTGATTCCTCGCATACCTGCATTCTGACCCTTTGTCACGAAGCCGTCGAGTACAGAGTCCACTTTTGCACCTTGAGCTGTTCCGTTGTCGGTTGCGAAGATGATAATTGTATTATCTTTCAAGCCGATATTCTCAAGATATTGTGTTAGATCTCCAATATGCTCATCGAGATTGGTAATCATACCGTAAAACTCTGGATGAACAACATTCTCTACACCTTTGTATGGAGCCGAGTAGCTATCCTCAACAAAATATGGAGAGTGAGCTACGTTTGTTGCAAGGTAGCAGAAGAAAGGTTTTTTATTTTGATTTTCAGAGATGAATTTCTTTGCTCCTGAGAACCATACATCATTACAGTAGCCTTGGATCTTTGTCCATACACCATTGTGATTGTAATAATCATCAAAATAGTCATTATCCCAATAATCCATGGTTTGACCTACGCCACCACCATGAGCCACAAGACACTCCTCGAAACCTTTATCCTCGGGACGGAATGGGTAGTTATCACCCAAGTGCCATTTTCCGAAGATTGCCGTTGCATAGCCATTATCCTTGAATATTTGAGCCATTGTTGTCTCACGCTCAAGGATTAGTGAGCGACCATTTACCGTGTGCCATACTCCCGTATTGTCGTTGTGACGACCTGTCATAAGCGCCGCACGTGTTGGCGCACTCGTTGGGCTAACGTGGAATTGATTAAAGCTACAACTCTGAGAGTGAAGTTTATCGAGATTTGGGGTTTGGATAATGTTATTTCCAAGTGCCGCAATATCTCCGTAGCCTATATCATCGGCTAAAATTAGAAGCACATTTGGCTTCTGCGCCTCTTGATTTTGTGCGCACCCTACAGCTAGGGTTGCGCACGCCATCATTAAAATTTGATTTGACTTCATTGTTATATTATTTTATAGAACGTAACTCACCAACTTTGTACTCCTTGCTCTTACCATTTATGGTAATTGTAACAGGAACCTCATTGTGTAGAGTTAATTTACCACCCTTGCTAATAAGCGATACATTTCCGCACTCTTTAGTCTCGATTTTGTATGTGCCATATTGCAATTGAGTACCATTACCCATCAACATTTCGAAGTCGCTAGCCGAATCGATTGCAATTAGGGCATATGTTGCGTCAGTGAGCATATCATTGTAGCGAGCTACATGACCTCCGAATGATGAAAGAACATAATCCTTACGGCCAGATTTGTGAGTCAAAGCTACACCTGCGAAGCTCTTGTCACCATTCTCGTCGTCGAAACCTGTGATAGAGGCGATGCTCTTACCCTCAGTTGATGTGTAAGGCTCATAGATTGAGATAAATGGATTGTCCCAAGCCTCACCATATTGACGAGCGATAAATGTTAGGTATGGCTCACTGTCAACATTGTAAGGAATACCGTGACCACCCTTAAATGATTTACAAGATGGAGAGTTGATCGAGAAGATCTCACGATTCTCGGTACCCTTCATCCAAAGGTTCATGTAAATATCCTCTTGGTTGCCTGGATAGTCGATCTTCCACTCAACTTGGTAATCATCCGAAGTCTCAGCATAAGCCTCACCCCACATATAATCTAAAGCGTAAAGGTGTCCACCTGCGAAACCGATTCTCTCCTCCGCTGTAAGTGCGATTGGCTTGCCCGCTGCATCTTGAATCTCCATTGTTTGACCAAGGTTGTGATAATAATAATCGTGGAACTTATCGCCACCACGCATCTTCTTCGAGCGGAATACATCAACGTAATAACCTGAAGTCTCACCTGTGCGAACGATACTCATCAAACGGTTTTGGTCGCTTAGAGTCTCAGGCTCTACGAACGATACATTCGAGTATGTAACATTTGGATTGTAACCACTCTTTTGCTCCGATTGTGGATATGCTGACTCAAGGTCGAAACCATGGTAACTCATCATCTCGGTGTATGACGAAGCACCATCAACCATAACTGTGTTGTGAGCAGGGAATTGTGAGTAATACTCTAAATATGCAGCTTGAAGGTAGTTTGTTCCCTTACCTGGGTCAGCACCTTGAACAAGACCTTTACCGTAAAGCTCCAGGTTGATTCCGTTAGCGTGCATGTGGTTACCCAATGAACCGTTAAGCGAAGCCATCATACCATCTTTACCCTCACCGACACGTTGAACATGCCAGCTAACTGTTGGAGCGTAGAAAGTTTGAGTTACATAGTCGCTCATTGTTCCAGCCTTATATTTTGGATTTAGCTCCACTTGTTGGCTTTGGAAGAATGCTGAGAAATCATTTGCACGAGGCTTAGCTGTTCCACTATCGGCACTTGGCTCCAGGTATTTGTATAGAGCTGTAAACTCAGCCTCCAACTTCTTGTCGCCACTCTTTTGAGCTAGTTTAACAACGTCACGAGCAGCATCACCTGAGATATGACCATAGTTAGAGTCACCAAAAGCAACCGATTCACCATTAGGGAATTGATATTGAGGAAGAACACGAACCGCTTGCTCCATTACTGAAAGGTATGGCATAAGGTCGAAATCGAACGCATTATCATAATTCGAGATAAACGCCATAACATCTTTAGTTACACCTTGAGAGTAACCTGGACACTCAGCCCAGATTCCATTCTCTGGATCGTAACCGAAATCCAGAAGTTTGGTCATCGACCATTGACGCATAGATGTTGTGTTGAGTAGGTAGTCAATATAATATTGACGGCCTTTGCTATCTGCATAGTCTGAATCGTCACGAAGAGCCATTGCAGCCTTCAAGATGATATTTGCTTGGTGAAGATTCCAGTTGTTTTGAGGCACACCATTTTTAATAACTAGGTCGATCCATTTTTTGATGGTAACCTCATAGTTAGCGATATTCTCAGGGTGGTTCTCAATGAGGTAAGCGTGCAAGAAGTCGAAGATCTCGGCAACACCTGTCAACGCTCTCTCGTGGATAGTTTGGTAGCAAGTAAGACCAACCAAAGTTTGGATGTGACCATGATCTAGGTCGATTGGCTCGCTACGATAATACATACCTTGCATATAGACATCAAAAATATCGAACGCAAACTTTGCATAACGCTCGTCACCCTCCAACCAATAAAGGAAAGCTGCATCACGAGCATAAGTGATGATACGATAGTTTAGGTTCTCGATGCTTCCACCAACTTTAGATTGGTTAACCCACTCCATAGTTTTTTTGGTTTTGTGCTGCATGTAAAGACCTCTCTCGTCATCCATATAAGGCATAATATCCTCCAATTTTGGGAACGCATAGTCAGTGGTACCGTCACGAGAACCCGAGAAACGAACTGTTGGAACTGGAGCCTCACCATCGGCATGCGAGTAGAAGATACCTTTGATGTATACATTCGAGCTCTTAGTTTTCCAGTGCATCTGTAATCTTGATGGCATCCATGTTGGATCGGTAACATGTTGCTCAACGTAACCGTCGATACCCTTACCGATTCTCTCTCTAACACTCTTTGCCCAATCTTCGGTGCTGATTAGCTCTAATAGGTTAACTTTTTCATCCTCGGTGATGTAGATACGAGGATAACCATCAGGCAATCCCGTTGGTGTTGGGATCTTCTCTGCGCTCTGCGCCCAGATCGAGGAGATAGCGCCACAAACAAGCGCTAAAAGTAAAAACGTTTTTTTCATAATTTGGTTTATTAGGTTTATATTAAATTATTTATTCTAAAGTGTACTCTACAGGCTGAATCGTTCCATCCTCGTTAAAGACGATCTTGTCGAAACAAGCCGAACGACGATGGAAGGTACCCTCGTTTACATCCGCACGCTGATAGAAGATATACCATTGGTCGTTAAACTCAATAAATGAATTGTGTGCAGGTGCATCACGCTGCTCAACGGTGATATAATCTTTAAATTCAGCATATCCCCTCTCCTTTGTTGGCATTGGGTTGTCGGCCATAAAGTAAGCTGTGCGCCATCCCTTGCGAGCTGTGAAGTAATATTTTCCTTCACGCTTGAAGATATGAACCGCTTCGTTTACAGTCTCCTCGCTTAAACGCTCCCACTCACCATCTAATTCAATCATATTATCTTTGAGTTTGGCACCCATTACATGGCTACCTTTCTCTCCGATATTCACTTTATGGTCATTTCCATAAATATAGGCCTGTCCATCATCGTCGACAAAGACTGTTGGGTCGAAAATGGTTGTAATCTTATCAGTTACAGCCTCCTCCCAAGGTCCCTCTGGATTACGACTCTTAGCTACGCCAATATGAGTTTTATCGTAAGGGAAGTAGAAGTAATACCATCCATCTTTATATGCAGCATCTGGAGCATTCATCTGACCCTGAGCCCATGAATATTCACGAGGTTTGATAACCACACCATGATTTATCCATGTTTTCAAATCCGACGACTCTAAAACCACATAATCTTGCATTGTGCTATAATCTACAGCCTCCGCTTGGTCATGTGAGCAGTAGACATAAACTTTCCCGTTGAACACCTCGGCTGCTGGATCTGCCAAATACATAAAATCTGAATTTCCCTTTTTTAGAATTGGGTTATTCTGAGCTGTTGCCGTCAAAGTTATCGCTCCAATAAAAAGTGCAATTAAAAATATCTTTCTCATAATTTTTACACTACTTATTTTTAGCTACCTCTTCACGAAGTAGTTTACCATCTTTATACTCTTTTACCTCGATTACAATATTGTTTGAATCGCTCTCAAAGTTTGAAATCGAGATCTCTTGAACTCTACCATCTGTAAGCTCCACGATTAATTTGTCGGCACTCTCGGCAGTAACTTTTTTAACCACCGACTCCGCCTCGTAAGGCTCAAGAACCGATAGGAAGCGAGCATCCTTACCCTCAGCTCTTACATTAAGGGTTCTGCGTCTTTGAGTCTCGTCACCCATTGGGAAATCACTACCGATAACCGCCTCGAACGACACTGCATCAACTCCCGAAAGATCAACTGTAACCGTTGCACTCTCACGAGAATCGGCAGGCATCGCTGGAAGTGACGTTGTCATAAGCTCACCTCCAAGTTTCACCACACCACCATAATAGTCTGCTCCTGCACTTTGTGGTTGCAAAGTGTTTGCATACTTAATTGGCAAAGATGAAAGCTCAACCGATTTGCCATTTTTAAGGATAATCTTTGCGTTACCCCAGAAGATTGTGTTATTGCGTGTACGACCCTTTAATTTAGTTGTAAGCACCAACTCTTTGCTACCCTTAATATCTAAAGAGATCTCCTTACGACCCAAAATCCAAGCGCCTGTACTATCGCTCATAATCAATTTATTGTCCGATGAAACTTCATACCATAATTGCTTAGCAACATCATGGTTCTCGGGAACTGTCGCTACGGTAACCTCATTTTGACGAGGCCAAGCATTGAAAACATCAATTTTGATTGGGCCATCCTCACTATTTGGAGCACGTGTTCCTGCATTGTCACTACCTGCACCAAACAACATCTCATAACTTGAACGTACGGTACCCTCTGTTGCATACCAATCGCAATTTGTGAAGAATTGAGCTGCACTCAATGGATCGTCGCTTAGTTGATTATCGTGACGCAAGTGTGTTTTCTCGTCGGCGCTAAGCTCCTTGAAGCCTTTCATTTGGAATAACCAATCATAAGTGTGAGCCTCTTCGCCATTAATATAGTCGGCCAAAACCACATAATCATCCATCATAATCATCAAACGACGCTGCTCGATTGGCTCCGAATAGTCGGTCATCTCTCCGTAGGCTGGCTCCACCTCAGGGAATTTAAATTGACGACCCTCCTCCCAAGCCTTCTCTTGGAATGTGTAATCCTCCTTATCGCCATAGATCATACCGCCATATGGAGGGTTGCTCCATCTTGCAGTTGTCTCAACCGATGTTGCTTGAACCATATCTCCCGTATAGAAAAGCGTACGCATAGACTCCTTAGGCTCCTGCATTTTTTGATCGACAACAACCATATTTTTGGTCATTGAGGTTTGAACAAGGAACTTATAATTGTAACTTTGGTAACCATACCAAATCATCTCAGGATTGTAGAAACTACGACCGTAACGCATCATGCTAAGCAGATTTGTTCGATCAAAATGTCCGTGATAACCACCATGTGAACCATAATGCAGAGCCGCTTGAATTTGATCTTTCTGCTCACGACCTTCAGTTTGAGAACGCAACTGCACAATACCGATATTATCAGCATAAGCCGACTGCTTGTTCTTCTTCGACTCGAAATCTGGAAGCTCAGGCACACCATAAAGAAGATCTCGGTGATCTCCCAATTTAATTACTGAAGCATACTCTGGATCACGGTATAGATAGTAAGCCATCTCGAAAGGCTCACCAATTACACTTGTCTCCTGCGCATCGTTCACAGCAAACATAATTCCTCGGTAATCAAGGAATGGAACAAGTGCATCCCACATATTTTTGATTCCAATAGAGTTATTTTCGATTTTACCCCACTTATTGAAATCCATTCCATACAAACCTGGCTCCATGCGGCTTGGAAGAAGCGAATAATGAGGAACTTTTCCAATCTCGATCTGCTCATCAAGGAAGTTAAAGCCCCAAGGACGCAAAGCCACAGCCGCCTCCGAGAACATCGTTGCGCACCATAGGTTATAACCTACCGAACACTCATACCACCAACCGTCATTCATCACACCTTGTGCAAATTGTTGATATATTCCCGATGGAGAGTACATAACCTCCTTAGCTAGGTGATAATCTTGAATCATCAAGGCACAATATAGAGCACCTGTCAACTCACTTAAATCCCAGTTGCCGATTCCGCCCTCGTCGTTACCCATCAAAACAATATCAATATAGATTCTGAAAGTCTGCTCGATAAGTCTATGATCCTCCTCGGTGAGCAATCCGCAATCCATAATCATATCATAGGTTCTCGCAATATTTTGGAATACACCACCCTCCTTAACGAAGTTATTTTGATTTACACGCCATGTTGCAGGGTAACCACTCTCCTCGTCGATAACTGTTCGAATAACATCTACACACTTTTGAGCATACTCTATTTTGCCTGTTAGACGATATGCAACTGCGCAATCCATCAATTTGTCCATCACATCGGTGTGATATAAATATCGACCCATGTAAGCATTCATACTTGGAAGCTCCTTTGCAATGCCTGGTGCTTGCCATCTTTGAGCCTCACGATCGTATCTTTCTAACTCTCGTTTTGCCCAATCGTAATTCTCAGCCTTTTCGATTACCTCACGCCAACCATCGGGCGTGTGAACAATATATGGTGATTCAACTCTTACCGATGTTGTAAACTCAATCTTCTCGCCACTTTGACCATTTGCAACAACTACGATAGATTGAACCTCGTTTGTTCCTTGAGGTAGAGATGCAGGTAAAGAGACCTCAACGATACATTTTTGAGTTTTTCCAGCGGCAAGGGTCATGTTCGATGGTGTGATGGTTGTTGTCATCGACTCCCAACCCATTTTAGGTTGTTGAAGTTGGATAGATTGGGTTTGGTCGGTCACGTTACCCACCTCCAAAATATATTTTACAGATCCACCAGCCATGTCAGCAGCTCCTTGAATTGGAGCCGACAGAGCGACTGTTTCTGCTTTCAGAAGCGAGACATTGCGAACCTTAACTCTCTTATTTTTCTTTGACTCAACACCCAAAGTAAAACTGTGAACACCTTGAAGAGTTCCTCTTTGACCATACTTTAGCGAGAAGAGATTCCAAGGCACAAAGACCTTGTTCCAACCTTGACCATAAAGGTTTATTGTTGCGGTGTTAATGGGTTCCAAAGAGCCTCTATTCTCCTTAGCTACGCAAAAAGTGAGATCAACGGTTGCCTCAGATTCATTTTCGATAAATACTTCAAATGATAATCCCTTGTATAGGCTCCAATCACAACCGTTAAAATAGGTTCTGAATCCTTTTGCTGTATTTGGTGTTTCTGGATATGTATAACCAATTTGGCCACCAGATTTAATATCTGCTGCACCTAGCTTGTCAACTTTAACATTCGACCAATCCGAGAAATCAGATTGTCCAACAGATTCCTTAAGCTGTGCATAACCGCTGAGGCTGAGGAACAAGAAAGCTAAAATAGATAATTTCTTTTTCATTACATTTAGGTTTTAAGTATGGTTCGGTTTTTTTGCTAAAAGCACAACTTAAAAATAAGAAATACTTTCACTATACAAATTTACACAAAAAATCTATAATTAAAAAACAAACAAGCAAATAAAGTAGTGTAAAACAATTATTGCCATATTTTTAAAAGCACTCATGGAGCGATATTTTTCACGATTAAATCTCAATATAGAATAACTATATTTTCGATTCAATAGCAAAAAATCTCATCTCCAATAGCACTCATAAAAATACATCAATAATTATTTTACCCCACTTAACCCATTGGAAAACCAAATAAAATTAAGTACCTTTGCTAATAAGTAGAGTAAAACAACTATTTCACCCTGCTTAATAACTAAAAACCAAAACCTAAAATCATGAATAAAACAATTATCGGAGTTGCACTCCTTGCTCTTGCCACCTCGACAGCAACAGCTCAAAGTGACATCTACCACAAAGGTTGGATAGATTTCAATAAAAATGGAATCAAAGATATTTACGAAGACCCATCCCAAAGTGTCGACCGACGAGTTGCAGACCTCATTGGCCAAATGACCATCGAAGAGAAAGCTGCACAGTGCGCAACCCTATACGGTTTCCAACGAGTATTAGAGGATGAACTTCCAACAGCAGAGTGGGATAACCAAATATGGAAACATGGTATCGCCAATATCGACGAACATCTTAATGGACTACGTGAAACCGAACATGACTACCCATACAGCAATCACCCCGAAGCGATAAACATAGTCCAAAAATGGTTCATAGAGAACACTCGACTCGGCATCCCCGTAGATTTCACAAATGAGGGTGTTCATGGTTTAAATCACACAAAAGCAACATCATTCCCTGCTCAAATTGCAATGGGTGCAACATGGAATCGAGAACTCGTTCACCACGCAGGAACCATTATCGGCCGTGAGGCTAAAGCCTTAGGCTACACAAATATCTACGCCCCAATCCTTGACCTTGCACGTGATCCACGTTGGGGTCGTGTTTTGGAGTGTTACAGCGAGGATCCATATTTGGTAAGTGAGTTGGGTGTTGAGATGGCAACAGCTCTTCAAGATCAAGGAGTAGCATCAACATTGAAACACTTCGCAGTTTATAGCGTGCCTAAAGGTGGCCGAGATGGTGCCGTTCGAACAAATCCACATGTCTCACCACGTGAGATGCACGAAATGCACCTATACCCATTCAAAAAGGTTATTGCCGAGGCTAAACCAATGGGCGTAATGAGTAGCTACAATGATTGGGATGGTGTCCCAGTTACAGCCAGCTATTACTTCCTAACGGAACTTCTCCGCAACGAGTTTGGCTTCGATGGTTATGTTGTTTCGGATAGCGACGCTGTAGAGTTCGTACACACAAAACATAGAGTTGCCGACACATATAAAGAGGCCGTACGCCAAGTTGCCGAAGCAGGAATGAACGTCAGAACAACATTCACCCCTCCAGCAGATTATGTCGAGCCTCTAATTGAACTCGCAGACGAGGGATCAATCTCAGAGGAGACACTCAACAGAAATGTAGCCGATGTCCTTAGAGTCAAATTCCGCCTAGGACTCTTCGATACACCATACGTCGAAGATACAAAAGCAGCCAATAAAATTGTAGCAAGCTCCGACACCGAAGATTTCACCAAGAAAGTAGCCAATCAATCTATCGTTCTATTAAAAAATGAGGATAACTTTCTGCCCCTAGAGATCAAAAAGATTAAAAACATCTTGGTCACAGGTCCAATGGCAACAGAGGAGAGTGTCTACACAAGCCGCTACGGCCCACAAGAGCTAGAGATCGAGAATATGTACAATGCAATCAAACGTTACGTCGGCAAAAAAGCTAATGTAACCTTTGCAAAGGGTTGCGAGGTTGTCGACCCTGGCTTCCCCGTAAGTGAAGATTTCCCAACGGTATACACCGAGCAAGAGAGAGCCGACATCCAAGCGGCAGTCAATGCAGCAGCCTCAGCCGATGTAATCATTGCCGTAATGGGTGAAGATGAACTCCGCTGTGGAGAGTGCAAGACACGCACATCGCTCAACCTCCCAGGAAAACAACGTGATCTACTTGTAGCACTAGAGGCAACAGGCAAACCAATAATAATGGTTCTCATGAGTGGCCGCCCACTGACAATAAATTGGGAAAATCAGAATCTCGAAGGCATCCTCGCAACATGGTTCCCAAGCATCAAAGCGGGTCAAGCCATAGCCGAGACAATATTTGGAGAGAACAACCCAAGCGGTAAGCTCCCTGTAACATTCCCCAAAAGTGTTGGTCAAGTGGAGTGGAACTTCCCATACAAACCAGGCTCACAAGATTACCAAGGCTACGCAGGCCCTAACGGTGTCGGCTTCACCGAGGCGGTAGGCTGTCTATATCCATTCGGCTACGGCCTAAGCTACACAGAATTTGAGTATAGCAACCTCAAAGTAATCTCAAAAACAGGCAAAACACAAGGCAAAGTCGACATATCCGTAGACATCACCAACATAGGAAAAAGAGCTGGAGACGAAATCGTTCAGCTATATGTAAGAGATAAAGTATCGTCAGTAATAACATACGACTTTGTTCTAAGAGGCTTCGACAGAGTATCACTAAAGGCTGGAGAGACCCAAACCCTCTCATTCACCCTAAGCCCAAAAGATCTGGAAATCCTCGATAAAAACATGAACTGGAGTGTCGAGCCAGGTGAATTCGAAATCATGATCGGCGCAAACTGCGAAGATATTAAACTATCAAAAACAATAACCTTGATAGAGTAATTTCCGCCTAGGACTGCCCTGTGCGGGCGGCAGTGGGGTGCTCCCCACGGAGCTTTTCTACCCTTGCACTTTGGGCTTGGATCTAGCTTTCGCTAGCTCCAAGATTTCAGGAGTCTATATTTTGGATCAAATAAATTTGTCCAAAATATAGACTCCTGAAATTTCTCAAATACCTTGCAGGTATTTGAACCCAAATTGAGGACGTTAAGGCTATTCAGATTTCTTAAAATTATTTCTGTGAATTTAGCATTAAGAATAACAATGCACACAACAACAGATTCAAACAATTAATTTCATTTCACATTAAAGGTAGATGAAAAACAAATGATCTGCATGTTGATTGAACCTCGATTTTGGGTTCAAACACGTAAGTGTTTGATAAAATTTGGAGTTGTTGAATATTTTGGGGGAATTTATTCATCCAAAATATTCAACAACTCCAAATTCTTAGGGCTATGCAATAGGCCTAAGCCCAAAAGCGCACAGGGCAGAAAAGCTCCGTGGGGAGCACCCCACTGCCGCCCGCACAGGGCAGTCCTAGGCGGAATTATTGTGTTTGTAGAGCCTTAATAAATTGGGGGCATGTTTCCCAGAGGGTTTCGGTTTTCAGCCATAGTTCTCTTGCTTGGGCTTCGGGAGATGGGCGTTGGCTCTCTATGTCTGTCAGATAATCTTGATCTGCGGCGTGTTCTGGCGCTACAAATTCATTATAATATGCTGTGAACCTATTTTTGAAGTTACGTACTTCTCCTTCGGGGAGTTTTCCATCTCGGAGGTATGACGACCATAGTAGGAGCACTACTCTGCTGGCGCTTTTGTCTGAGATGTCATTTATAACCTCATCGAAGAGTTCGTACTCCTCCATGGCGAGGTAGCAGTATGCCAATAAATTTGACGACTCTAGGTGATCCTCTCCATCTAGCTCTAGCGATAATTCTAAGAGCGCTGAGGCGATCTCGTAATCGCCAATCAGGAAGTGATCTATCGCCGATAGATTTATCAACTCTATTGCCGATTGAGAGTTTGGGTGATTCCACTCCAGCGAGATCTCATCATCTTCGGGCAGGAGCTCCTGCATATCTTGAATTGCTCGAAAGCGGAGGTTGCACGCTTCGGCAACATCGCCTTGTGCTTGTAGCTCGTTTGCTTTTGTGAGTATTGTTGTAAAATTATATGCAGGGTCTCCCGCTGCAATAAATTCGAAAGTTTGATCTTTTGTCGGATTAAGATATGCCTTGGACATTGTTACGTTTAGTTTTATATATCATATATGCGAAAATTATAGCTGTCACAGCTCCTGCGGCACCATAGGCCACTGGTCGATTACTCAAACCCGCCATGAGAGGCGAGATAAATATGTAGCTCACACAAACATAAGTCATTATCAAAGCAGGCAGCAGAGCAATTATAATAGGCTTACGTCGCTCAGAGAGGTAGACGACAATCGACCAAAGTGTAATGGTTGCTAACGTCTGATTCGTCCAAGCAAAATAGCTCCAAATGGCATTGAATGGAAGCCCAAAAATAATATATAAAGCACCTGCAAAGAGAGGCAGAGTAATTAAAATTCTTGGCAGCAACCTCTCCTGACTAAGCCCCAACATATCCGAAACGATTAGTCGAGCTGAACGGAATGCGGTATCTCCCGAGGTTATGGCACATGCGATAACTCCAAAGAGAACTATTCCAGCTACCGTTGCACCAAGGGTTTTGGTTGTTATTAAATCTACCAATATCGCCGCCGAGCCGCCATTATCGGCAATAGCTTGGTTGAGCCCCTCGACATTCCCCCAAAACGACATCGCTATTGCTGCCCAGATCAGAGCAATGATACTCTCGGTAATCATCGCACCATAGAACACAAAGCGTGTTTCACTCTCCGACTCAACACATCGAGCCATCATTGGAGATTGCGTAGCGTGAAAACCCGAGATGGCACCGCATGCGATAGTCGTAAAGAGCATCGGTATGATCGGGAATTTATCTGGGTTGGCAATTTGATTCTTCAGCGAGGTCAACTCAGGGATTTGATAAATATCTCTTTGAATAATAAGCACCACGAGAACACCTAAAGCCATCACAAGAAGCGCAAAGCCAAAGACGGGATATATTCGACCGATGATCTTATTTATTGGCAAGACTGTCGCTAACATATAATACAAAAGTATCGCCCCAAGCACAATGACCAGCTCCCAAGAGGTTGCACCAAAGGCCACTCCCTCCACTGGCAGGTCAACATGTGACACAATAAGCTCTGCGGGTTGCGACATAAAGACAGCACCTACAAGCACCATCAGCAAAACCGAGAAGAGACGCATAAATTGACGAGCTCCATCCCCGAGGTAGTGTCCAACAACCTCTGGCAGTGACTCTCCATTGCGCCTAAGCGACATCACCGCGGCGATAAAGTCGTGCATAGCACCCATAAAAACACCACCCAAGGTTATCCACAAGAAAGCTACGGGACCATATGCAGCACCAAGTATAGCTCCAAATATGGGACCTAGTCCTGCGATGTTGAGCAGTTGGATTAGAAATGTTTTCCAACGAGGAAGCGGCATAAAATCGACTCCATCTGATAGTCGACGTGAAGGAACCTGAGCCGAGTCATCAATCCTGCACACCCTCTCCAGGTACTTGCCATAGGTAAAATATGCGCCAACCAAGATAGCTAGACACACCAAGAATGTTGTCATATTACGAAAGTCTTAAAATTTATCAAAGTTACAAAAAATTTCAGATTATACTACTTAAGTAGGGGAAAATAATTATTGGCACATTTTAATAAAGTGCTTTTAAGGATATGGCGATAATTATTTTACGTCACTTAAAGGTTAAAAAATCAAGGAAAACGCATAAAAAAATATGGAGCATGAAGAAAAAGATAACTTTTCTTCATGCTCTTATTTTAAGGGGAGTTCTATTTCCCCCAGATTTTATTTTTTGGTTAATAATTACCCATTTTAGATTTTGCAAAAGTGGGCTGTAGTAGCTCTACCACCTATTTTTGCAAAATCAAAAGGGGTGGTTAGTAATCGAAGAGTATTTTAGGGTGAAATTAGAACTCACCTTAAACTATACGTTAAAGGATTATGCTTCGCAATCTCCTGCTTCGCAACATAATCAAACCACTGCTGAGGAGCATCGAACCCCCAACGATTCCATCCTGCACCTGCATAATAGATCAATGACTCATTGGGTTTAACCTCGCCGACAGTTTGCAGGTGACCAAAGGCTCCAGCATGTGCCGCCATCTGCTCCTCATCAAAGAGGTTCAGCGAGGGGGTCATCTGCTCAGGGAATATAGCTGCCGTATATGTCTGCCACCCGAAAGTATGAACAGGTTCAGCATAAGCGATCGAGCCATCCTTTATTTGATGTTGCTCGGCTACATCTCGCAACGATAGACCAATGATAACATCGCTCGGTTGAGTTAACCCCTGGTAATTGATCTCAATATGGTTAAAATGATCTCCTGCATCGAGCGTTATTATTCGCTCCTCGGTAACCATATCCTCACCAACCTTTATCGGATCAAAAGTAAGTTTCAAAGTAAAGCGCAACCCTCCATTATCCAAGATTTCATACTTATCATAATATAGAGGGTATATATTTTCACCATCATAAATCAGCGCCGCTGTGCCACATCCTAATGTTGGGCCTACAACATAATAATCCATACCCAAACCATGGTCAATATGATAGGAAATAGCATCACTTAAGGTCTGCGCAGACTTGGGATCACTCTTGCGCAACTCAATAACCAAAGCTCTATCATGTGGATCATTCTCCACAGCATAGAGATGGTCAAGAACTGGACGCTCCCCACGCTTGGTAAAGACATCATAACCATAAAATTTCGCTCCATGAGCTCCCGCACGCTTTCCATAAACTCGGAATCCGATTTTGTCACTCTCCCAAGCAATATCATCTAGTCTCTCAGGATAGATTCTACCTTTGGTGAGGGTGTCAATCGGAGAGCGCTCAGCACGCTTTAAAGAGTAGCTACTTTTGCTTTTTGCTGCAACCGTAGCGGGGAAGATCAGCTTACCATTGTAGGTAACCTGTGAGGGGAGCTCAACACCCGAAGCATCATAAACTGCGAATGCTTCAGCCTCCTCCAACTCGATCTCGATGATCTCAGAGATGCGATCGACCGACGAGGGGTTCTCTACAATTAAAGAGTACTCCTCTTTTTGGCACGAAGCCAAGCAGAGGAGTACTATACAAAAGATAAAATATCTTTTCATCATTTTAACAGATGATTAAGTAGGGTAAAATGATTATTGATAATGTTTTTAATGGCGCTATTGGATATGAGATTTTTTGCTATTGAATCGAAAATATAGTTATTCTATATTGAGATTTAATAGTGAAAAATATCGCTCTAAGAGTGCCGTTAAAAATATGTCAATAATCATTTTGCACTACTTACTTCATGTCGATTACCTTAACTGGATCAACATCACCGTAATCTAGGTTCTCGCCACCCATACCCCAAATGAAGGTATAGTTGCTAGTTCCAGCAGCACCGTGAATACTCCACTCTGGAGCGATGATTGCGTCAAGGTTGTGCATCCATACGTGACGAGTCTCGTCTGGAGTACCCATGAAGTGAGAGATTGAAGCTGTCTCAGGAAGCTCGAAGTATAGATAAACCTCCATACGACGGTCGTGAATGTGTGTTGGCATTGTGTTCCATACGCTACCTGGCTTAAGCTCTGTCATACCCAATTGTAGTTGACAAGTCTCCATAGTTTGGTTAACGATATATTTGTTAATCACACGGTGGTTAGACTCCTCCATTGATCCAAGCTCAACTGGAACAACATCATCAAGACCGATGAACTTTGTTGGGAACTCCTTGTGAGCTGGAGTAGAGTTGAAGTAGAAAAGAGCTGGAGCAGAAGCATCGTCTGAAGCGAAAGTAACATTCTCGTTACCCTTACCGATGTAAAGAGCCTCTTTGTAGTTGATCTTGTAAGTTTTCTTACCTACAGTCACAGTACCTGAACCTCCGATGTTAATGATACCGATCTCACGACGCTCCAAGAAGTAGTTTGCCTTGAATGGGTCGATTGTCTCCAATTTCAAAGTTTTGCCTACAGGAACGATTCCACCTACAACCATACGATCGTGAAGTGTGTAGACCATATTTGTCTCATTCTCGACAAATAGACCCTCGATAAGGAACTCGCTGCGCAAACGCTCTGTGTCGTATGCTTTGCTATCTGTTGGGTTTGTAGCGTAGCGAAGCTCATAGTTTACCTTTTGTGCAAATGTTGCGTTGATTGCAAAAAGTGCTACTGCCATTAAAAGAATCTTTTTCATAATTAATTACTTTGTTTCTGATTTTTCTGATTTAATAATTGTTTTGCGGTTGAAGAACATCATACCTAGAGTGAATGCTCCAAGGATGATAGGTCCGATAACCTTGATTGAGTGTGTTAAGTGATAGATAACCCATGCAAATAGACTTGATGCGAAATCCAAAGCTGCACCCTCGGTGAAACCCTCTGGGATATGAACTGTAGCGTCTCCTGTAGCTGCATAAACGTCACGAGCTGCCAAAGAGAACGATGGAGCGAGGTTAGTAACGAAATATAGACCAAGGATAAGCGATACAAGACCGATAATAACTGTTTTAACAACGTTTCCTTTAGTGATTGGGAGAATCATTGGGAATACGTAGAACATACCAGCAAGAGAAGCTAGAGGAAGGAATTTGTTACCTGGCAATACAACCGAAAGGAAAAGGACGATTGGGATAAGGATAAGCGAAGCAACAAGGGTTGTTGGGTGACCAATAACCAATGCTGGAGTCATACCGATATTAAGACCTTTAGAGTTCTTGAATTTGGTTGCGATAATCTCTTTAGTAGCTTGAGATATTGGCATAAGACCCTCGATAAATAGGCGAGTGATACGTGGGATAAGCTCCATTACGGCACCCATCTTGATACCTACAACAAGGATATTTTTGATTTTTTCGGCGATAGTTGCCTCAGCAGCACCAGCACCGAACTCAGCGAAGCAAGCGATAACGCCACCGACGATAACACCCAAGATAAGTGGCTCACCCAAGATACCAAACTTCTTTTTCATACCCTCAGCGTCGATATTGATCTTATCAAATCCTGGGATTAGATCCATAGCTTTGTTAAGAACAACTGCGAAAGGTACGAAACCTTGGCAGAATGGTTGAGGCACAGAGATACCCTCCATACCCTCGTAATATCCTTGGAATTTAGATGCTGTGAAGTCTGCCATAACCATTGTGATGATGTAGCAAACGATAGCAGCGAAGAATCCCCACAATAGGCTATCCGATGCGAAATATGTGATAGCACCGATAAATGCGAAGTGCCAGTAGTTCCAAAGGTCGATATTTACTGTGCGAGTGGTTTTAGTCACAAGCATCAATACGTTCACGCCCAAGCAAACTGGGATAATTAGAGCGCCGACAACAGGTGCGTTATATGCAACTGCCGCAGCAGCAGGCCAACCCATATCGAAGATTTCGAGTTCAAGACCATAATTTTTAACGATGTCACCAAGCACAGGTCCCAAAGTAGAGGTCAAAAGCGCAGTGATGATCGACAAACCAACGAAACCGACACCCACGAATAGACCTGAGTGAAGCGCTTTGCTAGGTTTGATACCCAAACATACGCCAAGGATTGTAAAGATGATAGGCATCATTACAGCGGCACCAAGTTGGATAATGTAGCTAAATACTTCCATAATTAATTAAATAGTTTAAGTTTTTAAAGGTTGACACTCTCAATTAGATAAAAAGAAAATGCCAACCTTATATAGTTTTTATTACCGAGGAGTTTCGAGAAACCAACGAAACGTTCACTCGGTTAAATAAGTTAGATTGTGAGTCATTTTTGGTGCTTCGTGAGCATTTTTAACCGCAGCGTACTAAAGGTGCGTGAGGAAGTGCCGAAAATGGCTTGCAAGATAACTTATTTAAGGCTTATTTTGGTTGTTTACCGATATACGCTAAAATACCACCGTCAACATAAAGGACGTGACCATTAACGAAGTCAGAAGCAGAAGAAGCCAAGAACACAGCTGGGCCAGCCAAATCCTCAGGATTTCCCCAACGAGCTGCTGGAGTCTTAGCAAGGATGAATGAATCGAATGGGTGACGAGATCCGTCAGCTTGCAACTCACGAAGAGGAGCAGTTTGAGGAGTTGCGATATATCCTGGGCCGATACCATTACATTGGATGTTGAACTCACCATACTCAGAAGCGATGTTGCGAGTAAGCATCTTCAAACCACCCTTAGCAGCAGCGTAAGCCGATACAGTCTCACGACCAAGCTCCGACATCATCGAGCAGATGTTGATGATCTTACCTGCGTTCTTCTTCATCATCGCTGGAATAACAGCCTTAGCCATGATGAATGGGCCGTTAAGGTCGATGTCAATTACTTGGCGGAACTCAGCTGCCGACATCTCGTGCATAGGAACACGTTTGATGATACCAGCGTTGTTAACCAAAATATCTACCGAGCCAACCTCAGTTTCGATTTGAGCAACCATTTTATATACAGCCTCCTCATCGGTTACATCACAAACATAACCTTTAACCTCGATACCGTCAGCAGTATATGCAGCGATACCTTTGTCTACAGCTGCTTGGTTGATGTCGTTGAAAACGATCTTTGCACCAGCTGCTGCAAGAGATGAAGCGATTGCGTAACCGATTCCGTAAGAAGCTCCTGTTACAAGGGCTACTTTGCCCTCCAATGAAAAGTTTACCATAACTTTATTTAAAATATTTTGAGCATAAAAGTTTATAGCTCGGGTTTATAATTAGGAATTTGTTCGTAAAATTAAACAATATTTATTTAAATCACAACTTAATGCGAATATTTTTCTGAGTTAAGGCTTAAAAAAAGTGCTAAGCAACGGAAAATACTTTTTGTACAGCTATTTAAACGCAAAAAAGCACCGACCCCATTTTCATGAGATCGGTGCGAATATTTAAGGGGAGTTCAGAGATTAACTCTCTGCGGAAATTTAGAATGTTACACGAACACCAAGTTGCATGTACCAACGAGAGCTATACTCGTCGAAACCGATAACTTGTGAACCATTCCAGCTATACTCTGGAGTGTAGACACCTGTAGAAGACTCGGTTACTGACTTGATCTTAAGTGGGGAAGCACCATAAGTCGATGCAGAGTACATTCCCCACTCACGGTTAAGCAAGTTACCGATGTTCATGATGTCACATGAAACCTCGATACGGCTACCCTTCGCTTTGTTGTAGATGTAGTTTTGTGCGAAGTGTAGGTTGAAGTGGTGCTCAAATGGAGATAGGATTGCGTTACGCTCAGCGAACTGTCCACGGTGTGAGCTTGCATAATCATCGCTCTCAACCCATGCAACAAATGACTCTTTGTCTGCCTCGCTAGCCCAATTCATTTGATCGATCTCAGATGCTGTTGGGATGTAAAGAAGAGTGTATGAGTTGTAGTTGTCACCATTAAGGTCGTTAGAGTACATGTAGCTATAACGGTATCCAGAAGCACCATTGTAAGTCAAACCTACTACAGAGTAGAAACTATCGTTACCATATGTTGGTGATACGTAGTTTGCAGTAACCTTGATTTGGTGAGGAATATCATAAGTTGAGAAACTTAGATCTGGAGAGTTTGAGTTAACTGTAGAGTTATATCTCCAGTTAGAGATAGCTTGTGAAGATGTACCGTTGTTGATGTTGTATGAGTGACCAAAAGTATATGAAGCCGATAGGTTAAGACCCATATCGAAACGCTTGTTGATCTGTGCACTCAAAGAGTAAGAGTAACCCTTAGATGTGTTACCAAGGCTGATTACTGGAGAGTATTCAGTTGAGATAATATCGTAGTGAGTCATTGCACTCGCCTCAACACCCTCAACCATGTATGTTTTGTCACCATTGTCAGCTAGAGCAGCGTTAGTGAAGTCAATATCGTTGATTGTCTTAGAGTAAAGAGCCTCAAGAGTTGCGCTCCAACCATTTGCAAAGCTCTTATCAATACCTAAGTTAGCACGGAATACTTGTGGGTATTTGAAATCCTCAGAGATAACGTTGATAGTCTCAGTTCCAGCAACACCATCAGTTGATGGATTCGTTGAAAGACCTGGTAGTGAAGAATCATCAGATGAGTAAGCTGTGATAGACTTCTTATCAACACCCGAGTTAGAGTAAGCATTGTGCAACCATACGAATGGAACACGACCAGTGAAGATACCAGCACCTCCACGAAGAAGTGTAGACTCATCTACGTTGTAACGGAAACCAACACGTGGAGACCATAGAATTTGAGTCTTAGGCATGCGACCTACGTAATACTCACCATTGTTAGACAACTCAGAAGAGTTGAAATCCTCGTTTGTAACTGGCTCATTGAAGATAACTGGAAGATCTGCACGAAGACCAGCTGTAAGAGTGAACTTATCGTTTGGCTTCCACTCATCTTGAACGTAGAGACCAAATTGAGCAGCGTTCAAAATTGGCATATAGTCTTGATTTGCGCAATCTAAAGCGTAAGAGTATGCGTATGACGATGGAGTGTTGCTAAGGAAATCCTCAAGAGAGTTGTAACCATATGTACCTGTTGAGTTAGCGATATATGTGTTACCAATTGAATAAATCTCGTTGTGAGTACCAACTGTGAATGTGTGGTTTCCTTTGTAGAAAGATAAGTTATCGGTGATTGTATATACATCTTGATCTAAAGCATTTGCACCTGAATAACGCTCAGTACCGATATAAACTGTACCTGTTTTGTCTGCACCGAAATCTACGTTGATGATAGCTGTAGGACCAAGCTCACCAACTGAACGGAAGTCACGAACACGAGTGTAACCTACACGGAACTCATTCGAGATCTCGTTTGAGATACGTGAGTTCAACTCAGCAACCAATGAAAGAGTTTTGTTTGACATTGTGTAGCTACTATCATCGAAATAATATGAAGAGTAATAGTTACCATACTTATCATCTGTAGCATCTTTGTATTGAGCACGAACCATCAATTTGTTATTTTTGTTGATGTTCCAGTCGATACGAGCCAAAAGGTCAATAGACTCAGTTTGAGTTGTTGTGTGCTCACCGTAAGTTTGTCTAATTCCTGTCAATGCGTAGTATTGATCTGAGATTGATTGAGCTGTCTCCAATGACATGTAATCAGATCCACCTGCATTGTAAGATACTGGCTCCTCACTCAAAGAGTGCTCAACACTTACGAAAGCGAACAATTTATCTTTGATGATAGCACCACCAGCTGTAGCACCAAGGATACGAGTAAGTTGCTCTGAAGCCTTCTCACGAGACTCACCCTCTGCGATTTCACCTGCTGTAGTTCCATAAAGATTCTCGTTAGTGTAATATGCGTAAGCAGAACCCTTGAACTCGTTAGTACCAGATTTTGTTACCGCATTGATACCACCACCTGTGAAACCACCTTGACGAACGTCGAAAGGAGCGATTACAACTTGAATCTCATCAAGAGCATCAAGAGAGATGATGTTTGTACCTGTTTGACCACCATTTGTACCAGAGCTAGTTAGACCGAATACGTCGTTCGAGATAGCACCGTCGATTTGGAATGAGTTGTAACGGTTGTTGCTACCAGCGAAAGAGATACCACCACTGTAAGTGTTAGCCAATGGAGATTGGTTGATAACATCGTAAACGCTACGAGATACGGTAGGCGTTGACGAGATGTCAGAAGAGCTGAAGTTGTTTGCAGCACCAGTTTTGCTGTTGTTGAAACGGTCAGCAGCTGTTGAGACAACAACTACATCGTCCAAAAGTTGACCCTCGGCCAACTCAGTGCTGAAAGTGTAGCTCTCGCCCAAGCGAAGAGTGATACCTGTAGCCTCAACGGTTTGGTAACCGATGTAGCTTACAGTAATTGCGTAAGGACCACCCGAACGCATACCTTGAAGAGTGTAACGTCCGTCGACGTTGGTTGCAGCACCATACTCACTACCCGATGGAGTGTGAACAGCGATTACCGTTGCGCCAATTAGTGGCTCGCCGCTCTGATCTGTAATAAGACCAGAAAGACCCGATGTTGTGATCTGTGCAAAAGATACAACTGAGATCATCATCGCTACAATTAAAAGTAGAGTTTTCTTCATGAATTTTGAATTGATTAATAAAATGTTATTTGTGTATCTTTTTTGTCTAAAAATATTTTTATATCCTAAAAATGTCAACTAAATAAGTAGATTTAAGCATAACAGCGTATGATATTAAGCGTTAATGCTTACAAAGAAGACCCCAAGCGAAACGGGGCATAAGTGGATTCTCTTACATTTTGTAACCAAAAGTCTCATATTTACATTAAAATTGAAATACAGTGCAAAATTAATAATAATATTTATGGCACAAAAATTTTTATATTAACATTTTGTTATATATCCAGTTATTTTTGTGTTACACACTGACAATCAACGATTTATTTTTGTAAATATTTTTCTTAATTTACTGGATCTATATGAATTTCGGTCGGTTTTTAGCGTTGAATGCGCCTTATAAGCCCCTTTGTATAGCCTTAAGGGGAGTTCTAATAATTCCCTGATTTTAATTTTTAGTTAATAATTGCCCATTTTTGATTTTGCAAAAGTGTGTTGTAGTGGCTCTACCACCGATTTTTGAAAAATCGAAAAGGGGTGATTAGTAGCTGAAAAGTATTTTAGGGAATTATTAGAACTCCCCTTAAATATAACTCATTTTATCGTCTTACGAGATCGTTGCAAGGCGGCGAAAATTCAAAGATGGCGTAGAGCACTCTTCAGTCACATACTTTAGTATGCTCCTTTCTGAGCCCTCTACGCCATCTTTAAATTTTCATCCACCTATCAACGATCTCTTAAATGGAGCAAATCTTACGTTTTGCGATGGTCTTCTTACAGCAGTCCGCAGGGGGGATATTCAAAAAATATAAGGGGGGTATAATAAAATATAAACAGAAACATATTAAAAATTAAAAAAAATATTTACCTTTGTCAAAACGCCTATAAAATTTTTAACTTCTAAGAAATTATGCAACAAAAAGTAAAAGAGATCTTCGCATCTCGCTTTGAAGCTGAAGGCACACAGTATGCTTCAGCTGGTAGAATTAATTTAATTGGTGAGCACACCGACTATAACGAAGGTTTTGTATTCCCTGGAGCTATCGAGCAAGGTATAGTCGCTGAGATCAAAACTAACGGAACCGACAAAGTTCGTGCTTATGCTGTAGATTTTGATAGCTATGCTGAGTTTGTGGTTGGTCAAGCGGAACTTCCCGAGGAGCATTGGTTAAGATATATTTATGGTGTTTGTTGCGAGGTGGTGAAACGTGGTGGCAAGGTCGAGGGTTTCGATACTGTTTTCTCAGGTTCGGTGCCTGCGGGTGCAGGTCTCTCTTCTTCGGCTGCTTTGGAGTCTGTTTTTGCTTTTGCGTTAAATGACCTTTTCAACGATAACTCAATCGACAAATTTGAACTCGCTCGTATTGGTCAATCCACAGAGCATAACTATTGCGGTGTGAAGTGTGGTATCATGGATCAATTCGCTTCGATCTTCGGAAAGAAAGATCACCTAATCCGTCTTGATTGCCGCTCGATGGAGTATGAATACTACCCATTCGACGCTAAAGGTTACAAACTTGTTTTGGTCAACTCCAAAGTTAAACATGCACTTGTCGACTCTCCATATAATAAACGCCGTGAGAGTTGCGAAAGAGTTGCCGCAACATTGGGTCTTCCATCGCTTCGAGGAGCAACACTTGCCGATCTTGAGGCTATCAAAAATAATGTCTCAGAGGAGGATTACAAACGTGCAACATTTGTAATCGGTGAGGAGCAACGTGTATACAACGTCTGTGAGGCGCTTAAAGTTGGTGACTTCGAGACAGTCGGAACAAATGTTTACGCTACTCATGATGGCCTGTCGAAAGATTATGAAGTATCATGCGTTGAGATCGACTTTTTGGTTGACGTTGCACGTGAATGCGGTGTAACAGGCTCTCGTATTATGGGCGGTGGCTTCGGTGGCTGCACAATCAACTTAGTTAAGGATGAGCTTTACGATAATTTTATCGCAACGGCAATAGAAAAGTTCAAAGCCGAATATGGTATTGAGCCAGAAATCATTCCAGTTGTAATTAGCGACGGAGCAAGAAAATTATAATCAATGATTAACGCCGATAATAAATTAATAATTATCGGCGTTAACTAATTAATAATTAATAAAACATGAAACCTACATTATTTGTCCTTGCAGCAGGCATGGGAAGTCGTTACGGTGGACTTAAACAACTCGATGGTCTTGGTCCAAATGGCGAGACAATTATGGATTACTCAATCTTCGATGCTATTCGTGGTGGTTTTGGTAAGGTTGTATTCGTTATCCGTCGTGACTTCGAAGATGCTTTTCGTGAGCAGATACTTCCAAAATATGAAAACTCAATCCCTGTAGAGTTGGTTTTTCAAGCTATAGACTCTCTTCCCGAAGGATTCACATGTCCCGAAGATAGAGCAAAACCATGGGGCACGAATCATGCAGTACTAATGGGAAAGGATGTTATCAAGGAGCCTTTTGCGGTGATTAATGCCGATGACTTTTACGGTCGAGATAGCTTTGCGGTATTGGGAGCCGAGTTGAGTCGTGAGCGCACGGAGACGGGTGATTATTGCATGATTGGCTACCGTGTCGGAAATACACTCTCGGAGAGTGGAACTGTAGCTCGTGGAGTTTGTGGCACCAATGATGAGGGTTACCTCACAACGGTGGTCGAGCGCACAGCAATTGCTCGCAACGAGGCGGGAGAGATTGCTTTCCCCAATGAAAACGATCAAATTCAGACAATTGACGAAAAGACCCCCGTTTCAATGAATATGTGGGGATTTACACCCGACTATTTTGAATTCTCGGAGAGTCTATTTGTAACATTCCTCAACGAGAATCTTAACGCTCCAAAGGCAGAGTTCTTCATCCCACTTGTGGTCAATGAACTCATCCAAACCAACAGAGCCAAAGTTAAGGTTTTAGATACCACATCAAAATGGTTCGGAGTTACCTATGCGGCAGATCGAACGGATGTCGTTGCAAAAATTGCGGCACTTATCGAAGTTGGCGAATACCCAGCTAAACTATTTGTACAATAGAATAATTGGCACTTCTTTTTCGAAAGGAGTGCCTTATATTTTAATCCAAAATATAAGAGATATTAATTAAAAACAAAATTAATAAAAAAATTATAATGAAAGAATCTATTTTAGTAGCTGGAGGAGCAGGTTACATCGGATCTCACACCGCTGTAGAGCTTGTTGAAGCAGGCTTTGATGTTGTTATCGTCGACAATCTATCAAACTCTACAGCCGAAGCTGTAGAAGGAGTTCGCAAAATTACAGGTGTAGATGTTCCATTTTACCAGGTTGATTGTTGCGATGCCGCAGCTTTAGAGAAGGTTTTCGAGAAACACAATTTTAACTCGGCAATTCACTTTGCAGCCTCTAAGGCTGTTGGCGAGTCGGTGCAAAAACCTTTGGAATATTACTCGAATAACTTGATGTCGCTTATGAACCTAATTGCATTGATGCGCAAGTTTGGACGTGAAAACATCCTCTTCTCATCATCATGCACAGTCTATGGTGAACCCGACGCACAACCAGTAACCGAGCAGACACCTCGCAAACCAGCTCTTTCACCTTATGGAAATACAAAGGCTATGAGCGAGGATATTCTCCGTGATTCGGTTGCCGTATATCCGAACATGAGAGGTATCGCACTCCGTTATTTCAATCCAATTGGTGCACATCCATCTGCTCTAATTGGTGAGCTTCCACAGGGAGTACCTCAAAACCTACTTCCATACATCACACAAACCGCAGCGGGACTTCGTGAGTGTCTATCGGTATTCGGTGACGATTATGCAACTCCCGATGGCTCATGTATTCGTGACTATATCGACGTTGTAGATCTAGCCAAAGCGCATGTTGTAGCGGTGAAGAGAATGACCGAGGGTAAATCAAAATCAGATTACGAGATCTTCAATATCGGAACAGGAAATGGAGTCTCAGTGCTTGAACTCATTGGACGCTTCCAAGCAATCAACAACCTCGAAATAAAGTATAAAATCGTGCCTCGTCGCGAGGGTGACATCACAGCAATATGGGCAGACCCAACATTGGCAAATAATGAGCTCGGATGGCAAGCAACACGCACACTTGAAGAGACCCTAGCCGCAGCATGGGCATGGGAGAAACGTGTTCGAAATATTGAATAGAGAGCAAAAAAAATAATTACGTGAGAATACTCCATCAAAATATTCTCACATAAAAAAAATAAATCCAAACAACTAAATATTAATTTATGACAAACACAAAACAAAATTACACGTTACCTATCGTAATGATGTTTGCGCTATTCTTTATGATCTCGTTTGTAACGGGTCTTCAGAATCCATTTGGAGTGATTGTAAAGGATCAATTCCAAGCCTCTAATTTCATGTCTCAGCTAGGTAATGCAGCGAACTTTATCGCCTACGCCTTTATGGGAATTCCTGCGGGAATGTTACTCAGCCGTGTAGGCTACAAAAAGACCGCTTTGATTGCCATTGCCGTTGGTTTCACTGGCGTTTGCATCTCATACCTATCGGGTGTTTTCAGCAGCTTCGCAGTATATCTTATCGGAGCCTTCATCTCTGGATTCTCGATGTGTCTTTTGAACTCGGTGGTAAACCCTATGCTTAACTCACTTGGTGGTGGCGGAAACAAGGGTAACCAACTTCTTCTACTTGGAGGTTCGATAAACTCGATCGGAGCAACCATCACCCCAGTATTGGCAGGTATTCTAATTGGAAATGCTCTAAATCCAACTATAGCCGATGTTAACCCTGCTCTTTGGATCGCAATGGGAATCTTCGCCTTGGCATTTATTGTTCTTTACGCTGTAGATATTCCAGAGCCATACACAGCAGAGCCTTCAAAAGCCGAACTGAAAACAAAGGATAAATATAGCGCACTTTCATTCCGTCACTTCACCCTAGGAGCTATTGCGATATTTGCATATATGGGTCTTGAGATTGGCGTGCCAAACTTTGTAAATCTATTCCTTGGCGAGTCGGTTGCAAATGGTGGCTACGGCATGGATAAGAGTGCTGCGGGACTTATCTGCGGTACATATTGGTTCTGCATGATGCTCGGCCGTTTGGGTGGAGGATTTATTGCAGCTAGATTCTCAAGCAAGACAATGCTCACAGCAGTATCAGTTTTAGGTACACTCTTGGTGAGTGGAGCAATTCTATGTCCTATAGATGTTGTTGTAAGCATGCCAATCTTTGTTTCGTCACCAACATTCGGTTTCGGAATGGCGGAGGTACCTCTAGGCATTATGTTGTTGATCCTAACAGGATTCTGCACCTCGATCATGTGGGGTGGAATCTTCAACCTTGCAGTAGAGGGTCTTGGAAAATACACAGCAATGGCTTCAGGAATCTTTATGATTATGGTCTGCGGAGGTGGAATCCTACCTCTTATCCAGGGTCTTATTGGTGATTCTTTCGGATATATGGCTAGCTTCAGCTTACTTATTGTACTTTATGTATTTACACTATACTACGCACTATTTGGTAGCAAAAACGTAAATACAGATATTCCAACAGAGTAGTTTGCGAAACATAGTTTTTCAATAAAAATAGGGACAAGATTAAAACTCTTGTCCCTATTTTTATTTTTTTCTATGTCAATAAATTGAGATTACTCTCTATCGTAAATATACCAATAAAATCCACCTACAAAGAGTGCTCCACCGATGATATTGCCGAGAGTTGCAGGGATCAAATTTTTCGTGAATAATTCTGCTACAGACAAATCAAAACCTTCGAGCATTGCCACTGGGAGGAAGAACATATTTGCAATGGAGTGCTCATATCCAATGGCAACAAATGTCATCACAGGAAACCAAATGCCTAATATTTTCCCTGCTACACTTTTCGATGATGCAGCAAGCCACACAGCAAGACAAACTAACCAGTTTGCTCCAACACCCTTTAGCATTGTTACATAAAATGGGTTTGTTGTCTTTGCTTTAGCTATTGAAAGAAATCCATCAATGGTGGGATGATAATGCGAAATATTCGGTAAATAGACAATGAAATATGCGAAAATAAGTGATCCAATAAAGTTTGTGATCCAAACTATTGCGCAGAACTTCACAGCCATAATTGGGCTTTGTCGTCGGTTCATCACATTAGGGATAAAGTATGCACAGCAACCTGTGAATAGTTCACCTCCAGCTAAAATTATCATAATTAGTCCAACGGGGAATGTTGCACCCATCAGTAATTTTATTATTGCTGGATTCTGAGCAGCGATCGTAGGAAATCCATATCCGATGATAACAGATAGCAACCCTCCCATTGCAATATAGGAGCCTCCGATGATACCCAATATTAAAAGTCGATCCATCGGCAACTTCTCTTTAGCCACAGCACTTTGATTGATATACTCAACAATCTCCTTTGGCGTTCTCATAATTTATCTATATATATTTTTGAAAAAGGAATTTATAGGGGAGTTCTATTTTCGAAAAGAAAATAGAACTCCCCTATAACAACTATTTAAAGTTAATAGTGTAAAAGCTGATAAAAATTATAATCTAACCTTAACGACAGCTTTTTTCACACGACCTGAACCTATTAGAGGTGCGTGAGCATCTTCGGGCATTACCAATGTGAATTGTCCTGGGCGGATATAATAGATTGTTTGAGGCACATCGTTAAAGAACTGAATATCTTTAACCGTGTTAAACTCAGCTGCGGGCTCTTGAAGTTTGCAACGCTCTAGGTAGCCGAATCCCTCATCGTCGCCACTGACTACAATTTGGATGTCGATGTAGTTGTTGTGAACCTCTAGTTTTGCATCCTCTGCCTTTTTTAGGTCTCTCTCAACGATATTGACGAAAATGTCGTCGCCATCAATTGTATAGCGACCCTCTTCCAAACTCTCAAGGTCTGTTGATTGAATGTACTCAAATGCTTTTGCCAAACGTGGCGATACAGAGTAATAAAGCTCTGCGTTACTGATAGAATCTAAAATCATAATATTATAGTTTAAAAGTTGTTACAACGGGTAGATGATCCGAAAGCTGAACCGAGTCGGCAACCTCATATGAGAGTACTTGTGTCGGCTTCTCGAACAATACATAATCTATACGCAAGAGATTCAGAAATCCACGGAAGGTGTGAGAGTATCCTACACCCACCTCTTGGAAGGCATCTTGGAGTCCATGCGATATTTTACGATAGGTATATGAATTCGGTGTATCGTTGAAATCTCCACAGACAATAACTCTATATGGTGACTGCTCAATGCTCAGGGCTATTGTGTCGGCTTGTGCGGCACGACCAATTGAGCTATTGCGGAAGCGTGACAACATTCCAATGAGTTTATCATCTCCCAAAGAGTCCCGTATAAACTCCATTTTGCGAATATATTCATCGTCACTCACCGTGATGGCGGTAGATTGCAGGTGAATATTATAAAGTCGGATTGTGTCGCTACCTACAAGTAGATCTGCCCACATTCCGCAACCGCTATCGAAATCTGAATGGATTAAATCATCACTTGAATCAAGAATTTTGTAACGGGTGAAGATTGCCAAATCGCTTGCTTGAACTCGATTATATTGACTAAACAGTTGCGGCTCATCTGCCTTTTTCATCCTTGAGCCTTGAAACTCTTGGAAGCAGACTATATCTGGACGCAACTCTTCAATATACTCTGATATACCCTCGGTCGAGACTTTTCCCTTATCATTAACAAGCCCTTTAACATTATAGCTAATCAACTTTATAACTCCACGTTTCGAGGGTTCACCATAGCTATTTGAAGTATCAATTTTGAAATATCTCGATATGCTTGGAGCTCCCACAAGAAGCGGCAAAAGCAACAAAACGGCATAAACCAAACGCCAACGAATAACCCAATAAAAGGCCAGAAGAGCAGTTACAATATAGACAGCTGGTGAGACAAGCCCCAAAACTGGAAACACCCAGCTCAGTGACGGATCGTAATATGAGGTGACTAACGTAAGCGACATTGCAGCAAAAGCGACAAGGCTCACCATAAGGATCACCACATCGAACAGAATGGAGATCAACGAGCGACGTTTTTGCTTACGATCGTAACTATTATAATAATAATCAGCCATTCTACCTACGATTATTTCTAATTTGCTTCCAATACATAAGCAGCAAATATCCACCAATCATACCTCCCAAGTGAGCAAAGTGAGCCACACCAATTTGTCGACCACTAACACCCAAGAAGAGCTCAATAACACCATAAATCATCACAAACCACTTAGCCTTGATCGGAATAGGTGGGATAAGAAGCATAATAACGGTGTTGGGGAACATCACGCCAAAAGCCAACAGCAATCCAAAGACAGAACCCGAAGCACCGACCGTTGGTGCCATGCTATGTGTTGCTGCGCTCACGGCCAATTGAATCAAACCTGCGAATATTCCGCAAACCATGTAATATGTTAAAAAGCGCTTTTGACCCATCACCTGTTCCAAGGTTCTACCGAACATCCACAGCGAGAACATATTAAAAAATAGGTGGTTAATATCAGCGTGCATAAACATATATGTCACTACCTGATAAAAATGAAACAGAGGCGAGTGAACACCCCAAAGTGCAAAGTATTTATATAAAAAGTTAAATCCCAAAAGATTTGTTGCCATTAGCACTAGGCAGTTGACAATTATTAAGTTTAACACCACAGGAGGTGCAAATGAACGAAGTGATTTCATAATATTTATGCTATGTGTTATTTTTTATCGGAGTTTGTCCATAATTTCGGATTGTGTTATCTGCCACACTAGAGGTTTTCCACTGGGTGTGTGGGCAATGTTTCCACTCTGGAAAAGTTGCTCGGCTAGTTGTTTTACCTGCTCGACGTTTAATCCTCGGTGGGCTACCGCAGCACCACTTTTGGCCATTATTCGAGCCATCTTATCTCGACGCAAATCCAGGAACTCTTCGGGGGTTGCGGCCGCCTCGATAAGTTCGTATATTAATTTGTCGACCTCTTCACGTTTAATTTCGGGTGGGATTCCTTTGACCTCCACCGACCCATTACCCAAAAAGTCGAAGTCGAAACCGACAACCACAAAATCCATTACTCGCTCCTCGATTGTTGCATACTCCTCATGCGAGAGTATCAGCTGCTCGGGGAATAAAAGTTGCTGACATGCAGCAGGCTGACCATTTGCTGCGGCTAGGTAACGGTCATATAATACTCGCTCCTTAGCTCGTGCAACATCTATAATTACAGCGCCTCCATCGGCAATCATAAAGGCATATCCTCCTCCAAGAGGTGTCACCGAGTGAACCTCAATGGGTGGAGTTATTTTAATTTGTGTAGGCTCCATTGCCGACTCCACAAACTCAAATGAGGAGCTATCGAAACTCTCCTCCGAGATGGGTGTGATTTCGGTTACGATTGGCATTTCCACCTCTCGCTCAACATTTATTCCCGACTCGATACTCTCGAAATCTGAAGCACTGAACGAAGATGGTGATGATGCCGACGGTATCGAAGATGAAATATCCGCACCAAAATTACCAATCATCGAGGCATAAGCACCATCCTTAAGCTCACTACGATGCCTAATATTCTTCTCCGCGGGATGCAGCTCATCTCCGATATTGTAAGGCACATCAAAACCTGTAAAATCTACATTTGGATCTGGTGCACTTGGATCAACATACCCCTCATTGAATGGATTATACCCCCCCGATGAAAATGCCGCTGGGGTCTTGACAACTGCGTGCTCCTGCATCAGCGGAATTTCGATAGGTGAATCATTATCAAAATCCATCATCGGCACAACTCCCGTCTTAGCCAATGTCTCACGAACAGCGGCAACGATAATTTGCCAAATATCATCGTTATCGGCAAATTTAACCTCCGTTTTTTGAGGATGAACATTGACATCTATACGCTCTGGATCAACCTCGATATAGATAAAATATGATGGTGTCGAACCTACAGGGATCAATTTATCGTAACCCTTAAGGATCGCCTTTGTGAAGAATGTCGAACGGAAGAAACGACCATTTACAAAGAAGTATTGATCGTTATTTGTCTTTTTTGCTGCTGCTGGACGACCGATGTAACCTCTAAGTTTCGCAATCGAGGTGTCGGTATGTAGCTCCAAAAGATTATGCTTAATTGAGCGTCCAACAACATCAACAATTCGACTCACCAACGATGTTCGAGGCAGGTTATACAGAGGTGAATCATTGGAATATAGCTCAAAATGTATATCTGGATTACAAAGCGCAATACGCTTGAAATCTGCCTTAATCTGATTTGTCGAAGTGGTCACCCGCTCCATAAATCGACGACGTGCAGGAACATTATAAAATAGATTACGCACAAAAAATTGCGATCCCGTTTCACACATTATCGGCTCCTGACCTTGATACTCTCCGCCATTCACCCTTGTCGATGTTCCAACTCCGTCATTCTCCTGACGTGAGCGGAGCTCAACCTGCGAGACTGCGGCAATTGAAGCCAAAGCCTCACCTCGGAATCCAAAGGTGTGAAGATCATAAATATCGTCGGCACTCGAAATTTTACTTGTTGCATGTCGCTCAAAGGCCATTCGAGCATCATTGGGCGACATTCCGCAACCATCATCAACAATTTGAATCAGATCACCACCACCCTCACGGAAGTTCACAATGATACAACTCGCACCTGCATCGATCGAGTTCTCCATCATCTCTTTAATCACCGACGAGGGGCGATTAACCACCTCACCAGCGGCAATCTGGTTGGCAACCAGATCGGGTAGCAGTTTAATTTTATCCGACATTAATCTCCTTTATAATCGTTAGGCACAATTCTAATTGGTGCGTATGGATCAAACTCTTTATACTCATCCACAGGACGTACCTGCTCACGCCCATCCGAAACAAATGCAGCAACTATGCGTGGCATAATCATATAGGCAAGCAGAAAAATAACAACTACACCCACAATCATAACCCACATCGACTTCCCTTGACCACTCTTGCGCTCACGACGAATCTGTCGAGCCTCTCGCTGACGACGAATATACTCACCCGCAACATACTCTCCATCCTCTGCCGATTCGGGGCGTGAACCTCGCAGCTCGGCACGTCGAAGATCTCTCGCCTCCTTATCTGGATCATAGAAGCGAGGTATATACTTAAACTGATTTGGCTTGCGCTTAAATGGTCTGAATCCGTTCATAGTTTACCGTTTTTTTGTGTTGATAATTTATAACCCTTTTGAATTATAGGCAAATTCTAATTTCTCCCAAAATACTTTTAGACTATAGGGGAGTTCTAATAATTCCCTATAAATTATCAACCTATTTTATCTAAAAAAGTTTTTCATTCGCTCGAAGATATTTTGCGTATCTACGCTAGCTGCCTTTTGGAATGATGGCATCTCAGAGAGTTTCTCCACTGCTCGACGCTCCTCACGGCTCAGCGATGCAGGAATAGTTATATCGACAACGACCAAAATATCGCCTCGTCCATAACCATTCACCTCTGGCAGACCCTTACCGCCTAAACGCAACACCTTACCTGCATGTGTTCCTGGAGCAATCTTAATCTTCGCACGACCATCAATTGTTGGAACCTCAACGGTACCACCCAACAGGGCTGTCGTTACTGTAATATTTAGATTGTGAATCAAATCATTTCCATCACGCACAAGATCTGGATGAGCATCCTCGGTAACAACAACATGAAGATCTCCGCTAACGCCACCCCTGCGAGCAGCATTACCCTTGCCTGGTACATTGAGCATCATTCCCTCGGCAACACCCGCTGGAATACGTACCTCAACAACCTCTTCACCTCTTAAAGTACCCTCGCCACCGCACTTCTCGCACTTCTCGGTAATCTCCTTACCCGATCCGCTACAAGTTGGGCAAACGCCTTGAGTTTGAATACGTCCAAAGAATGAGTTCTCGATACGTGTAACAACTCCCGAACCGTGACATGTGTGACATGTTGTATAGGCTGAGCCATTCTTAGCGCCAGTTCCATTACAACGGTCGCAACCAACCATCTTGCTTATCTTGAGTTTCTTGTTTACACCCTCTGCAACCTCTTCAAGGTTCAATTTCACTCTTACTCTAATATCACCACCTCTATTTGCCTGCTGACGAGAACGCGCACCACCTCCCGAAGAGAAGTGCCCACCGAAAACATCACCAAATTGCGAGAAAATATCATCCATCGAGAAGCCGCCGCCACTGAAGCCGCCGCCATAGCCGCCACCTCCCGCAGCGCCACCCATTCCTGCGTGACCAAACTGATCGTAACGAGCACGTTTCTGCTCATCCGAAAGAACATCGTAAGCCTCGGCAGCCTCCTTGAAATTCTCCTCGGCCTGCTTATCATCTGGATTTTTGTCGGGGTGAAATTTGATTGCCGCCTTGCGGTAAGCCTTCTTTATTTCATCAGCATTGGCGCTTTTGCTCACGCCAAGTACCTCGTAGTAGTCTCTTTTTTCTGCCATGATTTACTCTCCTACAACAACTTTTGCAAAACGTAACACCTTGTCGCCCATTATATAACCCTTTTGAACAACATCAATAATTTTACCCTTTTGCTCCTCACCTGCTGCAAATCGAGCAATCGCCTCATGATGATCCGTATCAAGCTCCAAGCCTAAAGCCTCGATCTCGACAACACCACGTTGCTTTAAAATCTCACCAAATTTAGCTGCAATCAGGTCAACACCTTGACGCAACGCCTCAATATCGTCGCTTTTGCCCATAGCCACTACAGCACGGTCTACGTCGTCGATAACTGGCAAGAATGCTTTTAGAGTGTCGGCACCGCCATTTTGCACCAAATCCATCTTCTCACGAAGTGTGCGCTTGCGATAGTTATCAAACTCTGCCTGTAGGCGCAAAAATTTATCACGCCACTCTTGACCCTCTGCCTCTTTTGGCGCTTCAGCCTCCTGGTTATCTGCCACTGTGTCAGTTGCTGCCTCCTCTGCAACTGCTTCTTCTGCCATATTGTCACATGGTGAACCATCGCATGATGGGTAACCCTCTCCTGGAATAAATCCTTCGTCTCCGTTAATCTCTTGATTATAAACTTTTTCCTCTGTCATATATATATTATTTTATTTTCATTATACTTAATGCTGTCACAAAATGTAGACCAAAAATGTTATCTCACACCTCTGCTCTTCGATAAAACTAACCGATAATAAAGATTGCTGGTCGTTTGTTCATATCTGGCATCTTTGTGCGTCGCCACTTTTCAACCTCCTGTGTTAAAATATACTCTTCGGGAGCTGTAATATCCATTGCAATTGTCAAGCGGGTTTTGGGTGCGAGTGTCGATAAAAGTTGCTCGACTAATTTAACATTGCGATAGGGAGCTTCGATAAACATTTGAGATTGACCCTCTTGTTGTGCTCGACGCTCAAAATTACGTATCGCCTTGCCTCGCTCGGGTGGCTTGATTGGCAAATATCCATTGAATGCAAATGATTGACCGTTGAGTCCTGAGGCCATCATCGCCATAATTATTGATGAGGGGCCAACCAATGGCACCACCTTGATCCCTCTTCTGTGACACGCCTCAACAACCAAGGCTCCAGGGTCGGCAACTCCAGGTACACCAGCCTCCGAGATCACACCTGCTGAGCGACCCTCCGTGATTGGATCGACCATCTTTTCGATCTCGATTCCCGAGTGTGAATGTTCATTTAGCTCGACAAATTCAAGCGAGTCGATAGGGTTTGCAACCTTAGTTTTCGACAAGAATCTACGTGCCGAGCGGGTATTCTCAACGATAAAATAATCGAGTGAATCTATCACCGATTTATTGGCAGCAGGGAGCACATCCCAAACTTCGCCTGCCTCTGCAATTGGGCAGGGTATTAGATATAATATTCCACTCTTCATTTTCTACTCTTTTAAATAAACTCGTTTCACTCGCCTCGAAATCGAAGTGAGTATTTCATAAGGGATTGTCCCTAAAATTGTCGCCATATCGGCTACGCTATTTCCTTTTTCGGCCGAGAAGATTGTTATATTGTCTCCCTCTTTTACGCCCGAAATATCTGTAACATCAACCATCACGCTATCCATGCAGACCCTTCCGATGATGGGTGCTTTTTCGCCTCGAACGATCATCGACCAATTTCCACAGCCTAAATCTCGACGTAGGCCATCGGCATAGCCAATTGGAACTGTTGCAATTTGACTTTCACGTGTGGTCACACCAGCCGCTCCATATCCAATTTTGGCTCCTGCCTCATATCGTTTAATCTGCACTATTCGACTCTTTAGCGTTGAGATTGGGGTTAGCTGATCTTGGTTTAATCCAAAGCCATAAAGCCCAATACCCAAGCGGCAACAATCTGCTTCGGCCTCCGTGTATCGCTCCATGGCGGCGCTATTGGCAATGTGTCGCATTGGTCTATACTCAATTTTTTTGTTCAGTTGCTCACATATAGAGTTAAAGAGCTTGACTTGTAAAAAAGTAAACTCCCGACCATTTGGCTCATCGGCACAGCTTAAATGTGAGAATATTGAGGCTACTTTAACCCTGTCTCTATTTTTATTGAGCTCCACACTTAGCTCCTCTATTTGATCCTCTTGGAAGCCCAAACGGTGCATTCCTGAGTCGATTTTAATATGTATTGGATAGTGAGTCTCACCATTTCTCTCGATCGCCTCGATGAATTGTTGGAGCGAACGGAGCGAGTAGATTTCAGGCTCCAATCGCTGATGGATCATCTGCTCAAAGCTATCATCATCGGCATTAAGAACAATCGTCGGCATCGTTATACCCGCCTCACGCAGAACTACTCCCTCGTCAACAAAGGCTACAGCCAAATAATCGACACCTTGATCTTCAAGTGTCTTGGCAATCTCATAATCTCCTGCACCGTAACTGCTAGCCTTTACCATAGCTACCAATTTTGTCTTTGCAGATATTTTTTGTCTGAAAAAGTTCAGATTGGAGATCATCGCATCTAAATTTACCTCCAGGCGTGTTGTGTGGCACTTTCTCTCCAGTGAGTGACTAACTCTCTCGAAGCGACTCTCTCGATTTCCTTTAATCAAGATTGCTCTTTGAGCGTAATCCTCACGTCTGAGTTTCGAAAGTAGCTCTTCAGTTGAATTAAAGTAGCTACAATCGAGCCACTGATTGATTCCACCACCCACGCCAATTACTCGATCGACCTTTGCCGCTGAGATAACCTTTGCTACATTTGAGTACAAAATCTCGGGGCTCACCCCACTCTGCAATATTTCCGAAAGGATCAGAGTCGTTGGCCGTCCTGCCGCAACAGAGTTAAGTGCATCGAGTGCAATTGAGAGTGAGTTTACACAAAGATTATAACTATCATTGACAATGACAGAGTCGTTGAGTCCCTCCTTAACTTCCAATCGCATCGCAACTGGCGTGAAATTATCTAAATTATAACTCTTGCAACCGCATACTTTAAGTATCGCCTCAACAACTTGTGAATTGCGTTTAGATGTTATATCTTCACAATTTGCACCTGCCATCTTAGCAGCATCTATAAGTTCATAATCTCGATCTTTTTGATTTGAAAAATACTCTGCAAGTTGTGGATATTGACTGTGATATATTACCTTTTTTGCTCTTGAAGCGATTTTTAATTTCTCCTCAATCTTCTGCTCCACACTTGAAAATCCCTGTTGATGAGCATCGCCAATTGATGTTACAGCCACAACGTCTGGACGGATCATCTCTTCGAGGTGTGACATCTCACCACTCATCGACACTCCCGCCTCAATGAGCGCAATATCTTCATCTCCCGAGCAGATCAAAAGCGAAAGAGCTACACCCAATTGTGAATTGTAACTCCTTGGTGAACAAGACAACTTACCATCATCCAGATAACTTTGAGCCACCCACTCCTTGACAATAGTTTTGCCATTCGAACCAACGATAGCCACAACTTCACCATGAAACTGTGAACGATGAAAAGCCGCTAAACGTTGAAGTGCCACCAAGCTATTCTCGACCAAAATAAAGCTACCCTCATCTGTAATTGCATCCCGACGCTCAACCATAAAGGCCTCCGTGCCCCGATGAAGCATCTCTCCAATGAAATTATGTGAATCGTGATTTTGCCCCTCCATAGCCACAAAAAGAGTCTGCGACCCACCTCCCGAGCGACGTGAATCGGTAAGCAGATCCTCAACTATGCAATCTGAGCCCACAAGCTCTCCTTTGCATATTTCGGCTATTTTTGACAATAGATATTTCACTGTTTTTATTTTACAATATTTTTTTCAAACATTCTTTTCAAACATTCTTTTCAATGCAATTCTTCGAATTGCTCGCCCTCTGCGAACTTTTTCTTGCGAAAAAGTTCTTTTTGTGAGGGAGGGCGACCACCTTCTTATGTTGGGGACTGCCCTAACAGCGGGCAGCCGCCAGGCACAGCCTGGACAGAAAAACTTCGTTTTTCACCTACAATTGCTCAAATTCAACAACCGTAATACCCGATCCGCCACGATCAGCATGCGCATCACTAATTTTAGCCACATCAGCAACCGTACGCAAATAACGACGAATCTCCTCCTTAAGCGCTCCCGTTCCCTTTCCATGCAAGATTGAGACGGTGCTAACACCAACCATCAAAGCGTCGTCGATAAAGTTTTGCACACTATCCAAAGCGTCAGCAGCCCTCTGACCTCTAACATCAATGTTATCTTTGAAGTTGAGTTTTCTTGATGAGACATCAACAGAAACAATTGATCGAGGAGCTGACAGTCGAGTTGCCTTTTTAAATTCGCTATTAGAGACAACCTCCAATTTTGAAATCTCGACAGTGGTTAAAATATGTCCAAAAGCAACTTGTGCCTTACGTCCCTTAATACTTTTAACCTCACCCAACATATCTTGACCGATAATACGAACTTTAGCCGCAACGGTCACCTCCAAAGGTTTTGCCTTAATCTCAACAGCCTCCTTTAACTCCTCCTGCTCTCGCTTGCCTTTACGCTCTTCACGACGCTCACGACGTTTTCGCAATCGCTCCATCTCACGAGCTATATCGTCGCTATCATTTTGACCATCCGTATCGTCAACCTTGCTTTTGAACTCTTCGAAGTCCCGCCTTACAAGTCGAGTCATCTCCTTTTCAGCTTGTGCCTCACGGATAGTTTTAATTGTATTCTCGATCTGTTTGTTGGCCTCGGCGATCAACGCTTGTGCCTCAACCTTAGCCTTGCGGATTATCTCAGCTCGCTCGGCTTTGATCTTTGAGAGTTGCTCAGAATAGTTCTGCTCCAGCTCTTCAACTTTACGGTCTGTATGACGAATGCGGTCTCGTTTCTGTTCCCAATATCGTTTATCACGAGCAATCTCACGAAGCTGCTTCTCGATATTGACATGATCGCTACCCACCTTATCGCTAGCCGAGCGGATAATATCCTCGGGAAGTCCAATTTTGCGAGCTATCTCAACGGCAAACGAACTTCCTGGTTTACCCATCTCCAAACAGAAGAGCGGTCGAATATTCTGCACATCAAAGGTCATAGCTCCATTGGCAATACCATCAGTTGATGAAGCATAATATTTTATATTCGAATAGTGAGTGGTGATAACACCATAACACCCCTTCGAGAGCAATCTATCGAGAATCGCCTCCGCGATAGCTCCACCGATAACAGGCTCGGTTCCCGAACCAAACTCGTCGATAAGCACCAACGACGAGGCAGAAGCCGAAGATAACATACTCCGCATATTTTGCAGATGTGACGAATAGGTCGAAAGATCATTATCTATCGACTGCTCGTCTCCAATATCTATCGAAATTGAGCTGAATATCGGCAACTCAGAGTTCTCACCCAGAGGAACCAAGAATCCACACTGAAACATATATTGAATAATTCCAGTCGTCTTTAAGCAGACAGATTTTCCACCTGCATTAGGCCCCGAGATAACCAAAATATGTTTCGAACGATCAAGCTCCAAAGTAAGAGGTACAATATCTTTATGTTGCGCCTTAAGACTCTGTGCCAAGAGTGGATGTCGAGCATTTCGAAGCACCAACCGATCGTCGGCCGAGAGTATCGGCATTACACTATTATTACTTATTGCCCAACGAGCCTTAGCTCGAAGCAGATCAATATCGCTAAGATAATCTCCAGCATCGGCAATCTCTTTTGTTTGAGGGCGTATCGACTCTGTAAAGGTGGTCAAGATTCTAACAATCTCACGACGTTCAGAGTATCGAAGCTCCTTTAGCTCATTGTTGATCTCAACGATCTCAACAGGTTCGATATAGACTGTTTTACCCGTTGCCGATTCATCATGGATAAAACCTTGCAACTTACGTTTATTTCCCGCAACAACAGGAATCACAGCACGACCCTCACGAATCGAGATCAAAGCATCTGGATCCACAACTCCGCTACTCTTGGCCGAAGCCAAAATTTGTTGCAATCGTTTCGAAACCTGACTCTCTCGCTGATGAATAGAGCGACGAATTTCATGCAATTCAGGCGAGGCGCTATCTTTAATCTTATTGAATTTATCAATTATTGTATCTATTGTTCTAACAACATCTGGAAGAGCGCTCACCCCAGCTGTACGTTGCTGAATAAATGGGTATGCTCCCGACTCCTCTTTCGAGCGTACGAAACGCACCACGTCACCCACCGTCGAGAGTGAGCGACGCAAAAGAGCAACCTCCTCGGTATCGAGAAATGTTCCCTCGATCGAGATTTTTGCCACAATAGGTTCGAGATCTGCATAGTCTCCCGCAGGGAAATCCTGCTCCATAAGCAACATTGTTCGCATCTCTGAGGCCTGTGTAAGACGGCGAGTGATAATTTTTGTCGATGTGGAGAATCCTTGCTTAGATAGTTTTTCAACAGCCGAGGGCATTGTGCACAGTGTAGAAATTTGTTCTCTAACTCTATCGAAACCTATTTTAGACTCGAAATTTTTGGGGTATATCATTGTTTTTATTAACTGTAAATTTTACTGCTCCTTAGAGCCGAAAAGCGAGAAGTGAACATATCGCTTTGGATTGGTCTGCATATCTATAAGCAACTCATTGAGACTACCGCTTACAGCTGCAAGGTTTTCATAAAGAGCCTCATCTTGAAGCAATTTACCTGCCGAACCCTCAGCATTGTTGATTGTGCTAAGCATTGTGTTGAGCTCCGCAAGAGTTGCACCAAGTGAAGAGCTGATATTTGCCTCACTCAACTCATTGGAAATCGAACTTAAATTTGTGATAATATTGTCGATACTCTCAGCATTATCACCCAAAGCAGTTGAGAATTGAGCTAAACCACCTATTGCACTCTCCAAATTATCGCTCTGAGATGAGAGCATTGCGGCCAAGTCGGTCGAAATTGAGTTTAGATTGCTGAGCATACTGTCGATATTACCCTCATTATCATTCAGTAGCGAGTTAATCGAAGAGATCGTAACATTTAACTCTGCACCAAGTGAAGAGAGCATATCGGTAACTTCGGTCAATTTATCGGCCGCAAGCGACATAATATCGGGCTCAACATTTGCCTCAATCACATCACCCTTTTGCAGGATTGTTGAGCTCTTACCCAAATCAATACCAATAGCCATAGAGGACATAAGTCCTGGACTATAAATTGTAGCCTTTGAATCCTCAGGAATTTTAAAACGTCGTTTGATCGAAAGTTTTAAGATAACCTTTTCGCTCTTCTCAGGCTCAAGGATAATCTCGGTAACCTTACCAACTTTTACGCCTTGAATAAGTATCGAGCTAGCGCTGCTTATTCCTGTAATTTCGTCATAATGCACATAATAGTCAATATTACGGCTAAAAATATCAATTCCGCTTAGAAAACGGATACCTGCCCATGAGCAGCAGATAATTACGATTGTGAATATTCCAAGTTTTACCTCTCTCTTCATTTTATTTAAAATCTAATTTTTCTACATTGCAATCAACAATAAATGCGTCATCGAAGTACTTTTGCACCTCCTTTAACTTCTCTTGAGCCTCCTGCTCCGTTGAGTAGTTGCCAACACAGTATTTATACTTAAAACTTCCCGAAGTGACAAAATATTTCACATTATTGCGATAAATTTTAAACTGCGCATCATTTTTGTCGATTACGCCACCCGATGAAAGTATCTGAATTGTATATCCTCCTTTTGGCTCCTCGACAGCTTTTTTAGTCTCACTCTCGGTATTGGCAACGATAGTTCCATTGACCATCTTCACATAATCTCGGATTCCACTATAAATTGATTGTGCAATCTCCTCTTGACCCTTTTTCGAGGTCATATATGCAAACTCCGTTGGGTTCGACATAAATCCAATCTCGTTGAGTACCGATGGCATATCAACACCATACAACACCATCAAAAGTTGCTGACGATCCCTGCGCAAAGTTCGATTATACTCACCATAATTCTTCTGAATCAAATGCGCCAACGCTTGACTATACTCACCATAAGTAAATTGCAAGTTTTGAATATAAGCCCTTACAATAGCCGCTGTCTTTTCATCCGACATATCAATGAGCTCCTCTTGATGATTTGCATATATAACATCATCATTGCGCTTCTGCTCCAGTGAGCTCTCACCCATGGTAATTGTCTCAACACCCTTTGCTGAAGTGCTCGCTGCTGCATTGGCATGAATCGAGACAAAGAGATCACCCTTTGCATTATTGGCCAAAGCTGTTCTATTGCGCAAATCCTCGGTGATGGTTGCACCCAAAGCAACATCGCTTTTACGAGTATAAACCACCTCGACATCAGCAATATTTTTCTCCACCAATTCACCAACTCTCAAAGCTATAGGCAGAACAATGTTTTTCTCCATCACTCCACGATAAATTGCACCTGGAGAGATCGCCCCTCCATGCCCTGGATCAATAACTATAACCTTAACCCCTTGCGCAATAAGCGATGTTTGGGATCCGTTTATTACAAAAAGAATGGAGAGCAATGTTATTAGTCGAAAAAAAATATTAGTTTTCATTATTTTAAATTAAGGGTTTATGCTTTTTTTTATCTATATTTGCCAGATGTTATTTATGTCTTGAGTGTAGTTACTAAATAGTTATTAATATTCTCTTTGGCATTTTGCCGATTCATCGGCAAAGATATAATTTTTTTTGATATTTTGAGAACAAAAAAGGTAAAATATACAATATCGTTGATGCTTATAGCTCTATCAATGCAGTTGGTTTTTGGAGTTGATCGTCAAATCGAACTCCCTCAACCTCCCATTGGTGCAATTTACGACTCTATGAGCGACTCAACGGAGATTAACAGAGCATTTCCTGATAGTGTCTCCCCTGCCCCAAGAAGAGCTTCGAGCAGTGCATTTCTGGACGATATTCTCACAGGTAAAAATAGCGACTCTCTCTACTATGATGTTCGAGAGAAGAAAGTATACATCTACGACCAAGGTGATGTTACCTACCAGAACAAAAACCTAACAGCCAATTTTATGCGTATCGACATGAACACACGTGAGGTTTTCGCTCATGGTGTGCCTGCCGATTCAACGATCATAGGCGCAACAGTCGAGAAGCCAGTTTTTACAGATAACGGCTCCTCATTCACCATGGATACAATCAACTACAACCTTAAATCTGGAAAGGCCAAAATCTTTGGCGTATCAACTCAAGAGAGCGACGGTTGGCTTGTAGGTAGCGAGGTGAAAAAGATGCCTGATAACTCCATCAATATCGTCGATGGTAAATTTACCACTTGCGATCATATTGATTGTCCCCACTTCTACCTAGCTCTGACACGTGCGAAGATGATCCCTGGAGAGAAGATAATCACGGGACCAGCATTTCTAGTTTTGGAAGATGTTCCACTTCTTCCACTGGTTATCCCCGAAGCATTTTTTCCAATCACCACAGAGGCGCAATCTGGAGTCTTAATGCCAACATATGGTGAGGATGGAACCAAAGGTTTCTATCTAAAAGATATGGGCTACTACTTCAATATCAACGAATATGTAGACCTTACACTGCTCGGAAGTATCTACTCATTAGGTTCGTGGGATGCTTCAGCCTCATCACGCTATGTTAAACGATACAAATATAGCGGTAGCTTCTCGGGAACATATTCAAGCATTAAACTCAACGAGGAGGGTGACGATGATTTCTCAAAGCAAAACGCAGTAAAGATCACTTGGAGCCACTCCCAAGATGCCAAGGCCAACCCCAACTCAACATTCTCGGCCTCGGTGAACTTCACAACAAGTGGCTATAGTAAATACTCGGCAACATCGCTCAGTGACATCCTTGCCACACAAACCAACTCGTCGATCTCGTACTCCAGAAACTGGAATAAAGTATCGTTGTCGTCAAGTGCATCCATATCTCAAAACTCTCAAACTGAGGCTATCTCACTGAGCTTGCCAACAGTTGTTTTGAGCGTCTCACGCTTCTACCCATTCAAATTTGGAGAATCAATAGGTAGCGAAAAATGGTACGAAAAGATCTCAATGACCTACTCGGGAAAGATGACCAACACCGTAACAACAACCGAGGATGAGTTCTTCACCACGCAGACACTCAAGGATATGACCAATGGTATCCAACACTCGATCCCTGTTTCGGCATCATTCAAACTCTTCGACTATATCGACCTTACCCCATCGCTCAGCTACACGGAGCGCTGGTACTTCTCAGAAGAGAACCGTGAATGGAACCCCGAAACCAATGAGGTAGAGTACCTAGATCCAAACTATGGTTTCTTCCGTCTATATAACTATAGCGCCTCGGCAAGTGCCTCAACGACAGTATACGGAACATTCCAAAATAAAAATACAGCAGGAAAACTACAAGCCGTACGCCACACAATAACCCCATCTATTGGAGTCTCATACGCACCAGATTTCAGTGACCAAAAATATGGTTATTATAAAGTTGTGCAGAGCGATTCATTGGGTAACTACACAACCTACTCACCATACTCGAATAACTCATATGGTGTTCCAGGCACAGGTCAAACCCTAGCCTTAACATTCGGATTGAGCCAAAGTCTCGAAGCCAAAGTAGCCTCAAAACGTGACACCTCAGGAGTAAAAAAAGTAACGATCATCGACCAATTTAACCTAAGTGGTTCATATAACTTCCTTGCTGACTCAATGAAATTTTCGCTCAGCACGGTAAAGATCAGCACAAAAATCAGAAACTATGGAGTCAACCTAAATCTAGGTATCGACCCCTATAGAGTAAGTCCCGAGGGAGTCCGTTATGACAAACTGTTCTTCCCTGGTCGACTCACCTCGGCGAGTTGGTCATTTAGCTACACCTTCAAAAATGGACAGAAAGGAAGTGGAGGCGAACGACCAATTAACGACATCAACCAAGTACCTGTAAATTATCAAAATCCATTCTACGACCCTTATGGAGCGATGGATCCACTGTTGCGTCGTCAATATATGGCAAATACCTATTATGACTTCTCCCTACCGTGGAACCTTGGATTTAGCTATAATATAAATTATGGAATATCCTACGTCAACAATGGAACGACGGGATACACCCCCAACATAACACAAACAATGGGCTTCACAGGCTCGGCAACCATCACGGAGAAGCTCGGAGTAAACATTAGCGGAAGTTACGATATTATGTCCAAGAAATTCTCCGCCACACAAGTCTCCATGTCCCGAGATCTCCACTGCTGGCAGATGTCATTCTCCTGGATTCCGTTTGGATATTACAAGAGTTGGACATTCAATATTGGCGTAAAAGCCGCCTCTCTAGCCGATCTGAAATACGATAAGAGCCAAAGTATGTACGAGTATATGTATTAGCGTATAACGCCTAACAACATCTCTCTTACTGTGCTCATGCCGCACGGGCACCAAGCGAGCTTGGATCCAAAAACTACCGTTTTTGACTTTGCCGTGCGCTTTCAGTGTGAGGCTACGCCTAAACAATATATTTATATGATAAAGAGCTTATGAAAATGAATTTCCATAAGCTCTTTATCATATGGGGAGTTCTAATTTCTCCCTAAAATACTTTTCGATTACTAACCACCCCTTTTCGATTTTACAAAAATCGGTGGTAGAGCTACTACAACCCACTTTTGCAAAATCAAAAATGGGTAATTATTAACCAAAAAATAAAATTAGGGAGAAAATAGAACTCCCCATATAAATATATCTATGTCAACCTACGGTTGCCATCACACTTCAGCGAAGCTACAATCGCATTTATCACAACAGGATACGTGAACCTCGGCTCGGGCTTTAAATGCCATAGGCATTTAAAAAATTCTAAGGATAAAATAGTTGTGCAAATTTATTTGCGGCAACTATTTTATCCTTAGAATTTTCGAGATTGCAAATCTCGGCAAGCCCGAGACCGCAATATAATGCACCAGCGGGGGTGCTATCCCCGCCCGACGGAGTCAGACCGCAAGTGTAAGAAGGCTTATGCCTCTAAAACGATAATCTCGCTAAATTCTACCTCGAATAGGTCTACGGTGAGTGTATCTCCATATGATACTAGATCGGCGTTTGCAGCACCGACTGTCAACACTGTATCTTCAAGATATGCACTGTGGAAAGCGTGTGTGTCGATACTTTCGATCACCACACCTGATGCTGTCGCAATTGACAGATCCAATAGATTCTCACAATTATAGAATGACTTATCGCCAATTGTAGTCAAATACGGAGCCGAGAATGTTGTCATCTCAACGCAATTGTAAAACGCACTATCCTCCAAGGTTTTAGCCGCAGATAGTGTTACTGAGAGTAGCGATGTGCAGTGCGCAAAAGCGGCATTGCTGATCGCCAATACTGACGGAAGCTCTACCGACACAATATCTACGCAGTTATAAAACGCTCTTTCGTTGATTGCCGTTACCGACTCTGGAAGCACGACAGCGCCTGTTACCACCGCTTGCAAGGCCACGATAGCCTCGCTTTGATCTGCATTGTAAAGTATACCATCCTCAAAAATGAAGTTGTCGCTCTCGTCGATAATCTCTGTCAGATTTGTGCAGTTGTTGAACACACCACTTCCAATTGAGCTAACAAGAGAAGAGATGGTATAACTCTCAAGGGTACTGCATGATATAAATGCGTATGCGCCAATCTCCTCCACAAGTGGAGCCTCGACACTCTCAAGAAGCATACACTCACTAAATGCACGCTCACCAATCGTCACAGCCTTTGGAGCCTCAACGCTCGTCAAAGAGTAACAGTAGCTAAAAGCACCACTTGCGATACTTAGCGCCTCAGGGAATGATGCAGAGGTTAATGATTGACAATATGTAAATGCTTGGTTATCTACACTCTCCAAGAGTGGAAGATATATTGACTCCATAGCCTCGCAGCTATTAAATGCCGAGTACTCAACAGTTGTAGCTAACGGTAAATTCACTGATTCGAGTGATTTGCAACCACGGAAAGCATAGTTTCCAACGCTCTCGACACCCTCCATCTCGATTGAGGTCAACCCATCACAGAAGTCGAAGGCGTAAGCACCAACCTCAGAGGCGTATGGAGCCGACACAGAGTAAAGAGCCGTGAAGTCACGCATGCTGTTTGCGATCGAGACACCATAAATTGCGTAGGCAGGAATGGTGGTTAAGTTCGCAAACTCGATTTCGATTTGACGAGAGGCATCACTTGACGAGATATATTCAATGGCAGCGCTCAACCCTGCGAAGTCATCGACGGTGGCACTTTGATCTTCGATCACCCACACATCAATTGCAGGGAAGGTGTGCACTTCAAACTGCGAAAGTGAAAACTCAGTTCCCTCCAAGGTTGTTATAACCACGTCAGGATCCGAAGATTCATTGTTACACGAGATAGCGGCAAGGAGTGCAGCCGAAAGAATCAATAATTTTTTCATAATCTTTGCTTTAAATTCTGTATAAGATTTTGCTTTAATCTTATCTATTTTTACGATAACGTTATTTCGCAATAAATATTTTGCCACAAAGATAAAAATATATTTTCACAAATTGCTCCAATTTAAGGTTTTTTACTTCCTCGCTGCTTGAAAACAACTCGCTCATCGTGCTCATGCCGCACGGGCACCAAGCGGGCTTGGATCCAAAAACTATCGTTTTTGACTTTGTGTTGCACTGATTTAGTGAGGCTTCGCCTGGGCGATATATTTGTTATAATGAGCTTATAAAAATAAATTTTTAACACTCATTATAACAAATATATCTATGTCAACCTACGATTGCCATCACTAAATCAGCGAGGCGAACCTTGATCTGAGGGTATTTTTTCGTGTTTAATAACATTCTATAAACTAATGTGTTGAGATTACCTAATTTTGATAAAATATAAGTGTTAAAATTTGCATTTATGTTATTTATCAGTTACCTTTACTTTTGTGTAAGGAGATTATAATGAAAAATAGCTATGGAAACAAAAACATTAGATGAGCTTAAGGATCAATATTATGGTTCGGCTGGCACAGACAAAAGAGATAATTTAGAGCGAGAATTAGAGGCTTTGCGCATTGTTTTGTCATTTCAAAAAAAATCACCGCAAAAATAGCGGTGATTAGAGTGGTTGCGCCATTTGAGGCTATATAAAATGTTGTTACAACTCTATCGAAAGAGCTTTAGTCGATTGAACAGAATCGTCTAGTACAACAACTTTTACTTCATAGCCAATTCCTGTTCCAATATATTTTTCGATATTAGTAAACGTAAGAATATAAGAGCTTAAAAGAGCATCTGATACAGATAAACTACTGAGAGTAACACCACTAAAACTACTTGAAACAGTCATAGATGTACCACCCGTATAATCGGAAAGTAAACGAGGATCCTCATTATATGAATTAGAGGTATTACATGATGTTGAGCTATACACGCTATGAATAGTTCCTTTTCCTATCCACTCTTCGCTTAGTACATATTCTACTGAGTTATCCTCTTTTCCATTTGTTTGGTTTGGCTCATCTGTGAAGTTTACATATACACGATTTGAATTGTCTCTAAAACTAAATTGATCGCTTGCAAAACGTAACGCTACAACTCCACACTCATTTGAAGCCGTAGTGTATTCAGAACTTGAAGCCAACGTTGATAACTCATCTGTATCAAATCCTTTAGTGCGTGATGTGCCAGTGTAACGATTCAAATACGCTGAAAGAGTCTGACTTGTCCTGAAATAGCTTTACACATTTTTAAACAATTAAATTATGTGAAGTTATGAGAAATGTAAGAAATTATGGCAAGTATTCGGATAGCCTTCGAATGCAAATCGTGCACCGCT
>JAWXTJ010000015.1:0-47446 GCA_044433665.1 Rikenellaceae bacterium
ACTTGACGTTCCAATGAACTATCCTGACCTAACGCCACCTACCCAAAATCTCAAAACCAACTCTTTTTCAACTATGTTGCCCCAAATTTCCTACTCTTACATTTTTTTTGTATCTTTGTTGTAAATACATAACACTTAACCTAATTTCAAGTATGAAAAATCTTTTTACACCTATCCCACTTCTTGCCGTTGTTCCTATGGTAGCATCGACATCATGTCAAGGAGAGGCAAAAGAGGCAGCACAACCAAACATCTTGGTTATCTTGTGTGACGATTTGGGTAACGGTGAGCTATCTATATATGGCCACCCAGTTATCAAAACCCCAAATCTTGACCAGATGGCCAATGATGGTATTATGCTTACAAACTGCTACTCTGCGTCTCCTGTTAGCTCACCATCACGTGCTGGTCTTTTAACTGGTCGAAGCCCAAACAGAGCTGGTTTCTACGATTTTATCCCTGGACCAAAACGTTCTGAGGATTGCCGTGAGCTAGTTCACCTACAAGAGTACGAGCAGACAATCCCTGCAATGCTTAAAGAAGTAGGTTACTCAACATGCCTTTCAGGAAAATGGCACTGTAGCTCATACTTCGCAAGTGACAAGCAACCAAATCCCGACCACTTCGGTTTCGATCACTGGTTTGCAACACATAACAACTCTGCTCCATCACACGAGAACCCAACAAACTTCGTTCGTAATGGCGAAAAAGCGGGTAACCTAACTGGTTTCAGCTGCGAATTGGTTGTTGATGAGGCTCTAGGTTGGTTATCAACTCGTGAGAAGAACAACGAGACAAATCCTTTCTATCTACAAGTTTGCTTCCATGAGCCACACGAGCCAATCGCCTCTCCAAAGGAGATTACAGCAGAGTACATGGATAAGAGCATCAACGAGTACCAAGCAGAATACTACGCTAATGTAGTCAATATGGATAAGCAAGTTGGTCGCTTAATTGAGTATCTTGAGAGCAACGGTTACGAGAATACAATCGTTTACTTCAGCTCAGATAATGGCCCTGAGACACTTAACCGCTACTCCAGAGCAATTCGCTCTTATGGTACTACAGGTGGTCTAAAAGGTATGAAACTTTGGACTACAGATGGTGGTTTCCACGTTCCAGGTATCATCTACCCTATCGGAATGGAGATGCACAAAGGTCAATCAGATGCAATCATCTCGTCTCTCGACCTTATGCCAACATTTGCTGAGCTCGCAGGTGCTACACTTCCAGATGTTATCCTAGACGGTGAGTCATTCGTATCACTCCTTAAGACAGGTGACAAAGAGCGTGTAAAACCTCTAACTTGGGCATTCTACGATGCACTCAACGACCACGTTGTAGCCACAAGAACCGAGGAGTGGAAGATACTAGCTCGTCTAAAGAATGGTGAGGAGTATCTACCTAAGTTGCACAATATTTATGATGGTAACATCGACTACATCAAGAGCTTCGAGCTAACAGATTTCGAACTTTACCACATCGCACAAGATCGCAACGAGACAACTGAGGTGTCAGCAAAATACCCAGCCGAGTTCGAGAAGATGAAAGCCCTTATCAACAAGCAATATGGCGAACTACTAGAGGGTAGCCACGTATGGTCTCGTAACGAGTAACATATCTCTTACTGCCCTGCGCGGGCGGCGGTGGGGTGCTCCCCACGGAGCTTTACCTCTTGCGCTTTGGGCTTTACGAACCTGCGGTTCAAAAAATTATAGGAGTCAAAGAATTATCTCAAATAAATTTGAATAATTCTTTGACTCCTATAATTTTCAAATGCTTGAAAGCATTTGAGCCCAAATCGAGGTCACTCAACAATATCAATAATATAAATATCCCCTTTAAATTGACAATACATCAATTTAAAGGGGATATTAAATTAACACTGAAATATATAAGCTCCTATTAATTTCATGAACCAAAACTGGTTCATAACAGCTCAAAATGCACGAGCAATAAGAAACTTAGTTAATCTGCTCGATCAAAACTACACTCCAAGGTGTAAGCTCATGATTGATTGTTAGGTTTCCGTTAGCATCAGCTGTGAAAGTCTCTGTACGAAGATTCTCAGCATAATCTTTCATCACCTTTACTTGCTCACGTGTTGGTGGCTCTGGCTTACCCATTGCCTCCCAATATGCGTAGATGTTACCGCTCTCGTTATCGAGAATCTCTAGCTTGAACATTGCACCTGGTTTTAGGTTGTTAAGTGTAAGATTCAACTGTTTTGAGCTTCCGCCATCGGTATTCATTGTGTTGCGAGGCACTGAACTAGAGTACTCATCTGGATAGTTATAAGCTAGAGCTACAACCTTTCCAGAACCTGCTTTGCGAGATACAAATACAATATCATCACTATATAGCTTCTCTGTTCCTAATTGATTAAGCATTCTATATGCGTGGTAGCTAGGCTTCACAATACCTTGATAGTTAATCATACCAAATCCACCGTGGAAAATCGAGTGTCCGCCACCCTTCTCCTCAAATACATCTGTAAATGTCCAGAATGCAAGCGAGTTTGTAAGACCAATACAATCGAGGTTCGACTTCACGATATACGCTGCTGGAGGCAACTTATCATGCATTGCATCACGGCTATTTGGTGATGTATTCCACTCTGTAAGGTGAATCTCAGCATTTGGGAAAGCGCTCTCCGACAAAACCTTATTCAACCATTTCATATCATCTACTACAGAACTAACGTAGCGAGAAACATCACGATTCTTACCCGCTACAGGATCCAATGGAAAATCTGTTGGATAAGGGTGACAGCTGATAAAGTCAACTGGCAGACCCTCCTTAGCGCAATACTCTAAGAACTCTCTAATCCAAACACCCTCCCATTCGAGGCTATTAAGATCTTGACTTCCCATCATGCTGTTGAAGTTCTCGTTATTCTCCTTTTCACCATCATAGCGAGCATCAGCAACAAAATTTGTTGTCGATGGACCTCCCACCTTCAATCTATTGTCTACCGAGCGAACTGCCAATACTGACTGCTTGTAGAGCTCAAAATATTGAGAACGTGTTCCGTCGAAGAATGCACGACACAAGTTTGGCTCATTCCACACCTCGAAATACCAAGTTAGAACCTCGTCAATACCATAACGGTCAACGCAGTGTTGAGTGAAGGCTTTGATGAAATCGTGCCACAACTCAAAAGTATCTTCTCTTGGCGTAACACTTGCCTCCCACCAGAAACATGTTTGGCTATTCTCTGCCGCCAACTGTTTTGGAAAGAATCCGAGCTCCACGAAAGGCTTCACATTAAGATCAAGAAGGCGATCGAACACATCGTCGATATATTGCCAGTTGTAGCTCTGTTTTCCGTTGAACTCAACGATAGGGAACATATCGTCATGGAAAAGGCCATGGAAACGAACATACTCGAATCCGCAATTTTTCTGCGAAAGCTCCATATGCTCCAACCATCCTGCTCGTAGAGCCTCATTGGCACGTCCCGCACCAACACATTTGCTCCAGAATGGTGCATACACCTCTGCTTGGGCAGAAGTATTCACTTCAACATTTTGCGCTGAGGCTACTTGCGAGCCTAGCAAAAAGAGTGAAAATAACGCTGTGGTTATTAATTTTCTCATAATTTTTATTAGGTTATTTTGGTTAAAATTACTTGCAATAGAACACTAAAAAAGTAAATTATTACAAGTTTACAAATATAATAAATTATATTGTATTTATTGCAATTGCTACAACTGCAACATAAAAAATATCACCAAAAAATCAGCAATAGATAATTTCGACTGACCAAAGTTTATATTTTGCACATATTTCTTGGTAATCTAAATTAAATTTTATATTTTTGCTATAACTACTAACTATTAAAATTTACCTTTTATGAAATTTTCGAAATTTATCGTAATTCCAATTATGATCGCTTGTCTAGCTGCGATCGTTCAAGTTATCGACCAGCTTTTCCAATCGGCAGGATCATGTGATTTCTTTATCGCAGGTAGCGGTTTCGGTTGGCTCACATTCCAAGCATGGGCTCTCTATTTCTTGGCTGGATGTAACATTAAAGGCGGTATTCAAGTATTGATCGGATATATCGCTGGTATTATTGGTTCGATTGCGATTATTGCATTTGCAGGCTTCTTAGGCTCAAGTGGTGTACCTGCATTCTGGGCTACCCCACTTTCACTTTTGATTTTGGTGATTCCTGTAATCTGCTTGGAACGAGTTCAAGTTATGATCCCAGCACTTTTTGTAGGTGCAGGTGCTTACTTTGCAATTATGACATTCCAACCAGCGGGTGCCGACACAACATTCCTTAACGCTACAGGAACTGAATTGATCTATTGCCTTGTAGGTTTGATCTTCGGTTGGATTACAGTTACTCTTCGTGTTGCTTACGAGAACAGCGTAAAATAATCATTTATGTAGATAAAAAAATAGCTTGGCGAAATTGCCAAGCTATTTTTTTATGCCATTAGATCAATGGTGTTCAAGCTACTTCACAAGTGAAATGCCTGAGATGCGTCCAAATGTTTGATTATCGTCAATACTCCAAACCATTTGACCATCGCTATTGATCTCAATAAACTGAGGGCCTACAGCACCCTTGCTGTGTCCTTGCCAGTTACAAATATATAAGTTTCCGCTCTTTGTAGATGCCAAACCAGCCACAAAGAAGAGTGATGTACCCTCAATATCTGTTGGCTGATATGTCTTTAATATCTCGCCTGTCTTAATATTTGCCTGTTGCAAGATATGTGCATCACCTCCAGCAACCATATAAATATCACCCTTGACCTGCTCAACGGTAAATGGATTTCCACCAACATCAACAGTGCGCACTAGCTCACCCTTTGGAGATACAATATGTAGCTGCTTAAGTGCCAATAATGGAATAATATAATTACCCGCATCATCAACGTTTACTTGACGAATTTGAGCGTGTGTATTCTCGATTCCAGTCTCATACTCTGTTCTTGAAATCTCCTTACCTGTCGCTGCATCAACCTCTAATATTGTTAGTGGGTGACCTCCCCAAGCCAATAGCACGTTACCATTTTTAAGCACACGTACCGATTGCAACTCACATTTCTCTGGACATGGAAAATCCCAAACTATCTCCTTGTCCATATTTACAACTCTAGCGCCTTTCTTGTATGAAAAAACTACATTTCCACCCTTCAATGAGCCGACACTATTACACTCCCAACCCTTCTCTAATGGGTACTCCCACTCGATAGTTTTGGTATCTTTATCCACCATAACAACTTTAGGCCATCCCGAACCACACATAAGTAGCTTCTCTGGTTTAGGCTCCTGCGAGCACATAGAAAACAATGGAACTATGCAGGCCAAAAGTAAAATTTTAACAGCTTTCATCTCTATTTAATCAATTAGGTTTAATAAAAAAGGTGCTGTATAAGTTTTACAGCACCTTGATTGAATTTCTCTTTTTCGAATAAATTCACCGTAAACTCGCTAACGAGCAACAGGATTTATTTAGAAAGATCTTGGAACATCTCAAATCCTTGCGCAGGAGTAAGACCATCGTGAACCACACCATTTACAGCTTGAATCATAGCTGTTGGGAACTCACTTTGGAATACGTTACGACCCATGTCAACACCTGCTGCACCGTCGTTGATAGCTGCATAGCAAAGCTCCAAAGCCTCTAGCTCAGGAAGTTTCTTACCACCAGCGATAACAACTGGAACTGGACAAGCTGCAACAACCTTCTCAAAGCCCTCGCAATAGTAAGTCTTAACCATGTTAGCACCATTCTCAGCTGCTACACGTGAAGCAAGACCGAAATAACGTGCATCACGAGCCATTTGCTTACCAACAGCTGTAATACCCATAACTGGAATATTGTAACGGCTAGCTTTGTCAACCATATTGTAAAGGTTAGCGATAGTTTTAGCCTCGTGAGCCTCGTCACCGATAGCAAGCATAATAGCCAAAGTCGAAGCATTCATACGAACTGCATCCTCGATGTCGATGATAACGTTATCGTTAAGATCTGTAAGGATTGTTGTACCTGCATCCGAACGAAGACAAATAGGTTTGTTCGATGAAGCTGGAATTGAAGATTGGATAATACCTCTTGTACCCATGATACAATCAGCATACTCTACCAAAGGAACGATACCCAAGTCGATACGCTCCAAACCTGACGTTGGCCCCATGATGAAACCGTGGTCAAATGCAAGCATTACTGACTTACCTGTTGATGGTCTGAAGATACGTGAAAGACGATCTTTCATACCCCATGCCATATTCTCAGCTCCCTTTACGTGGAAAGAAGATTTTACACCCTCTTGACCAATACCAAAGTTAGCGCCTTCTCTCAAATCATCTAAATCTGCCATTTTCTGTTTTTTTTATTTTTTATTATTAAATTAAATTGCCTCTGCGAAAGATGAGAACATGCAGCTCCAAGAAGCAGCACCGCTATCCATAGAACCGATAGATTTCTCACCATAGTTACGTGCACGACCGAAGTTAGCCTTCATTGCGATAGTCGACTCAGCTCCTGCAACAGCTGCCGCAGCACCTGCCGAGATGATCTCCTTAACATCCTCGCTCTCGCAAGCGTTCATAGCCTCGATTGCTGGAACCAAAGCATCCATCATTGTCTTATCACCAGGCATAGCCTTAGTTTGAGTCTTAACGTTAGCCAAACCACCCTCGAACATAGCTTTTACACCTGCCGCTGATAACTCAGTTCCTGTTGCTGTATCACTCATACCCAAGAAAAGAGCACCTAGAAGTGTACTTGTAGAGCCACTAACCTCAAGCATTACAGTCATACCCATATCAGAAAGCATAGCTTTGAACTCTGTACCCTTCTCTGAAGCCTTTACAATGCAAGAAAGCGCTGTAACGATAGCTGTACCGTGGTCACCGTCGCCAATAACTGCATCTAGTTGAGAAAACTCATCTTCACGAGCTTTAATGTTTGTGAGTGCGTTTTGCAACATCACTTTGAATGTATCAATTGATAATGTATTCATTTTAGTTAGGTTATTTTTTTTAAGGGAGTATAAAAACTCCCTTATTTTATTTTGATTAATTATTTACCAAGTGCAGTCCAATATGGAGCGTTAGAAGAGTAGTTCTTCATGTAGTCAAGTTGCTCGTCATCCAAAACAGCCATCATCATTTGGAATCCAGCTTGCTCTTGAACTGTAAGAATCTCTTGAATACGTCCGTAACCAACTACGAAACCACGAGCCTCAAGCTCCATGTGAGCCTTACGGTAAGCAATGCTAAGCTCCATGTGAGTCGAAGCACCAACGCCATTGATAATAAGCATCATCTTGCTACCCGCAGCTGGAGTAAGTTGTTGGCAAAGAAGATCTACCATTGTAACAACTGTTGCGTCAGCAGAAACAAGCATAGACTCGCCACCACCACCTTCGCCATGTTGACCCATACCAATCTCCATAACACCGTCAGGAAGATTTGTAATGATAGCACCATTTTGTGGGTGAGTACAAGAGCGCATAGCTACTGCCAAAGTTGCAGCGTTAGCACAATATTTCTCTCCTAGAGCTACAAGATCATCCAAACACATTCCATTATCAGAAGCAGCACCCAAGATTTTGCACAAAGGTACACAACCAGCCAAACCACGACGATCCATCATTGGTGTACCAACACCTGCGCTAATATCATCATAAGTAAGAACTTGTTTAACCTTGATACCAACTCTCGCAGCAAGTTGACAAGCCATGTTAGCGCTCATAATATCACCTGAGTGGTTAAGAACAACTAACAAGATACCAGCCTCACGCTTCATAAGTTGAAGAGCTTGGAACACACGTTGCGCACCTGGAGCAGCGAAAATATCACCAACTACAGAGCAGTCAAGCATACCGTCACCAACGAAACCGCTAAGTGCTGGCTCGTGACCCGATCCACCCAAAGTAACGATAGCTACTTTATCCTCTGATTTTGGATTAGCTCTAACGATGATGTTCTCTGCTGCAAGTTTTACTTGATCTGGATATGCCATTACGTAACCCTCAAGAAGCTCAGCTGTGATGTTTTCTGGTTCGTTAATGAACTTTGTTTTAATTTCTGACATTTTATTATTCCTCCGAATTTTTTAATTATTTAATTTCCATAATTTCTAGTGAAATACCCTCCTCTTCGATGAAGGCAATTGTAAGGTGCTCGTCACAAACGACTGGTCCAAAGATAACGTTCTTACCTTTAAGCTCCTCCTCCATAGAAGGCACAGTGTAAGCGATGTGAGCAAGTTCTTGTACGACAGCTGGCATGCAAGAACCCTCCTCGAATTTCAAAAATTCGATACGGTTTGGGCTAGCGTCAATGTCTGTCAACCAAACGCTTAGTCCCTCATTATAAACAGATCCCTCTTTTACCTCTTTTACAGGGATTCCGATGTGATGTAAAGTTCTCATTGTTAATGAATTTTAAAGTTATATAATAGGTTAAGTTACTGATTTTTAAGACCTCTGGAGTTTGATAAGCACCGAACTTATCAAACTCCACAAAGGTCTATAATATAAATTATTCCTCGATAATTACACGGAAACCAACATTGAATACTCTTTGGTGAGGATAGAATGCTTTACGGTTATATGCAGTTGCGAATTTAGCTCTTTCGATATATGAACCACCACGAACAACTTTATACTCTGAAGTCTCCTTAGATTTAGTTGTGTATGGATAGCTTACAAAGTCAGAACGAGTCCACTCAGCAATATTTCCGTGCATGCTATACAAACCAAATGGGTTTGGCAAGTAGTTCTTAGAATCAACCTGATTCATCGCACCATCATCTACCGACTCATCCTTAGGAAGGAATGAGAAGTATTTGTAGAATGAATTGTTGGTAGCCATTGGTTTTGGATCGACACCCGCAACGGCCATCAATAGAGTAGTCTTGTCAGCCAAGTTCTCCATTTTACCGAAGTCACTGTTTAGGTTACCGAACCAGAAGTCGCTATCGCTACCTGCACGACAAGCCCACTCCCATTGCGCCTCTGTTGGAAGCGTAACGTTCATACCTGTCTTCTCGCTAAGCATTTGGCAATACTCCACAGCTTGAAGATAGCTAACACGGATAACTGGTTGCTCAGGCAAGTTTGCTGGATAACCATCATGTACGTGATCTTTCCACAATTGGTCAACATAGCGGCTATCATGCTCTGGACAAAGAACTCCAAATTGCTCATTTGTAATCTCAACCTCTGCCATCCAGAATGGTTTGTCGATCTTAACCTTGCTCATTGGAGCATTGTTAGCAACACCACGGTAGCTACCCATTGCGAACTCACCCGCTGGGATACGTACGAACTTAATCTTCACGCCATCACCAACCTCGATCTCCATTGTGCTCTCACCTGTAGCCTCTTGCATTTGTTTAGCTGTTGCAGCGTCGAATGGCCAACCTTTAGCTTTGACATTCTTCTCTTTAACCGCTGGAAGTGGCTCAGGCATAGTAGCCTCGATTGGACCCTTAGAGTCAAGAAGCTCTGCGTAAGATTCGATCTCAGCTCTCCAATCTGCACCCTTAACCAAACCATACTTCTCAGTAAGCTCAATACGTCTATTATATTGACTATACTCAGTAGTAGAATAAACTGGAGTGTGCGGATTATCATCAAATTGACCCAAATAAGGAGCATTGTAATCAATCCAGTTATAAAGAACTCTCCACTCAGCATCTGTAAGCTCAACATTGTGGTGACCATTCTTCAAAATACGGATCAACTCACTTGTATTTGCGTGATACTCATATGGTTGAAGCACTGTCATATCAGCCTCAGCACCTTGACGGTGAACATAAGGATGAAGATTTAGATAAGACTTACCATAACGACGATTACTTACAGTAACCTCACCTTGGTTAGTCAAATCGAATGCACCCTCACCATCGTGACAAGCAATACAAGCTCTATCCAAAACTGGTTGAACCTCCAAATTATACGTAAACGAACGAGTACCGCCCTCAGGCACAGAAATCTCGTGTGGTTGAATTTGAGAAGCAATAACACGTTTTGGAACTGGAATCTCATTTTGATCCTCGTGACAACCTACGCAAGATACAACCTCACCTGGCTGAGCTGTAAGCCAGCTACGCATCCATTGAATAGTTGCACCATTCTCATCCAAAGGCTGGATCGAAATTGGAGTATTTGCAGGAACCTTAAAGATTGCCGAACCATCCTCCTCTACAGGAACAGTACCTAAGCGACGCTTAAGATCCCATCCCGATTGGATACCATGCCAGTGGTGGTCAGAAGTTGTGTGAAGATAAGCATACTCATAAGTATGTAGACGAAGCTCCTTAACGGTACCACGTGGCACACCGCGAAGACCCTCACCCTCATAAATATCTTGAATAAATACAGTACCCTCTTTCTCTCCCAACTTAACACGATCTGGAACAGATGGAGGAGTCACCTTCTTAGTCACAAGAATTGGACTAATGAAACCCTCACCCTCTTGCTTCATGATACATGTCATATTGTCGAAAATATCTACCAAGTAGATACCCCAAAGATCTGTAGCCGACAACTTCGCAGCAACAAGGAAGTAAGTATCGTCCAAAGGCATTGGTTTGATAAATTGAGGCCAAACACCATCAACCAATCTATCACGAGCCTTAGTATCAATATCTCCATCACTGTGAAGAATCTCATACATAATACCCTCGTCACCCTTACGAGACTTAGTAGGATCGAAAAGCAACGTTCTACCTGCACGAGCAACACCGTGGTGACCAGAAACTGTAGCAACAAAAGCTGTCGAGTGACCTGGAAGTGGTTGAAGATCGAACATAGAGTTAGGGAATGCAGAACCGCTACCATAAAGAGCCTTTTGCTCAGTACCGTCAGGATTCATGGACATCACGAAACGTGAATAATAGTGCATAAGGTCAGTGTACTCCCAACGAGTATACATAATTTTACCATTATTCATCACAGTTGGGTGCCAGTTAGCATCTTGGTCAAAAGTAAGACGACGATAGCTCTCATCCTTAGGATTATAAAGAACCATGTTACCCACTGGGTCAGAACCATTTACACAAGGCACACCTTGGTAACCGATATTCGACACGGCAATAACACGACCATCAGGAAGATATGTACCATCATAGAACTCAATATCATCCTCTGGAGAAGGCATCAAATTTCTATAACCTGTTCCGTCGAGTTTCACCTCCCAAACGTTCAATTTCTTTGTCTCGTCAACCGCTGTAAACATCACACGATCAGCATCCCAGTGCATCTTAAGATCTGCAATAGATGAAGTATGAGGAGCCTTAAATACTGTGCGAGTCTCGATGTCACCACGAAGGTTAGAGATCTCGATGATCTCAGCATCAAAACCACCTCTAGCAGCAGACTCTTGATTACTCCAGTTATTGTTTTGAGTACCAAGTTGTGGAGCATACGCAGCACGAGCCTTACCACCTAGATTATACTTAGCCATAACGATACGGTCAGCATCCAACAATGGATTTGCAAACACAATCTGTTTCTTCAAAGCCAACGCCTTAGATGCAGCATCCAAAGCAACTTGATCTTGCTCATAAATACCATCGAATCCACCAGCCACAAGAGCCTTCAACTCAGTTAATAGAGCACCTGTTGCAGCAGCATCGAAACCATCGAGACGCTTCATATCATTATAAGCCTTCTCGGTAGCCTCAAGGTTAATCAAACAAAGATCTTTCTGCAAGCTCACAACATCCTGCAACTCAGCGAGAAGTTTTAGATAACAAGCAATCTTAGCATCAACATCCGCCTCAGCCTCAATTGCACTAACCTTAGCAGTATAATAACCCTTAACAGGAAGTTTTGCGATAACTGCCTCTACAGCATTTTTCTCAGTTATAGCCTCAGCTTCAGCCATCCAAACATCTTGATATGGAAGCATCTCACTAAGAACCAGAACTTGAGATGGGAACTCATTTCTCAAAGAGTTCACCTTATCTCTTGGCGAGAAATTCACCGCCTTGAAGCAAACTGTACCAGCTTTTTCGCTATCGTCAATACCCACTAAAGCCTCGAAGCTCGCATAACGACCTCGAAGATTAAACGACATAATACCATTAGCGTGACAAGTAGTACCATTATTATACTTAGTACCCGCAATCGTGATAGTCGAACCATCAAGATTTACATTCTTCTTAATGCCTCCAACTGTTGCCGCAGCGTAAGCAGTTCTCTCATCCTCTAAAGTGACTTTCTTACCATCGTTTGTAATAAAGTATCCATTTACAAACACAGCCTCATCACCAGCGAAACCATCAGCACCAGCCAATGTAATCAACGAGAATTGGTCTACTCCCTTAAGGTCGACAGAAAACTTTTGAGCCTTCTCTCCGCTTTTAACCGTTTTAGAAGCAAGCACCGAACTACCAAGCTGCTCACGCAACTCAGCCTTACTCTTAACGACTGCATCTACCCATGCACAGCTGCCACACTCAGTCTGAGCTGACGCTTGACTGAATATAGCTGCTAAACATAGAGACGAAATTAATATATTTTTCATTATTAGGTTTTTTTTAGTTTAGTTGGTTTCGGAGATTAAAGTTTAGCGTTCTTGTTTGTGAAACGCAAACCATCACCATCATGATAACAAGCCCACTCGTCAACGATAGCACCCTCAGGACCTGCCATCAAGAAGTGCCAAGACTCCAATTTAGCCAATGGAATGATGTCACCAACTTGTTGAACCTTAAAGTTCTTACTTACGACTGGACCATGTCCCGCTGGAATTGCTGGAGCATTTGGTGTAGCCTCACCAATCTCAGAGAAGTTATACGCCCAACCTTTCTCTACCATCCATACCTCATGCTTAGCTGGCATATCAGTTGGGAGGTGACAGTGCTCAGGGATCATTTGACCTGGAAGAAGATAGATTGCGTGAGCGAAATATCCGTGCTCTTTATCATTAACCCAGAAGATACCGCCCATACCTACATTCTCAAAATCACCAAGACCGAACTCAGCAACCCAGAAATTAGCATCCATAAACGCAGTAAAAGGTACGTCATAGAATTTAAGCATATCTTTCATCGCCTCGATAGCAACGTCCTCATTAAATTTGCCGTCTGTATAGAAATCGGCGTTAGTGTACTTTTTTGAATATTTTTCCATTTTTTCACATTTATTACACGCACCATCATGCTGGCACGCAGTTTCTGATTGAGTTTTTGGGTTTGAGCAACAGCTAGACATTGTCACAGACAAAGCAGCAATTGCAAGAATGTTTAAAATTTTCATGTTTTTTTGTTTTTAATTGTTTGTATATTATTTAATTAGTCTACAATGAATTTACATATTCAACAAGAGCATCAAGGTCACTCTCCTTTAATTTCTTGTCCACACCATGCTTATGAACCTCGAAAACCTCACGCATTGTTGCCGCACGACCATCGAAAAGATATGGTGCTGTACGCCACACCTCAATTAGAGTTGGTGTATCCCAGCCTGCTTCGAACTCCACATCATCACCTATCACGTGCATCTTCATATCCGTATAATAAGCACCCGTGTGACACTCATCACACTTCAACTTTTCGAAAACCTTGCGACCAGCCTTAGCCTTCTCCGACAACTCACCATTCACAAGATAGGGACTTGGAACAGCCTTCAATGAACTCATATAAGCATAAACACTCTCGTGCATCTCCTCCGTTGGTTCAAAGAACTGAATATGTGTAAAACCAGTTCGTGTAGCAAGATGCGCCGACTCTCTAATTCCCGAAATCATCGCTGGAGGCGTTGTATGGCTCAAAAGCAAACTCTTACAGTTCTTCGAGTTACCAACACCATCATTCATCAAATCCCAGTTCATACCATCCGTACGGCCATCACCAGGGTGACAACCATTACAACTCTGCCAACTCTGGAAACAATTCGAAGCATCATTAAAATAACGCTCACCCATATCTACTACCGTCTCAACACGATCAGGATTAATATCCGTAGCGGCAACTGCCAACGTACCAAGATCCATAACATTAAGTTTATCAGCAAAGTAAGTAGGTACATACAACTTATCCTCAGTCAACAAAATCGCACGAGGGCCATTACCCTCCATCTTAATACGCTTACGCAAACCATACAAGAAACGCAAGTCATAATCGAGCTTCGACTTATCCGCATACGCATCAAAACGCTCCAACATCGCCTTATGGTCTATGACGCTCACCTCATGAGTTCCACTATGCGAAATAAAGATCTGATCCTCATTGCAAGCGATACTCCAAATACCTGCCGCACCACGATCTGGCTCATCCACCAAGATAACACCCACATAATCTTGCTTTTGCGTATCAATGATACTAAAAGCACTTGTATTCATCCAGCCTTGTTGCAACTGTGAAGTAGGAACAGTGAAACGACCCAAGTTGTGTGAAACATAAACATACTTTCCGTCAGGTGTGATACAAATTCCACGAAGTGCATTGCTACCATTCGAAAGTGGCACATCCTTAATCTTTGAGAATCCTGCAATGTCGATTATCGAAACAGCCGAAGTTACCACATCCAAATCTGCACGTTGAGCAGGCAAAAAGTTAGTCACATAAAGGCTTTTTCCATCAGGACTAACCACAAGCGAGCGAGGCTCACGAAGCACCTTCACGGTACGCAAAACCTTCAACGACGCAGCATCCAACTCCATCACATTGTTGTCGAATTGATTACAAACATAAAGTTTTGATTTGTCTGCATTAAAAACTGGAGAGCAAGCACCCGAACCTAAAGCGACCTTTTGAAGGATCTTACCATCGGCCACCGACATAACAACAAGGTTACCTTGCGCCTTAAAAGTCGTTATATAAGCCTTATCACCCTCGATAGTCAAACCCGTTGGCACATCCTCTAATGTGTAACTACGGAGCTTCTCCATTGTCTCAGCATTGAAAAAATCGACACTTTTAGTTCCCTTTTGTGTCAAAACGATCTCGCCATTAGCGGTCATTCTAATGTCTGTAGTATACATAGGCACATCTGCCTTAGCAACTAAAGCACTGCATATCATAATCGAAATGCAGGCGATAAATTTTAAGTATTTACTATAAATCATATAGGTAAGGTTTTAGTTTTCCATTAATTCAATTCACAAATTGACATAATATCTCATTTAGGTGACTAAATTACAAAAAAATATCGACTGCAACAAATATTAGGGTTATAAAATCACAATTAATTAATCATAAATATATATAAACACACATAGGCACAAAAAAAAAGCGATGACGAATTGTAAAATTCGCCATCGCAATATTTAAGTTCGAAAAGAACTTATTTTGACTACCACCAAATTGGGTTTTGTAGCAAGTTAGGATTCAAACGGATCTGAGCCTCTGGAAGTGGATCAAGATAGTGTTTGATAGAGAAGTTGTGGTAAGACTTAGGAACGATGACTGATGCTCCAGCATAAGCAGGAGTGAAACCAGCGTAAGAAGAGTAAATCTCATCAGCATCTAGGATACCACCTGGTAAATATGCAGTGTCATACGCATAACTAGGATCTACATCTGTTACACCCTCCTCATAGTCAGCGAATTGATCTTGCCAATCAGTCCATGCTTGATCCTCACCATACTTGAAGTATACAGAGTGTACGTTTTGGTTAAGCTCATCCTCAGCAATACCCCAACGTTTCAAATCGTCGAAACGGAAGTTCTCACCGAACAACTCGATAGCACGCTCACGACGAACCTCACCCAACATTGTCAAATCAGCATATGGAGCGATCAAAGCAGCAGAAAGTGGAGCAACATTTGAACGAGCACGAAGCAAGTTGATAGACTCATCAAGTTGAGCATCAGTAACTGTACCATTCAACTCACAAAGAGCCTCTGCATATACCAAATACATCTCAGCTAGACGGAAAAGTGGGTAGTTGTAAGCCTCATCAGTATCTGCACGGTCGATATGCTCAGTTGTGAACTTATCACCAGTGTAACCGAACATACGTTTTGCAGCCAAACGAGTAGCGTTAAGACCCTCAGAATAACCAAACTCTAGGAAGTATGGGTTGTCAGAGCTTTGATCCTCTGTGTAATCAGTACCCCATGATGGACCATTATCCCAATATTTCACTCCTGGCTCCTTTACGAAAGCGTATAGACGCTCGTCACGATCAACAAACTCACCTGCTTTACTCTTGAATGCGTTCTCAAGATCGAAATTAGGAGAAAGGTGGATTGGAAGACCATCCTCGCACAAGTACATATCAACTAGCTTACGACTTGGAGAACATCCATGAGCGTGAGAAAGGTTAGAATTGATTTGACGATATGTGTAATCGTAAATAGTTTGAAGGATAAACTCTTTGTTGTCAGATTTTGTGTATCCCCATGGGTTACTCAACTCATCCTCCAAGCAGAATAGATAGAATTGGTGACGGTAAGCGTAAGAAGGGTTAACTGTCTCATCACTCTTATCCCACAACTCGAAAGAACCTGTGCTAAATACCTCTTTAGCCAATGTAGAAGCCATTGTGAAGAACTCACTTTGAGATGGGTAGTCACTTGGTTTTGCAGAACCAGCACCAGAAGTAACACCGTCACCATCAGTTGCAGTACCTACATATTTGTCCCATGTACCAGCGTACAAACAGATACGAGCTTTGAATGCTTTAGCAGCCTCCATTGTAACTTTACCTATATCAGAATCAGGTAGAGCAGCAGTTGTAGGAAGCATCTCATTGTCGATAATCTCATCCAAGTCAGCAATGATTTGAGAGATAACCTCATAACGGCTGTTACGTGGTCCCCAAAGAACATCATCAGCAACGTCAACAACAGTAGTTACAACAGGTACACCACCAAACACCTTAAGAAGTTTCCAGTGGCACCATGCACGGAAGAAATAACCAGTACCCAATGATTGGTAAATATCGCTCATTGCGTTACCATCAGCCTCATACTCAAACGCTTTTTCAATTACGATATTTGCACGACGCAAACGAATGTAAGGGTTAGACCAGTCAGTATCAGTCTCAACTAGAGAAGTAGTACCCCATCCATAAGGCTCAGTCTCACCATAGTTATTTGTCAAATCCGACGCATCAGTATCACCATACTCAAAGCCAAAATACTCATAAAGGTAATTAGCTGCTGCTTCGAATTGCTCTGGAGTTTTATAATAGATAGCCTCTGTAAGCTGATCTAGCGGCTCTTGATCGAGCGTGCTCTCGCAAGAAGAGAAAGCTAGCATACCTGCAAGTAATACTAACAGATTATACTTATATATTTTTAAATTTTTCATTGTATTTAAAGTGTTTTATAGTGAAAATTGCAAATTAAATATTACAGATGAACTCATAGGGAATACTGTTGTTGCAGCACTTGCTTGCTCAGCATCAAGACCATCTTGGATATTTGAAATTACGAACAAGTCATTACCAGATACTGCGATACGTGCGTTGCTGAAACCGATCTTATTAGCAACCTCGTTAGGAACGTTATAACCAAGGCTGATAGTCTTAGCACGTAGATAAGAAGCCTTTACTACGTTGATGTCGTTCAAACGGTAGTTCCATGTGTTACGAGAGTCACCCTTACCGAAGTACATTGGTTGCTCAGCGTCTGTGTTAGTCTCAGACCAAGTTGAGTCGATGTAATATGGGTTTTGGTTAGTCCACCATGAAGCAAATGGGTAAGAAAGACGACCTGTACGGTAGATGTTTTGTTGACCAACACCTTGGAAGAATGCTGTGAAATCCCAGTTCTTGTACTTCATGCTAAGGTTGATACCGTAGCTATAGTGAGCATCTTGGTCACCAAAGTAAGTAGCATCGTCAGTTGTGATAGAACCGTCACCGTTAGTATCTACACGCTCAACACAACCAGCAACAAGTTTAGAAGAACTTCTATAAGCGTAGCTAGAAAGTTGAGTACCTGATTTGTAAGAAAGTTGATTATCTGGATCAGAGAAACCATAAGCCTCGTAGTATGAAAGAACGTCAGCCTCGTTTTGGAAGATACCGTTAGTCTCGTACATAAATAGTGAGTTAAGTGGGTAACCCTCTATAGTTGAGTTAGATCCTGGAGAAATTGTGTTTGCACCCTCCATTGTTACTACCTCACTTTGGCTATCCCATGCAGAAAGACCTACACTATAAGAGAAATCGTCACCGATATTGTCTCTCCATGTCAAAGCAACCTCCCAACCTTGAGCCTTGAAGTCTCCAGAGTTAGTCTTAGGTGCAGTACCACCCAATACTTGAGGATAAGTTACAGATACCAACATGTCGTTGTTAGTGTTGTAGAAGTACTCAACGATACCGCTCAAGCGACCATCAAGAATTGTGAAATCAACACCGATATTGCTCTTAGCAACACGCTCCCAAGTACGATCGTCAGAAGTCATACCCATGTAAGCTGTGTTAGCTTGAGTTACATCGTCAAGACCGAAGTAACGGCTACTTGTTGTGATAGTAGAGAAAGCATCGTAAGAGTCGATACCAGTTGTAGAACCAGTTTCACCATAAGAACCGAAAACCTTCAAGTTATCGAAGAAACCACCCTTAAGTGCGTCAAGCTCAGAAAGGCGAACACCAGCAGAACCATAAAGGAAGTTAGCCCAACGATTCTCCAAAGAAAGACAAGATGAACCATCACGACGGATAGAACCCTCAGCGATATAGATACCTTTGTAGTTGTAGTTGAAACGAGCCATGTAAGATACCAAAGCACTCTTGTAGCTACCTCCTGAAAGTGAATCAGTTGTAGTATCACCAGTGTCAAGGTCATCAAGATCGTTAGTTGACATGTTTGTACGCTTCAAAGAATAAGAGTGTTGACCCTTAGTCTCAGCTGTCATACCGACCATCAAACCTAGGTTGTGATCTCCGAATGAACGATCCCAGTTTGCTTGAAGGACGTTATTTTGGTAATTTGTAAACGCTAGAGTGTATTGTACATAAGTGTTGTTAGCTGTAGTTGTAGTTGAGCTAGCAGAAGTATAGTCAGTATCACCCCAATCATAAACTGTGTATTGGCTTGAACGAGCCATTTTTTCACCATAACGACGAGAGAAGTTACCTGAGTATTTGAAAGATAGACCTTTTACATACTTGTCCATATCGAGTGTGAATACACCACCAATGTTAAGAATCTCTTGAGAATTAGTTGTACGACCACCTTCGTCAAGTTGAGCCAAGTAGTTAACACCTGTACCAAATGCACCATAGTAGTTACCATCAAGATTGTAGATAGGGAACATCCATGGGTTATCAATACCAGAACCAATACCTTGAGTTGGAGTATCAGTGATACGGTTGTCATAAGAAACGCTGAAGTCAGTTGTCAACATATCGCTAATTTGGTAACCTACGTTTGTACGGAAGTTATATTTGCGAGCACCGTCATAAACGAATGACAATACAGAACGCTCGTTAGAGTAACCCAAAGAAGAGCGGTAAGTTACTTTGTCAGTACCACCAGATGCAGAAACGTTGTAACGTTGAGAAAGTGTTGTACCATACATATAGTCATAGTAGCTACCATTATCTGTTGCACCAGAGTTAAGTGGTGTAGGATAGTAGTTAGGAGCATTGTATGTGATCCACTCCTCAGTACCACCATTCATGATGTTAAGATATTGGTCAGCAGAGAAGAAACCTGGGTAAGTTGTTGCGCCTACTTGAGCGTCACCGTTGGCATCGATATAATCTACAGCAGAACGTCCACCTCCAGTGTAACACATCTCAGCCCACTCTTGCATAGTTGCTAGAGGGAAGTCGATAGGAGTATTGATTTGAAGCTCAGCGTTGAAGTCGATTTTAACAGCACCTTTCTCACCACGCTTAGTTGTTACCAAGATAACACCACCAGCAGCCTTTGTACCGAAGATCGCTGCAGAACCGTCCTTAAGAACTGAGTATGAAGCGATGTCCATAGAGTTGATTTGAGAAAGTTGAGTCTCAGAGATCTCAACACCATCCAAAAGGATAAGTGGAGATACGCCGTTAACTGACATATCACCACGGATCTTGATGTCAGCAGACTCATTACCTGGACGAGTTGAAGAACGAGTTACAGTAACACCAGGCATCTCTCCTTGCATTGCAACAAGTGCACTTGATGTACCTTTACCTGCCATTACCTCATCACCGTCTACTTGAACGATAGAACCTGTAAGGGTCTCTTTCTTTTGAACACCGTAACCTACTACGACTACCTCGCCGATGTCCTCAGCCGCAGTCTCTAGTGCGATGTCGATTTTTGTTCTTGCTCCGACTGGAACAGATTGTGTCTCATAACCGATGTATGAGAATACCAAAACGGTTGCCTCTGATACTGGTGAGATCGAGTAGTTACCGTCAATGTCAGTTGTTGTACCTGTTGTTGTACCGTCGATCATTACAGTTGCTCCAATGATTGGCAGACCGTCTGTGTCGGTAACAGTACCTGTTGCTGCGCGGTATTGTGCAAAACCGACGCTAGAAATTGCGACAAAAAGAAGAGATAAAGCTAGACTCTTTAGGAGTTGGCTGCTTTTTTGTGTTGTCTCTCTCTTTTCAAGAGTTTCGCCGTTTGTTTGAAGAAGCGAACTCTTAGCACAAAGAAGTTTAAGTAAATTTAAATTCATAATGCTTAAATTGTTAGTTAGTTTAAGTGGCTTTTGTTTTTGTGGAGATATATCAGGCATTTAAAATGCGATCTCCTAGTTGGTTGGTTAAAAAATTCTTTCTGTTGTGTTTTTAATTTTTTTTAGTTTATAAAATTGGTTAATATATTTCGTTTTTATTCATTTTCTTTTGGTCGTTACGGAATGTTTTATCGCTTATATATTAATATATGGCTCAATCCGTAATGCGAATTTACGCAAAATTTATCAAACTGCCAAACTTTTAGATGCAATTTATTCGTTTTTTATGCGAAAGTATTAAAAAAAATTACTCACATGGTTAGCGTAGATAGTTCCCCTAAAATATCACTTCAGATAAACTAGAAGGAGTATTTTGTACACATGGAGAAAGTTGCGCTTGCAGTATATATAATATAGGTATGGCGCTAAGCGCACACTGGGGTGTTTTTTTAGGCAATATAGACACCTTTAGAATCAGTTTTAAATGGTTAGTGGTTTTAGGTTTTGCGCAAGGTTGCAAAAAAAGCCACACCTTAATAAGTGTGACTTCTTGTAGCGGGTCCGAGACTTGAACTCGGGACCTCATGATTATGAATCATGCGCTCTAACCAGCTGAGCTAACCCGCCATTGTTTCCTTTTGCGTGTGCAAAGATATAACATTTTTAGTTAATACCAAAATTTTTTATGTAAAAAATTGCTATTTATTTACCTCGGGGTTGCTATGGTACTGAATTTGAACAGGTAATTATTATCAATATTTTTTTTGAATGCGTACAAAAATTGACGATATTGCCGTTGTCGGTAGCGTTATTCTGCTCGTTGCTCTCTCCGTAGAGATTATTTCGAGCAATCATCTTGATTTTACACCTTATTATATCGCTATCGAAGGGGTGATTTGCTCAACTTATATTGTGAAATTCTTTGTTGAACTACATAATGCTCTCCGCAGAAGGCATTTTTTTTTGCAGAGGTTACCGATTTTGATTATTTCAACTCCTTATTTGGCGATTATTATGTTTTGTGGCGTTGATGTGAATCGTGAAATGGCACTCTCATTGGGGTTATTACCGATACTAAGGGCAATAATCTCATTTTATCGGCTTTTTGTGCGGTTAGTTACAGCTCAGAGTATTGATAAAATATTGTTGGCTTATTTGATGGTGACTATTCTTTTTACTTATATTGCTGCATTGATATTTTACGATATTGAGTATCATGTAAATCCAAATCTGCATGGGCTAGGGAATGCGATTTGGTGGGCGTGGATGAGTCTTACGACTGTTGGCTCTGACATATACCCTGTTACCACGCTGGGGAAGATTCTTTCTGTGATACTTCCCCTGCTTGGTATGATGTTATTGCCTCTATTTACAAGTTATATTATTGCTCTGCACAAGCGTCGAGGATAGTTTGACAACCATCTTCCAAAAGATCTAGCACTCTATCGAAGCCATCGTGACCGCCATAATATGGATCAGGGATGTAATGAACCTCTTTGTGACGAGCACAGAGCGATGCGAAACGTTCTATTTTTGCTGTGGCCTCGGGAGAGGGGGCTAAACGACGAAGATTTTCTACATTGCTGTCGTCCATTGCGATGATTCTATCGAACGTGAAGAAATCATCAATTTCAACTGGGCGAGAGCGGTGTGTAAGGGAGTATCCTCGTTTGGCAGCCGCTTGACGCATGCGGTGATCGGGAAGTTCTCCTGCGTGACCTGCGTAGGTTCCCGCTGAGTCTATTTCGAAAAGTTCACTTAAACCTACTTTAGCTGCCATTGCTTGCAGCACTCCGTCGGCTGCTGGAGAACGGCAAATATTGCCGAGACATACGAATAATATTTTTTGCTTCATGTGAGCAAAGATAATATTTTTCGAAAATATCTCAATGTTAATTTAATATTTTTTTGCGCATTAATACATTTACAATATAAAATGGTTATCTTTGCCGCTTATTTAAAAGCATAGAGATGATTACAGTATCGAATATAGAGCTTCAATTTGGTAAGCGAGTTCTTTTTAAGGATGTTAATTTTAAATTCACACCAGGCAACTGTTACGGTGTGATTGGCGCTAATGGCGCAGGTAAATCTACTTTTCTCAAAATTTTAAGTGGCGAGGTTGATTGCACAAAGGGTAACGTGACCTTTGGGCCTAACGAGCGTCTTTCGGTTTTGAAACAGGATCACAATGAGTATGACCACTGCACCGTGCTCAATACTGTACTTATGGGTCACTCAGTGCTTTGGGATATTACACAACAAAAGGAGGTTCTTTACGCTAAAGAGGATTTTTCTGATGCTGACGGTGAAAAGGCAGCTGAGCTGGAGATGATCTTTGCTGAGCTTGATGGTTGGAATGCTGAGAATGAGGCTGAGACACTGCTTAGTGGCCTGGGAATCAAAGAGGATAAGCACCACACTATGATGGGTGAGTTGAATCCAAAGGAGAAAGTTTTGGTTTTGTTGGCTCAGGCGCTATTTGGAAAGCCTGATAATTTGCTTCTGGATGAGCCTACCAATGACCTTGATGTGAATACTGTGATGTGGCTGGAGAATTACTTGGCTAATTATGATGCTACAGTGCTTGTTGTATCGCATGACCGCCACTTCTTGGATGCTGTAAGTACACATATTCTTGATATTGATTATAGCGAGATTAATCTATTCTCGGGAAATTATAATTTCTGGTATCAATCGAGTCAACTTGCTCAACGTCAGCAAGCTCAGCAGAATAAAAAGGCTGAGGAGAAGAAGAAGGAGTTGCAGGAGTTTATTCAGCGATTCTCTGCAAATGTTGCAAAATCTAAGCAAGCTACATCGAGAAAGAAGATGCTTGAAAAACTTAACATTGAGGAGATTAAACCATCTATGCGCAAGTATCCAGGTATTATTTTCACAATGCAGCGTGAGCCTGGAACAAATATTTTGGAGGTTACCAATCTTAGCAAGAGTATTGGCGGCGAGACTCTATTTTCTGATGTTAATTTCACGATTAATAAGGGTGACAAGGTTACATTTATCTCTCGTGAGCCTCGTATTGTAACTGCTCTGCTTGAAATTATTGCAGGAAAAGATACTCCCGACACAGGTGAGGCCAAGTGGGGTGTGACAATCAAAAATAGTTATTTGCCACTCAACAATCACTCGTTCTTCGAGAGTAAAATGTCGATTATTGATTGGCTAGCTCAATACTCTTCGGATACTTTAGAGGTATATTTGCGTGGTTATCTAGGTAAGATGTTATTCGCTCGTGAGGATGTTTACAAGGCAGTTAATGTACTTTCTGGAGGTGAGAAGATCCGTTGCATGATTGCAAAAATGATGGTGGAGGAGCCAAATGCACTTGTTTTGGACTCTCCGACTAACCACCTTGATATGGAGTCGATTCAGGCGTTTAACAACTCTCTTATGAGCTATAAGGGAATTGTGCTTATGACATCTCATGACCACGAGTTTATCAACACAGTTTCGAATCGTATCATCGAGATTGGACCTAAAGGTATTATCGACAAATATACTGAGTATGACGAGTATCTTACAAATGAGCATGTTAAGCAATCTATTGAGCGTATCTACTAAATAGATTTCTGCATTAAATAATTAGACCTGCATAATTTACGCATTAAAACAGCGTAGATTATGCAGGTCTAAATTTTATAACACTCTACATGGTAGATTTTTATTTGGTCACAATAGGCTTCCAATAAATGGATAATTTATTTTGAAAATAATCCTAATAGATGTTTATACCATGGTTTATTTGACTCCTCGCTATCACCATATCCGTAACCATATCCATTAATTTTGCAATCTACACCGTTGAGCAGCACACTCATATTTGGCAATTTCTGCAAATCATATAACTCTTGAATATCGCCTAAAAAACGTTTATCAAATCTACCTGCTCGAACAACATATATTGATTGATCGCATAAACGAGCACATATTGCGGCATCGACCACAACACCGTAAGGAGGGTTATCAATGATTATATAATCATATTTTTCTCGCAATTCTCCGATAATTTTTGCTAAAAGATCACCTTTAAGAAGTTCAGCAGGATTTGGAGGCAAGACTCCCGACGAGATTATATCAAACGGAATATCTTTAGCAAAAGGGCGAATAATTTTATTTACATCCGCAATCTTTCCACTTAAATATTGACTTACACCAACTTGATGTGCTCTAATGTGAGCCGCTTTAGAGAGTGTTCCCTTGCGAATATCGAGATCGAGCAGAACAACCTTAGCTCCTCCCAAAGCCATACTCATTGCAAGATTTATCGAGACGAAAGTTTTTCCTGAATTTGGGTTAAAGGAGGTTAATTGAATAACGCTACTCCTGCGTGAAGAATCAATATTCATAAAATCTATGTTATCTCTCACGATTCTAAACGCCTCACCAACAGCATCTCTACTCCCCTCAGTCACAACTATTCCATTATCTTCAATACCTCTCTGTAGCGGAATATCTCCCAAAAATGGAACTTGCAGAACTCCTTTAATGTCACTTCGGGTCATAACCATCGTGTTAAATTGCTTGATTACATATATTAAAATTGCAGGGATTATAAATCCTAAAGCTATACAAAAAAGGAGGATAAATATTTTATTTGGTGACACAGGTTTTAAATTCCCATGAGCATAATCAACAACTCGGCAGCTACTTTCAGTAATTGAGCGCTGAAGCTCACTTTCTTCTTTTTTATTGAGTAGATATAGATATAATTGTTCCTTGATAGTTTGCTGACGCTGAATATTGACAATATATTTTTGCTGCGAGGGAATATCCTTGATTTTATCAAGGCTCTCGACCTCTTTCACTGAAATATTTCGTGCTTGAATCTCTAAATTAGCTATTAAGTTATTAATTGACAACAATATAGATGAACGCATACCTGCTAAAATATTTTGCAAATCAATCACCAAGGGATTATTCACGCTACTATTGACAATCATTCTATTGCGCTGATTCATATTTTCATTATACTGAGAAATTTGCATCTGCAAACCTGAATCCCCAATGCCAATATTTACAGGCAAAAGCGCTGAAATATTGGCCTCATTTTCCAAATATGACTTCATATATTGAGCCATATTTAATTGATTTTCAATATTTAGATTCTCTTGATCTATGCGGCTTATACTCTCACGATAGATATTTCCTTCCGAGAGAACATCTGTGATATTATTGTTTCGCTTAAAGCGTTCAATTTCTGCATCTATAGCTTTTAAATCTGCCTCGATGATAGATAATCTCTCTTCGATAAATTGCGTGGTATTGCTTAGAATTATATTTTTGTCCCTTACAGCATCATCCCGATAGACATCAATAAGGGTATTTATAATATCATCCGCTCGGCTAATACTCTCATCCTCAATTGAGATCGAGATCAGAGAACCAAATTTATCGACCATCCCAACATTTAAAGATTCCAAATAGTTACGAGCCATAATTTTTGGACTATCACGATTGATATAGATTCTTCGACCAATCATATCATCGTTCATAAAAAGGGTTGGCGTTATTACGAAGCCACCATACTCGGTCGAAACTAAATTTCCAAAGGTGACAATCCGATCATCGAGGACTATTCGATTAGATGATTGTCCCTGACTATAAATCACAAATCCTGTAATCTTAACTTGCAAATTATCAAGCAATTCAGCTACGAAACTTATATTTTGATCTGGCAGAATATCAACAAACGACACTTTCAAAGGACTCGATTTATATAAATCGACCATTCTAACCGACTCACGCATCCGATAACTTGTCTCCAGCCCAAGACGCTCAACCACCTCACAAATCAATCTATTACTTCGAAACAAACCAATTTCATTATAAACTGAGCTTGCACCCATAGAAAAAATTTCATGAAACGCTGTAGCCTCACTAACACCCACTCCGCTACCCTCATCCTCCACAATCACGATTGCGCTGCGTGAGTAAATCGTTGGCACAACGGCTAGATAACCTAATCCAAGTGCAATCATTAAAATCATTGAGATGATAAACCAGACTCTATAGCGAAAAAATATCGTAAATATCTCTTTTACACTAATTTGCTCCATTGAAATACCACTCACCGCCCCACTTAGCTTATTTATACTCTTCATCTTCTTGCATTAAAATTATATAAATATGGAAGCGATAGAGATAAATACCGAAAGAATAGAGGCGTAAGTGCCGATAGATCTATTTGTATTAATCTCGCTCTGCCCAGCACGTGCACGATTAGGCTCTACGTAAACTACATCGTTTTGCTGAAGATAATAATAAGGTGAATTTAAAATATCAGAGTGTCGCAAATCCACAACCGCAATACTCCGCACACCATTCTCCTCACGTATAACTCTCACATTATCACGCTGTCCATAAATTGTCATATCACCTGCCATACTCAAAGCGTCGAAGATTGTAACTCGATCACTCGAAATCGAAAAACTCCCTGGACGAACAACCTCTCCAATAACAGAAACTTGATAATTTTGAAACTGAATGGTGACAACAGGATCATTAATATAACCCTTTTCAATCAGCTCTTTCTTAATATAAGAGGTCAATTGCGAACGGGTCATCCCCTCGACATGAATTACACCCAATTGCGGAAAATCAATATTACCTTGTGCATCAACTAAATATGCCAATATTGTATTTTGACTGGAGACTCTATTCCCGCTCTGAGAGGTTATCATTGGAAGATTAAACATCTGTGCAAGTTCTGCGTCACGACTATTTACCATTATTGCAATTAAATCGTCCGACTTAATCTTAACCTCAAAGAGTTTGTCTATCTGCTGCGTGTAACCCTTTGAAGTACCTTGCAAATAGCTAATATCCTTTTGCGACGCACAACTTAAGGAGAGAATGCAGCTGGCCAACATCCACAATTTAGTTCTTATCATAATTATTATTCTTTTATCCTGCAACCACACATTTATATGTAGCTTTACAACTCCGCAAATTTAGGAATAATAACACACTCCAAAGGCTTAAAATCAGGCTTAATAATCTAACAAAATACCCTTTCTGATATAAGAATACAAACGCAAAAAAAAGAGGAGACTCACAGATTATATAATCCGCAAGTCTCCTCTTTTTTATCTGATATTTCGATTACTTATTTCGCATAAGCCACTCAGCAATTTGAACTGCATTCAAGGCTGCACCCTTCTTAATTTGGTCAGCTACACACCAGAATGTCAAACCATTCTCCGAGCTTATATCTGAACGAATACGTCCAACATAAACTGGATCCTTACCTGCAATAAACAAAGGCATTGGATATACCTTTTCACGTGGCTCATCCATCAGAACAACACCCTCAGCTGCTGCAAATGCCGCACGTGCCTCCTCAGGTGTGATTGGAGACTCCGTTTCAACCCAAATACTCTCCGAGTGAGCACGCATAACTGGAACACGTACACAAGTTGCAGAAACCTTAACATCTGAGTGCATAATCTTGCGTGTCTCGTTATACATCTTCATCTCCTCTTTGGTATAGTCGTTATCTGCAAAAACATCTACCTGAGGGATAACATTGTAAGCTAATTGAAAAGCAAACTTATCAATTGTTGGCTCCTCACCATTTACCAGCTGAGCATTTTGAGCAATCAACTCATCCATAGCCGAAGCACCTGCACCACTTGCAGATTGGTAAGTTGAGACTCTAACACGCTTAATATGAGACAAAGACTCAATCGCCTTAAGAGCTACAACCATCTGAATAGTTGTACAGTTAGGGTTTGCGATAATATTGCGTGGAGCGTTAAGAGCATCTGTAGGATTTACCTCTGGCACAACTAACGGCACATCATCATCCATACGGAATGCACTTGAATTATCAATCATCAAAGCACCATGCTTAGTGATAGTCTCAGCGAACTCCTTAGAGGCTGAGCCACCTGCCGAAACAAGTGCAATATCAATATCTTTAAAATCATCATTATGTTGCAATAGCTTAACTGTAAGCTCCTTGCCTTTAAATGTGTAAACTGAACCAGCGCTACGAGGTGAACCAAAAAGTACCAACTCATCAATTGGCAAATCACGCTCCTCTAATATCTTAAGGAACTCCTGTCCTACAGCGCCGCTAGCGCCTACTACTGCAAATTTCATTCTTTTGTTTTATATTAATTATTCTATTGATTACTGGAAAAATTCATCCTTGAAAGGATCATCTTCATTCAATGTTTTACCCTCCTCTTCGTTGCAATTGTAAATAACTGCCGAAGTTGGACGCAAAAATCTATCGGTGCGACTAATATCTAAATTTTGATTAGCGTAGACCTTCTCGAAGAAGCTACCGACAATTGGTAGAGCCATGACTGAACCCTCACCTGCCGACAATAGGTGAACAAATTGATCCTCTCCTCCAACCCATGCACCAGCTACAAGACGAGGTGTGACACACATAAACCAAGCGTCACGGTTTCTCTGTGAGGTTCCCGTTTTACCACCTGCCTCTACATCGGCCATATTATATGCCCAATTTAGACGGTTTGCGGTACCTCCTTTAACAACACCCTGCAACATTCCGAGCATTGTATAGGCTGTCTTATCGCTTATTGCATCTTGAGACTGAGGGGTAAATGTTGAGATAACATTTCCTTGACGATCTTCAATTCGAGTTACAAATATTGGATCGGTATAAACTCCCTGATTCACAAAAGTTGAATAAGCACCCACCAATTCGAAAACATTCGACTCCGAAGTACCTAAACACAATGCTGGCACAGGATCAATAAAGCTCTTCACACCCAAATTATGTATAAAATTAGCCACAGCGGCAGGTTGCTTAGCTTGCTTCATAATTGCTGCCGAGTAGTTATTACGACTTCGTGCCAAGCCCCATGAAATTGGATGCAACACACCATCATACTCCACTTCACTAGACTCCTTTGGAGACCATGCTGCACCGTTAGAAGTTTCAATGGTTACAGGCAAATTAGGCACAGTTGTACAAGGTGTCAAACCAAGTTGGTCAATAGCAAATGTATAGATAAACGGTTTGATTGTCGAACCAATTTGTCGCTTACCCTGCTTTGCCATATCATACTTGAAATATTTGAAGTTTGTACCTCCAACATAAGCCTTAACATGACCACTTCGAGGATCCATCGCTACGAAACTAGCACGCATAATTCGTTTATGGTGCAGAATCGAATCACGAGGTGTCATAAGTGTATCTCGCTCGCCTTTGTATGTAAATATCTTCATTTTACACTTTTCGTCAAAGCTCTTTAATATCTGCTCTCTTGAGAATCCTGCATGGCTCATTTGATAGTAACGATCCGAATAACGAATTGCGTTATTCATGATTTTTGCGATTGCCTCAGCATCTGCATCATTGAATAGTTTACCTGTACTTCGATATTGAGCATCCATCTTTGGTTGAATCACACTCTCCATCTGCTTTTGAACCATCTGTTCGGCATAACGTTGCATATCTGCATTGATCGTTGTGTAGATCTTCAAACCATCACGATAAATATTGTATGGTGTTCCATCAGCCTTAACATTCTTCTTACACCATCCATAAAGTGGATTTTCATCATATTGCTTTATGGCCTGCTCATAATCCCACTCATTATAGAATTGGCTTCTCTTAGGGCGCTCTGCATTCATTGTCAAACGCAACATCTCACGGAAATATGTCGCCTGACCATAATTATTCGATACGGGCGAATAGTTCAGTTCGATAGGTAACTGCGAGAGTGAATCAGCAACCGATTTCGAGATTGCTCCCGCTGTTGCCAAACGACTTATAACCACATTTCTTCTTGTCAACGAACTCTCAGGGTTACTCACAGGAGAGTATCGTGTAGGTGCATTCACAACTCCAATAAGAACTGCCGCCTCTTGAACATTAAGTTCATTAGGCATTTTATTGAAGAAAATTTGTGACGCTGATTTGATTCCATACGCATTAGAACCGTAAGCAACGGTATTGAGATACATTGCTGCGATCTCCTCTTTGGTGTAGTTATACTCCAATTTAACCGCTGTAATCCACTCCTTGAACTTTGTTACAACAAGTTTCGAAACACGTCCAACCTTGCTTCGTGTTCTAACTGTATCACGTGGAAAAAGATTTTTCGCCAACTGTTGTGTGATGGTTGAACCTCCACCTTGTGACATATCTCGGAGCGCTATACTTTTAATTCCGACACGGAAAAGCGACGGAATATCGACTCCTCCATGTTGCGTAAAACGAGCATCCTCGGTTGCAATAAGTGCCGCCACAACAGGTGGAACATCTTCACCTTGAAGCGAGATATGATCCTTTGAATTGAGAGGAAACAGTTCGTCATATTGCATATACGAACGATTCTCAATAAAGAATGTACCTATCACCTCACCATTATCCGCATAGATCTCTGTAGCCAAATTGCTCTTTGGATTTTCCAGCTCAACAAACGATGGAAGTCGACCAAAAACACCTACTCCAGCAAGAGTTAACAAGGTCATTATCAAGAGGAATGGAAGGAATACAATAACCCACATTAGCGTTATAACAACACTACCACCCTTTTTAGTTTTTACTTTACTACTCATAATGGCACAAATTTACAAAAAAAACTTATTGACTCGTCAGAATTTACTAAGAATTTACTTAAAAAGGTAATGATAGTCCAAATTGGAAATATAAACTTCTATTCTCAGGTTTATATAGTGACAGAGTTGCGGTAACCGTCGAAGCTGAGGTCATCGAGATTGCATTGAGATCAATAATCAAATCACCACCATAAGAGTGAATTGATTCAGTAGATGTCTCTGTCCATTTATATTGAGCATAATCCGCTCCTAAACCCAAACTTATGCGTTTGAAATAGACCAAATCTAAAAGCGGAAAGTCTGGATAACAGACTGGAAATTTATACTTTGTCGAGGCTGCAAAATAGTTATTGCTCGACACATCGAGATAACTAAAACCATGTGGCACCAACACCGAAGATGCAAAGCTCAATAAACTATAGTCATTGATTCGATAACCGCCTATATTATCCTGAAATGCAGCGGATAAAATAAATGAATTATTCTTTGCAAAACCTGGAGTATATAGAGTTCCATAGAGCGAAACTAGTTGCGAAAACTCCGAATTAAATGGATTTATTCCATAAGCTGCACTTACAGAATATCCCAATGGAGTAGCCAAATCACGATAGGCCGAACGCACATAATTACTATACCCCACTCCGAACGAAACTTTATTGAGTCCCTCTTGAATATCTGTAGCTGAGATCTCTAATGTCTGCTGTCCTGTTTCGGCATCGACAACATAATCATGCGACAATCCAGTTGGCAAAACTCCATTTGAGTAACTCCAGGCTCCATAAATTGTCAACATATGATTCTTATACCCTCGATTAAAATATAGAGGCAGACTTGCCGAAAGACTCACATCTGAATATTTCTTTAGATTAATAGCTGAATCAGAAATAAGATATAAATTCTGCTCACCACCATAAGTTGTCGACAAAGAGAGATCAACACCCAATCCATCGTAACTAACACCTCCATTCAAGACAGAACCTTGATAATAATCCCATCCATACGATACAAAAGCCTCACACGACGATAAAAGGTTTTGCGAAATTAAAGTAGCTCCCAAACCAATATCCAAGGTCATCTCGCTTAAAATATTAAACGGATCAAAGCGAATTGGAGCCCAGCTATGCACATTGAACAGATGTGTACCCTTTCTATATTTTCGACTCTTATACTCACTCTCTGAGCGCTCTAAATCAGCCGTATCAAATCTCACACTATCCAAATTTATCACATCCCACTTTTTATACTCTGGATTCACCACAGTTGTCGGCACACGAGAGTAATCGACCTTAGCAATCTTCACCGTATCACTTTGACGTGAAAGATGATAACCCATTTTATCATAAGTGGTCATATAAACCTCTCCATCACCCGCAGCAGGCTGAAACGAACCATATGTAGACTCCGAAATCTGAGACTCCACCCCCGAGGCAATATCAAAAGAGTGAACCTCATCCTTACCCGAACCAATAGATCCAAAATATAAAACTCCATCTCGTGCAGTTAGATTACTCAACGTAATATAAGCAGCCCGAGTCAAAGGTTCAAAACCACCCTCACACTGCTGTTCAATCCACATACCCTCTTCTCCAGTAACAACAATATAGAGACGCTCAGTTAAATTATCCCAAGCCATCGAATGCACTTCATTCGGATAATCAACCGCAAAGCGAGCCACCTCTACCCCACCGTCAAGTTCCACCACGGTATATTGCCCCGTAGAATGATACTCAAAATAAGCAATATGCTCGGCCGACTCCCCAATAGGCGTTGGATAAAAAGCACTCTTGAAACCTTTGAGCGACTTCGCTCGCTTGGTGTCAACATCCATATAACAGAGTTGTGAATTTACAGCCTCCTCAAAAAGAGATGATCGACGATACTCCGTCCACCAAACACGCCCAGCAGCATAGGCAGGACGTGTAGAAATTGATCCTGTATGTGTCACAATAGTCTCCTCTGCACTCTCTGGATCGAAGATAACAAAACGAGAGGGATCAGTATAATCCTCTTTAAGCGACAAGACCTTCCCGTCAGGCAGGACAATTGGATATGAATAAGTTACAAAATTACGCTTCTCACTTTTGCTAATTATCTCAGCCGAATTTTCAACCGAAGATGCCGAGCTCCAAAAATCTACGAGCGAAGAGAATGTCTCATAAAACAACTCCTTGGTCGAAGTGTCATAATATTTTCTTAGAGCAATCGAATAAGGCGAGATAAATTGCGGATTTCGAGAGATATATCTAAATGTCTTATCGAGAATATTTTCATTATATTTATCATAAGCATACGACATCATCTGATAACCCATGCGATAATGATCTGGAATATATCCAGTATATGAACCACATCTCCACTTCAAAAAACTCTTCTCATTGAGCAACTCATCGGCCAACGCACGATACCCAATCGAGAACGACGGTTGCAAACCACGTCCATAAGTTGACACTTGAGTCTCCATCATAGTTGCGTCACCCTCAAGAGCATACAAAGGTGGAAAAAGCAAGGATAAAGCAGAACCCTGCTGACCAAAAATCCAGCTAAAGGCCTTTATCGTTGATTGATTAATATTGCTATATTGCACCACATGACGATACTCATGCGCAACAAGCTGCTTCACCCATGGCATAGAGTAACTATCGGTAGCAGGTGTCGACAAAAATTCCACCCTCAGCGGCATCCACATAACCATTCCATTAGATGAAAGATTCTCAGGATGCACAACAAACGGAATCTCCATAGCTGAATGTTCAAAACCAAAGGCCTCATCCGCATAAACAGCATCAATATATCGCATCATTCTTCGAGCGGTAACCTCCACACTATCGGGATACAACACACTCGCCTTTTCTCCCGTGAGTCGGCTCCATTTTAGCGATGATCTATCGGCACCCCACGAATAATATTGAGCTTGCGAACTCTGTACAAAGCAAGCAAGCATAAAAATAATAAGTAGACGAACTTTCATATCAACCACCAGCTTTTTTTGATTTGTAGCCACTCTTCGTGAGTATCTCCACAACCCTATCACGGTGATCTCCTTGAATTATAATCTCCCCATCTTTTGCCGAGCCGCCAACACCACACTTACTTTTAAGCGTTTTAGCCAACTCCTTAAGATCATCATCCGCACCCACAAAGCCACGCACTATTGTAGCGACTTTACCAGCTCGATGTTTCTTGTCGAGCCATACACGTAGATCTTGCTGAGCGGGTGGCAGAGTCTCCACAGATTCATCTGCTGTTGTAAACTGATAATCAGTTGCTGTCGAGTATACCATACCCAACCTATCTTTCCAATCGTTTGAAGCCATAAAAATTTAAGATAATTTGTGCAAATTTAACGAAAAAAATTGTTAAAAGTTGCGGCAACACCAAATAATTACACATTTACACCCTAATACAAACGATTCCGAACAAAATATAAAATGCGAATCAAGGAAAAACCCTAATTCGCATTTACATCATTTATCTACCTAAAATTTATCTCTTCTTAGAGGTTGTAACCAAACCTTTAGCCTCTAATCTATGAATAAAATCTACCATTGATTGAAGATCCGCTGGAGCTGTTGTTTGAGCAATAACCATCTTATAAATATCCAAAATTGATTTATCTCCATCTCTAGTCAACTTTGCCACCTCAGCAGCATCACCAACATTGAGTTTAGCCATCTCCATATACATTGCACGTCTATCACCTGTATTCTCAAAAATAGACATCAAAACGCCATAACCACTCTCACGTACAAGTGGAGTAGAAACTGGATAAATTGATGCAGCCTCACGCTCCAATTTGCTTACAGTAATCTTTGTATCACCACCAATTGCAGCAACATACTCAGTTAACGCCTTCTTCAAACCTTGCGCATATAGATCAATTTGAGCCTGTTGTGTTGCAATATATGCAGATAATTTTGTGCTCTCAGGTGCAAGCTCCGCAATCGAAGCAACAGTCATCTTCTCAGCAATAGCCACAGCATCAATTTGATAAAGTGCATGCTTTAAATCCTTTGTTGTGTTAAGCTCGTTCGACACCTTATTGTGTTGTGTTGCCATACGACGAAGTGCATTACCGCTAACCTCACCTGCAATCTTAAGAGCCTCATCCTCACCTGCAATAGCAGCATAATATGAAACTACAGAAGCGATAACCGCAGCACGCTTAAGTTGCGTTGCATCTAGCTTATCAACACGGTCATTCGAAGTGTGATAATTCTCATCTGGCCATGTAATCATCATCACAGCAGGCACCTGAATACCCCAATCATTAAACACCTCATGATCCGACGCACCATAATGCTCAGTTAGCGAATAATAGAATGGATCAAGACTTCCTGTAGGTGCAACAACTGGATCTTTGAAATCTCCAACAAGAATACTATTTTGATTTGTAATACCTACATAACGGAAAATATTCTCAACCAAATCATTAGCATAGTGAGAGTTAGCCATTGTTGTACGGTGAAGATGATAGAATGACTTCTGATCCGAAAGGCTAATACCAACCATATCCAAGTTAATGTCGAATAGAGCCTTATCCATAATTTCAGTACTCTCATTAGCCCAAGGAATAATACCAACGAACTCATCACCCCAGATAAATCTTAAAGTACGCTTAGGCTGCTCAATAAGTCCCGCATTGATAAGATTATTCAAAGAACGAGCAACCTCAAGCAAAACTACAGAACCCGACATATTGTCATTCGCACCAAGTTTAGTGTAACCCTCAAAGAGGTGAGCCGAGAAGATAATCTCGCCAGCATCTGGATCACTACCTGCAATATAACATGTTGGAGATTGATACTCCATATCTACCTCTTTAGTGGCAACCTTAGCCTTAACGGTAATCTTCTGACCTGCTTTCAACGCTGTAATTAGCGATTGACCCTCACGAGGAGAGATCTGGAAGGCAAAAGTCTTAGTCTGCTTAGCAAGTTGCGCATTGATTGAAAGGTTTGAAATCTGAGTTGCATCAACAAAAGGACGCATATTGTAAATTGAGATAACTCCAGCAACACCCTTTTCAGCAACAGCAGTATGAAGTGACATAACACGAGTATCACCCACAGCAATTTTTCCAGTAAGATCTAACCCCTCAAGCTCCTTTGGCGTTGCATTACCAACCCAAATCAACTCAGCCTGAACATCAGCATCACAACTATTTGCAACAAGCGCAGGTGGAATATCACCAATATCGACAAGTTTTTTAAGCGATGGCTCAACCATCCAAACAGAACCCTCGACAGCAGCCCAAACCTTACCTGCACGTGGATAACGACGAATCTCCGCGCCCTCTAATCCATATTGGTTTAATAGTTGAAGCAACTGCTCCGACTCCCAAAGTTTAGAAAAATCACGGTCATAACGCTCATAACCAGATAAATCCATTGCATTGTTTTTGATTATCTCACCCGAAGTCTCGCCTACAATATATTTGTAGTCAGTGTCGTCGATGAGTTTAGAATAAGATTTTGATGCGTACTGAGCCGAAGCAGAAAAACAGCTCACAGCTGCGCAAATCAATAGTGTAAATCTCTTCATAATTATTTTTAATATTAGTGTTTGATGTTTCTATTATTGGATGTTACTGAAGAACTACTGCACAAATGTATATAAAAAAATTTAATATAACGACTTTTCAGCATAAAAAACAACTCTCTCATCGTGCTCATGCCGCACGGGCACCAAGCGAGCTTGGATCCAAAAACTATCGTTTTTGATTTTATATTGCACTGATTTAGTGGGGCTTTGCCCAACGATATATTTATTATAATGAGCTTATGAAAATAAATTTCCATAAGCTCATTATAATAAATATATCTATGTCAACCTGCGGTTGCCATCACTAAATCAGCGAGGTTACCATCTCTCTTTAGCGAGGTTCCATCCACGTCAACGAGTTTTTACAATATTTCAACGAAATTTATGCAGATTTAAGCTGTTTTCAAAAACACTTAAGCGAGATGAACCTCGATTTGGGTTTAAATGCCGCAAGGCATTTAAAAAATTATAAGGATAAAATAGTTGTGCAAATTTATTTGCGGCAACTATTTTATCCTTATAATTTCCGAGATTGAAAATCTCGGCACGCCCAAAGCGCAACAAATGTATGCACCAGCGGGGGTGCTATCCCCGCCCGACGGAGTCAATGAGAAGGGTGTAAAAAATCCCCGATTGTTATCAATGATAACGATCGGGGATTTTTGAATTATTTATTACTCTTACAAAAGAGTAGTAAAATTATGCCTCCAAAGCGAAACGCTTGTATGCGATAACTGTTGCTGCTGGGTTTGACTCCTTGATAAAATCTGCGATAGATTTTTTCTCACCAACTACTGCTTGAGCAAGAAGAGTGTTCTCCTCGAAGAACTTACGCATCTTACCCTCTGCAATTTGTGCAAGAATATTCTCTGGCTTAGAAGCATTCTTTGGATCTTGCTTCATCATATCAAGAGCAATTTGACGCTCGTGAGCAACTACTGCTGGATCACAATCTGCCTCGCTGATAGCGATAGGAGCCATTGCAGTTGCTTGCATAGCTACTGCGTGAGCTGTCTGCTCTGCGATTGGCTCGTTGAAACCAAGTAGAGTTCCCAACTTCTTGTTGAAGTGAACGTAAGCTGCGCAATATGGAGCCTCGATGCGAGTATAGTTCAACTCGATCTTCTCGCCAGTTTGACCTGACTTCTCAGTTACCATATCCTCGATTGTACGACCCTCAGCATTTTTGTATGCCAAGAATGACTCAAGGTCAGCTGAATCGCTCTCAACTGCAAGGTCAAGAATTGCGTTTGCTGATGCTGAGTACTCGCTGTTTTGAGCTACGAAGTCAGTCTCGCAAGCAAGACAAACCATATAAGCCTTAGTTCCAACGATCTTTGTCACTACAACTCCCTCAGAAGCTGAGCGATCAGCACGTTTTGCAACTACGAGTTTACCCTTTTCACGGATGATGTCTTGTGCACGAGCGAAATCGCCTTCAGCCTCTTGAAGAGCCTTTTTGCAATCCATCATACCTGCACCTGTCATCTTGCGAAGTTTCATTACTTCTGCTGCTTTAATTTCCATAGTATCGATTTGATATTTTAAATTAATTACTCAGCTTTAGCCTCTTCTACCTCTACAGTTGCCTCAGCTTTTGGAGCCTCTTCAACTACAGGTGCCTCAGCCTCTTGTGTAGCAGCTACAACCTCAGCAACTGCTGCCTCGTCGTTAGCCTTAGCTACCTTCTTGATACGTGGTTTAGCCTCTTTGCGTGGTGCTGCCTCCTCTGCCTCTGGGTTCAATTGAGCCTCTTTCTCTTTTTCAAGTTTACGCTCCTCGATACCCTCGGTGATTGCTGCACACATTACATCAAGAATTACACCGATTGATTTAGCCGCATCGTCATTTGCAGGGATAACGTAGTCAATGTTAGTTGGATCACAACAAGTATCTACCATTGCAAAGACTGGGATATTCAATCTTTTTGCCTCTTTAACAGCGTTTGACTCCTTTTGAACGTCTACTACGAATAGAGCCGCTGGAAGACGAGTAAGGTCAGCGATAGAACCTAAGTTCTTCTCCAACTTTGCACGCTGACGTGAGATTTGCAATCTCTCACGTTTTGATAAATTTGAGTAAGTACCGTCTGACTCCATCTTGTCGATAGTAGACATTTTCTTAACGGCCTTACGTATTGTAGGGAAGTTAGTCAACATACCGCCCGCCCAACGCTCAGTAACGTATGGCATAGCGACAGCTGAAACCTTTTCGGCAACTACCTCTTTAGCTTGTTTTTTGGTTGCTACGAACAACACACGGCGACCGCTTTTAGCGATATTTTTAATTGCCGCAGCTGCCTCATCAATCTTCAAAACTGTTTTGTGAAGGTCGATGATGTGGATGCCATTTTTCTCCATAAAGATATATGGAGCCATTTTAGGATTCCACTTACGCTTTAAGTGTCCAAAATGTGCACCAGCCTCCAATAATGTATTAAAATCTGTACGTGACATTGTTTTTAATTCTTATAAATTTTAATTCTCTTTTCTTCAATCCTTTAGGTAGTGGCCTCGCCAATCCCAAGGATTTTCCGCAATTGGGCAACTTTCAGTAATACTCTGTAAGCAGTCTGAAGAGTTTGAAACCCAAATTGTGCTTGCCAAAAATTCGGTCGGTAAGGGATTAACGCTTACTGAACTGGAACTTCGCACGTGCTCCAGGTTGACCTGGTTTCTTACGCTCAACCTCACGAGGGTCACGAGTTAGGAATCCGCTCTTCTTCAAAGCTGGGCGGTATTCTGCGTCGATCTCGCACAATGCGCGAGAGATACCCAAACGAGCTGCTTCGGCTTGTCCTTTGATTCCACCACCATCAAGGTTGATTGTTACATCAAAGCTACCCTCGGTGCCAGTCACCAAAAAAGGTTGCTTTACTTGATAGCGAAGAATCTCCAAAGGGAAATAAACCTCGAACTCTTTGTGGTTGATTGTAATCTTTCCAGTACCTGGCTTTACGAATACGCGAGCCACAGCAGCCTTACGACGACCTACGGTGTTTACAACTTCCATAAATTTTTACTTAATCTCGTTTAACTTAATTACTTTTGGGTTTTGTCCAGCGTGAGGGTGCTCACTACCAGCATAAACTCTCAAATTTCTCATCATGGCTGAGCCTAGACGAGTTTTTGGCAACATGCCTTTAATAGCCTTCTCGATAACGAATGTAGGCTTACGTGCTAAGAAATCAGCAGGTGTAGCGAAACGCTGTCCACCTGGATAACCAGTGTGTCGTACATAGACCTTATCGGTCATTTTTTTACCTGTTAGCTTCACTTTCTCTGCGTTGATGATGACAACATAATCACCACAATCAACGTGTGGAGTGTAGCTAGGCTTGTTCTTTCCACGCAAGATTTTTGCTACTTGCGATGAAAGTCGTCCTAATACCTCGTCTGTAGCGTCGATAATAACCCACTCTTTGGTCACTGTCGCCTCATTTGCCGAGATAGTCTTGTAACTTAATGAATCCACTTTGTTTACGTTTATATTAATACTTGTAATCCAACTCCCGCACTTCACGGGCTCGCAAAGGTACGACAAATATTATTATTTAACAAATATCACAATAAAATATTTTGTTTAAATATTCATTTTGTACAATTTAGCTACCTTTTTACTACCTTTACACCATGAAAAAAATGATCGACATAGCGTGTGAGCTCTCATTGAAGTTATCGGAGTTTAATCGGGAGACTGAATCTATATCAATTATCGAAGAGGCTGTAGAGGCAAATAATTGGTTCTCTCGTGCAGATATTTGCCGCTCGGTGGAGGCGATACGTTCGCAAATGCTCTGCAAGAGTAAATTTGAAGAGTGGATGGCCACCTACCCCACTCTTCCTTGTCACTCGACTCGACGCATAGCTATTATTATGGCTGGGAATATTCCATTGGTTGGCTTTTCGGATCTTCTCTGCACATTGGCCGCAGGTCATGAGGCGTGGATAAAACCATCGAGTAAGGATCGGGTACTTATGGAGTACATGTGTAAAATATTAAAGGAGATTGAACCGCTTATACCTATATATATTCATGACAATTCAATCACATATGATGCCATTATCGCAACTGGAGGCAGGGAGGCTAATCTCTATTTCGAGAGTAAATTTCAAGGTATCAAACGTCTATGTCGAAATAATCGTCACTCTATAGCTGTTCTCTCACAAGATAACACCGAAGAGCAGATGCAACTTTTATCCGAAGATATTTATCAATATTCAGGCCTGGGGTGTCGCAACGTATCTATGATTTTTGCACCAAAGGGGACAAACGTTAATTTACCTGGCTTTGAAGTCAATCAAAAATATCGAAACAACTATCTGCAAACAAAGGCTCTACTTACAATAAGTGGCAAAGAGTTTATTGACAATGGCACATCAATTATTATTAGAAGCAAAGAGTTTCCTCAACACTTAAGTGCAATATCCATTTTTGAATATGAGTCGCTTGAAGAGGTTGCAAAGTGGATTAGCAAACATGAAAATGAGTTACAATGTATAGTTACTCAAATTTTATCACATCCCCGCCAAGTAAATTTTGGAGAGGCACAGCACCCAACTCTCTTTGATTACGCAGATGGCGTTGACACAATGAAATTCTTGAATTTTTAAACAAAAAAATGAGAGTATTAAATCTGTTGAATCAAGATTTAATACTCTCATTTTTATTTATAGGGGAGTTCTATTTTCTCCCTAATTTTAATTTTTGGTTAATAATTATCCATTTTTGATTTTGCGAAAGTGGGTTGTAGTAGCTCTACCACCTATTTTTGTAAAATCAAAAAGGGGCGGTTAGTAATCGAAAAGTATTTTAGGGGGAAATTAGAACTCCCCTATAGATGCTTATCGCCATCCTTATATTTTATATCCTCGATGAAACTTTTAATAATTTGCTCCTCATGACGAGGACAGATCATAAGTACATTTTCTGTATCGACAACAATATACTCTTTGAGTCCGCTAACGACAACCGCTTTATTATTCGGCACCGAGATAACCGAATCTGTTGTGTTATATAGGTAACTCTCTTCAGGTGCAATATTGCCGTTATCATCGAGCTGAACAAGATCAAAGAGCGAACTCCATGTTCCAACATCACACCATGAGAACTCTCCAATATTGACATATACATTATCAGCCTTCTCCATTACGCCATAATCTATAGAAATTGCTTTACATTCAGAGAATATTCTATTAATTGCAGCTGGCTCCAAATCACTTCTATAACAATCCTTTATTGATGAGAATAGAGAATAATGTTCGGGCAGATAACGCTTAAAGGCTTCAAGGATAGCTTTAGCGCTCCAAACAAAGATTCCAGAGTTCCACACAAATTCGCCACACTGAATAAAGGTTTCTGCCATTTGCACATTTGGCTTCTCTGTGAAACATTTTACTTTGCTTATTGAATTTTGTGATGACACTTGAATATACCCGTAACCACTCTCCGCACGAGTCGGTTTTATTCCGATAGTCATCAAAACATGATTCTGTGAGATAAAATCCAAACATTCAGATATTGTCGAGTTGAAGAGCTCATCACCTGTAATATAATGATCCGCAGGTGTCACAACCATTTCGGCATCTGGATCCATTGAAGCTATATAGCTAGCAGCGTAAGCTACGCTAGGCGCTGTATTTCGACCAATAGGCTCACATAACACTTGCTCGGGAGTGAGTTCTGGAATATGCTCTAAAACCAGCTCCTTATAACGGCTATTTGTGACCACCAAAAAGTTACTTGCAGGGATCAACGGCAAGAACCTCTCGTAGGTTAGGCGAATGAAAGATTTACCTATTCCAAGAATATCAAGAAACTGTTTTGGCTTCGATTGACGGCTTTTTGGCCAAAAACGGGTGCCAATACCCCCGGCCATTATAATGCAATATCTATTGGTTATCATTAATTTATAAATATAAAATTACGATTAATAACTATTTTTATTACAAAGATAAAAAATTATTTGTAACTTTGCGGCGCAGTTGCTATCAATTGTGGTGTAAAAATGAAAATAAAACTATTTACGATACCTAATTTATTGACGCTCTCGAATCTTGTTTGTGGTTCGATTGCATTGATCGAAATTATTACCAATCAAAATTTTATTTTAGGATTTATACTAATTGTAGCGGCAGCAGCGTTTGATTTTTTAGATGGAATGGCGGCTCGACTTTTGGGGCAATACTCAGATGTTGGCCGAGAATTGGACTCTTTGGCAGATGTTGTATCCTTTGGGCTTCTCCCATCGGTGGCTATGTTTAGCCTATTCAACATTGTGGAGAAGAGCTTCGACAATCCATTTTGGAGTGAGTGGGGCGGCTATGTGTCGCTTATTATAGTCTGTTTTTCAGCACTAAGATTGGCGAAGTTTAACGTCGACCCTAAGCAAGAGAGCTCCTTTGAGGGGTTACCGACTCCAGCTAATGCGCTTTTTTGCCTCTCGTTGGCTCTGCTTGCAAGTGATGGCAGGTTGACACTGAGCGGTGAAGCGGTGGCGCTAATATCAGTGGTTATGGCTCTCTTATTGATTGCCCCATTGAGATTATTTGCACTTAAATTTAAATCCTTGAGTTGGAGAGAAAATCGAGTGCGTTACATATTTTTATTATTGGCGGCAATCGCTCTTGCTCTGTTTCGAGTCTTTGCAGTACCTATAATAATTGCTATTTACATTTTGATCTCGGTGATTGTTGAGTGCAAACACTGTCGGTTGAAAAGGCAAACAAATAAGAATTAATGAGTAGAAACTCGAAAAATATACATAGGCATTTAATTAGCTTTTCGATCTTAATGCTAACGGCGATCATTATCGCTCGACCACTTTATGCTCAACTGCCAGAGAGCGTAAATGGTGAACCTCCTGTGGGTGGTCAGCAAGCAGATTCTGTGAAAGAGGAGAAGATTAGAAAGCCTTTAGAGTCATACTTTTTCAATGATTCGATTAGAGCATTGAACAATTTTATGTGGACCAAGGATAGAGACTTCAACAAAGTATCTATAATGTCGATTGACACGACACTCATGGATTGGAGAATCGACTACCCCTACAATAAAAATGGTGTGGGTGAGATGTCTCTAGGTGGATTGGGGCAATCAACACAACCGTTTAACTATTTTTTACGTGAGAATTACCAAGATTTCTATTTTGCACAGACTTACGATAGCTATCTGTACGACGTAGACAATGTTACATTCTCAAATGTTAAGAGCCCATTTACTCAGCTAAGCTACATTGAAGCGGGGCAAAAAAGTTATAGAGAGGTTAATTTTGGCATTACACATGCTCAAAATATCACACCCTCAACAGGATTTAAACTCGATTATAGGTATCGAGGAACTAAAGGCGAGTATGACCGGCAGGATACTGAAAATAAAAATCTCTCGCTAACCTTCTCACACACAGGAAAACTATACTCGGTACATGCAGGTTTTATAAATAATAAAATTAATACCGAGGAGAGTGGTGGTGTAACAGGAGTCTGGACTATCCGAGATACTGTATATGATAAGAACATTGGTATTCCAATGAAACTCACCGATGCCGAAGCAACGAACACATATCGAAACACAGCGATCTTCCTAGATCAGTCGATAGCTTTGCCATTGGAACCTGTAACGGATCGTGATTTTTCGATTTCGCACCTCTCGGCGGTATATATTGGCCACTCATTTGAGTATAATAGATGGTCGAAACTCTACACCGATGCTTATGCAACTTACACCGACGATAGAGCGAGTGTCGATGCTGACGGCGTTTATCAATCTCAGGTTAAGGAGTATTACGAAAATTGGTATATCAATCCATCCGTGAGCCGTGATACACTCTTCGAACAGCGAATTTCGAATAGAGTCTATATTCAAGCTCAACCATGGGATCGTGATGGTGTTATTGGTACGCTTAATGGAGGTATCGGAGTTGACCTTCATAAATATTCACAATTTGCGCTTAACTCATATCTTTCGGGAGAGTTAACCACAGATAAGTATACAAGTTATTTTGCCTATGGCTCATTGGATGGTAAGATAAAAAAATATGTTGATTGGGGTGCAAACGTAAAGATCTACCCTTCGGGTTACCGAGGTGGAGATTATAGCGCCTCGGCTCATCTGGCTCTGAAAGCATATATTCAAGGAGAGCCCGTGATTCTATCAGGAGCTGCATCTACACAGAACAGCTCGCCAAGTTATTGGCAAGAGAATCTATTCTCAAACCACTTTGTGTGGTTTACTCCTTTAGAGAAGGAGAATAAGACCCGCCTAGAGGCTAAGTTTGAAATACCATCACTTGCACTTGAATTGAGTGCTTGGCAAGAGGTTGTTTCGAATAAGATCTATTATGATGCCAACAGTTTAGTTGCGCAGAGTGATGATCTCATTAGCGTCAGTGGGCTGTACGCTCGTAAGGATTTCCGTATTAACGGAATTCACTTAGATCACAGGGTATTGATGCAGTGGAGCACCGATCAAACGGTTATCCCCCTGCCACTTTTAAGCGCTTATTTTTCGTATTATTATGAATTTTGGGCAAAAAAGGATGTCTTAAGGTTACAATTAGGAGCTGATGCAAGATACAATTCAAGCTATTACATGCCTGGATATAATCCAGCTCTTTCGACATTTTATAATCAAAGAGAGACCGAACTCGGGGGTTACCCTTATGTAGATCTCTATTTGGCTGGAAAGTGGAAGCGAATGCGAGTCTATCTTAAATACCAACATGCGAATCAAGGTTTATTTGGCAACAACGAGTATTTCCAAGTTGCTGATTATCCGCTTAATCCGACTATGTTTAAGATAGGTATCTCATGGGGATTCTATGATTAAGGACTTCTCAGTGTCGGCATAAACTGCCCACAAACAACAATGTAATGTTTAACAAAACTTTAATTATTTTAGCATTTTTTAACTTACTAACATTAACAACTAACGCCGTTACATCAACCTTTCACCCAATTACAGAGAGTGAAGTTACTCACGAGATGTGGAGTAATGCGGTTGAAATCTCGCCTTACGACAAACTCTTCCGTGAACTAAGCGAAGAGCAAGGCAATGACTGGAGACTATTATGCGCAATGGCATATCACGAATCACGCTTCCAACCAGATGCAGTATCGCACTGTGGAGCACGTGGAATTTTGCAGGTGATGCCAAATGTAGCCCGCCAGTTTGATATTACGACAGAGCAACTATCGAATGTTGAGGATAACATCTATGTTGCCAATCGTTTAATGACACTCATCGACGACATGCTTCGATTACCAGCAACAACTTCGGCTTCGAATCGTTTAAAGCTGACACTAGCCGCTTACAATTGCGGAATTGGCCGTGTAGCCGACGCACGTCGTTTAGCACAACATTTTGGCGAGGATTCAACATCATGGGATGTGGTGGCCAATTATCTTAAAAAGATGGACAGTGCAGAATATTACGAACTTCAAGCGGTAAAATATGGACGTTTTACTGGTGCAGGCCAAACCTTGGCATACGTTCGCAATGTAGTATCACACTACGAAAGCTACTGTTTATTAGCAATGCGATAAATAAGTAATACATAAGGGCAAAAATTAAAATTTTGATTTTAATTTTTGCCCATTTATAAATTATTCTTATATTTGCGTATTCTAAATACTAAATAAACTATGGCAGAGGAAAGAGTTAGATATGGCGACGATGATCTCAAAGAGTTCAAAGAGCTTATAAAGATGAAATTAGAGGCTGCTAAAGAAGATTACGAACTTCTACGCGCCTCAATAACCCACACCTCGGACAACGACACTGAGGACACTTCACCGACATTTAAAGTGTTGGAGGAGGGAGCGACGACACTATCCAAGGAGGAGAGTGGCAGATTAGCGGCTCATCAATTAAAGTTTATTCGCAACCTAGAGATGGCACTTATTCGCATTGAGAATAAGAGTTACGGAATCTGCAAAACGACAGGCAGATTGATCCCCAAGGCGAGACTTATGCGAGTTCCTCACGCAACGGAGTGCATCGAAGCCAAGGAAAAAAGATTGTAATATCTTCTCAACCTCTTAAAAAAGAGCATAATTGCTAAATATAAAAAAGGTAGAGCATAGAGTAATAAAACTTCTATGCTCTACCTTTTTATTATAAAAACTAGCCTTCTGTCTTATCGAAATAATCCATATACATATCCGTATCTTCGGTCACAGTAAAATTATAGCCTCCAAAATCGAAAGTATAGAGAACATCAATAGAATCTTCTGCCTGATTATAGCTCATTTAGTATCATAGTATTCGTAAAATATCATTTACATCATATCGATATATATAATCAAATCCGCCAGTCATATCCCAAGCCCAAAGGTACCCAGCATCTAAATCTACCTCAAATTTTAATATATTCTTGTCTTTTAATTTTAATAGTGCCAATGGTTGGAACTCTTTGTCATATAGCTCTATATCAAAAGAGGTATTTAGGAATGGGTTTCTTATACCATTGGTTTTCATGCAGGTTCTGGTTGCGACAACATAGTGGTTATCATAACGGATGTGACCGTAATACATAAGTCCATTTGATAGCGTCTTTATATCACTTTTTTCTATATTATAGTCACTTTTCTTAAACGAGTAGGAAGAATCCAAACCAACCTTTGATATATTATCCATATAGGTATATGCTATAGGGGAAGGATAATATTGAAATGCCAAGTAATACACTACTGCTGCTATCAGACTCTCGCTTATCTGATTTTAAGAAATCACAGGTCAGAAGCCGCATAACCATAACCTGCAAAATTGATATG
>JAWXTJ010000016.1:0-45474 GCA_044433665.1 Rikenellaceae bacterium
CCTTTTTGATTTTACAAAAATAGGTGGTAGAGCTACTACAACCCACTTTTGCAAAATCAAAAATGGATAATTATTAACCAAAAATTAAAATTAGGGAGAAAATAGAACTCCCCTAAACAACAAAAAAATATTATGATTAACGCAGCTTTAGATCTTATTGATTTTCTGAAGTCTAATTTTGGCTTCCTTTTTTCACTTATTGTTTATACTGTGCTTGCAATTACGCTTGCAAAGTCAATTAAAAAACATGATAAAGTTTACTACTGGATTTTCGGAGTAATCTCATTTTGTTTTATTATCCCTTCTGTAGCACGTTTGATTGGTGTTACACTTCCGTTCAACCTTAGTAGCCTTCCTATTATTGGTCTTTCGGCAAGTGAGCTTTCATCGGCAGCTAATTTCATCCACCCAGTTTTGGTAATTATCATGTATATGGGTGCATTGAGCGCAAAGAATAAATATGTTGGACGTTTGATGTCTATCCGTAAGGAGCTTTCAATTATCGTTGGTTTCCCAGTCTTGGCTCATGCCGTTAAACGTGTATTTGGAACTTTCCCTGGTGGATGGCAATACTTCTTCGATAATGAGACTTATATGCAGAGCCCACGTGTTACGAGTGCATTAGGTTCGGGTATCACCAGCTTTGCATTTGTATTGGGTCTAGTTATGACAATTCTTTTCTTGGTATTGTGGGTAACATCATTCGACTCGGTACACCGCAAATTGGGTACTAAGCGTTGGAAGAGCATCCAAAAATGGTCATATGGATTATATGCAATGTTATTTATCCACGCAGTTTTTCTTCAACTTGGAGGTCTAATTTCAGATAATGCACGTGCTCAACAGCAAGCAGCTCAAAAAGCTAACATCGAGGTTGTAGCTGAGGGTCACGGCGGGCAAGGTGGACAAAGCCAGCAAGCTCAACAAGGTGGTCATGGCGGACAGCAACAAGGTGGTCAGCAAGCTCAGCAGGGTGGTCATGGACAACAAGGTGGTCAGCAAGCTCAACAAGGTGGTCATGGACACGGTCCACGTAGCTTTACATTTGCAAGTATTGAGATGGAGAGATCGACAAAACGTATAATCAATATTTTTATCTACTTGGTAGTTTACGGTTCATATCTATATTTCCGCATCCGTAAAGCTCGCGCAAGCAAAGCAAACAGAAAATAAATAAGTTAAGGGGAGTTCTATTTTTTTCCCTAATTTTAATTTTTGGTTAATAATTATCCATTTTTGATTTTGCAAAAGTGGGTTGTAGTAGCTCTACCACCTATTTTTGTAAAATCAAAAAGGGGTGGTTAGTAATCGAAAATTAAAATTAGGGAGAAATTAGAACTCCCCTTAAAATATATTACTCTAATTTTTGAAATCGCTCTTCCTTGCAAAATGATTTTTGTAAGGAAGAGCGATCAGCTTTCTCGACTGAGGACTGCCCTAACAGCGGGCGGCCGCCAGGCACAGCCTGGACAGAAAAACTTCGTTTTTCACCCTATTTTTTAGCCTCTTTGTTTAGTTTGAATTGTAGTTCAATAGATGCCTCGTGAATACGTTTGATAATGTCAGCCGCAAATGTAGGATCTACACCAAGACTTTGAGCCTGAGCTCCACGGTTATCTAAGATCTCATCGTAACGGGCAGCTTGAAGTATCGGCATATCGTGCTCGATTTTGTAGATTCCAATATCGTGAGATACTTTCATGCGTTTTGCCAATAGATCCATAAGGTCGTTGTCAATTTGGTCAATCTCACGACGAAGATCGCTTAAATCTTGAGTTGTAACGCTCTTATCACGGATAACGATATGTTTTACAACTTGAGACATATCGCATGGTGTAAGTTGTTGCGAAGCGTCACTCCATGCAACATTTGGATTGCAGTGTGATTCGATCATCAATCCGCTGAAACCTAAGTCCATAGCTTGTTGTGAAAGTGGCTCAATTAGAGCACGCTTACCACCCATATGGCTAGGGTCGCAGATGATTGGCAAATCTGGGAATTGACGGTGAAGCTCAATTGGAATAGCCCAGAATGGTTGGTTGCGGTAGATGCTCTCACCATAGCTAGAGAATCCACGGTGGATAGCTCCAAGGCGTGTGATACCTGCATTACGAACACGTTGCAGAGCTCCGATCCATAAATCTAGGTCTGGACTAACTGGGTTTTTTACCAATACAGGAATGTCGATACCTTTAAGTGCATCGGCAACCTCCTGAGTTGCGAATGGGTTAGCTGAGGTACGAGCACCAATCCAAAGGATGTCGACACCAGCCTCCAAGGCTAAGCGCACGTGCTCAGGAGTTGCAACCTCAGTTGAGATTAGCATATCAGTCTCCTCTTTAACTCGTTTAAGCCACTCAAGGCCGATTTTACCTACTCCCTCGAAGCCACCTGGTTTGGTGCGAGGTTTCCAGATTCCTGCACGGAAAATTTTTACACCCTCTTTGCTTAGTTGGTGTGCTGTTGCAAGTACTTGCTCTTCGGTCTCGGCGCTACATGGGCCTGAGATAATTATAGGGCGCTCTAGCTCTATATTAGGAAGGAAATTTGGACTTAGATCTGTCATAATAGTTAGATTATTTAAAATTTTATATTTCTATTTTTGGATTTTCAGCCTCGGCATACTCGCCAAGAACCTTAAATTCTGTAATTAGTGGTCGTACAGCTTCTAATGCTTGACGATAGCGATCGAAGTTGTCAAAGGTGAGATCAACGTAAAAGAGGTACTCCCATTCGTGGCCAATAACTGGCAGAGATTGGATCTTTGTAAGGTTAAGATCGTAGAATGAAAGAATTGTTAAGATCTTCGAAAGTGAACCTGTCGAGTGTGCGAGAGAGAATTGAATTGATGCTTTGTTGATCTTCTCGTCCAGAGTATATTTCTCGACTGTATCTTGGTCACTGAGAATTAAGAAGCGTGTGAAGTTGTGACGGTTGGTCTCAATTGCTCGGTCGATAATTTTGAGCCCGTATAGTTCGGCTGCCCATGCGCTACAGATTGCGGCATGTCCTTTGAGCCCTAGTTCTGATATTCTTTTTGCCGATTCGGCCGTATCATCGCTTTCGACAGCTTTGATTGTTGGGTGAGCCGAGAGCCAATTGGCACACTGCATAAGTGCGATAGGGTGAGAGTGAATTTCGGTGATGTTTTCAATGGTTTGGTCGGGAAGTACCGCCACAACATGTGATATGCGGATTTTCTGTTCACCCACAATTCGGAGTCGGCTATTGCTTAATAGCTCATGATTCTGGAGCAGCGAGCCAGCGATAGTATTCTCTATTGCTGCAATGCCGAGGAGCGACTTGTCCGAGGCCATCATCTCGAAGAGCTTGCCGAAGGTTGAGCATGGAAGAACACTAACCTCTTCATTTGCGAAGTAGGTGCGTGCTGCCACCTCATGGTAACATCCTTCAACCCCTTGTATTGTAACTTTTTTCATTTGCCTTTAAATTATAACAAAAAATCCCATCCAAATTGGACGGGATTTTTTTATACATTTTCACTCTCTATGCACACATACTCTCCCGTCCTCTCTCTGTAAAAAAGAAGCTAAAATAAAAGAAATAAAATCGTACACTCTTTGAGTAGTTCATAATTCGTTTTTGTTTATTACAATGGCAAATGTAAGTAAAAAATATTAAAATCCAAACTTTTTTGTTATTATTTTTTGATGAAGGGTAGGCCGACTACTTCGGCTTCGACTAGTTTTCCTCGGATGACGATTGCTATTTTGCTTCCTTTTGTTGAGTAAGGTGTTGATACGTAGCCTAGTCCGATGCCTTCTTTAAGGCATGGTGACATTGTTCCTGAGGTTACTTCGCCGATTGTTTCGCCTTCGGGTGAGGCGATTGCGTATCCATGGCGTGGAATACCTCTGCTGAGGAGTTTGAATCCAACTAGTTTACGCTCGCAACCATTTGCTTTGAGTGTTGCCATCGCTTCACGGTCGATGAAATCTTTGCCCTCGGCAAATTTTGTGATCCAACCTAGACCTGCTTCAATTGGCGATGTTGTATCGTTAATATCATTACCATATAGACAGAATCCCATCTCCAGACGCAAGGTGTCACGAGCTCCGAGACCAATATTTTGAAGTCCAGCCTCTGCACCAACTTTCCATAGCGCCTCCCATAGACGGTCGGCATCGGCATTATCCATATATATCTCGCAACCACCCGAACCTGTGTATCCTGTTGTTGAAAGAATCACTGGACAACCTGCAACTTCCATTTTGCGGAATGTGTAGTATTCCATGTCTAAAATTGAGTCGTCGCATAGTTTAGCTACAATCTCCATCGCTTTTGGGCCTTGAATTGCTAGCTGGCAGATCTCGTCTGAAGCGTTGTATAGCTCTGCTCCTGCCTCCATGCCAAATGCTTTGCCTTGCTCTACGATGTGAGCCCAATCTTTGTCGATGTTCGAGGCGTTAACACATAACATATAGGTAAGCGAGTCGATACGATATACCAAAATATCATCGACGATACCGCCCTTGCCATTTGGCATAGCTGAGTATTGAGCCTTTCCGTCGAAGAGTTTCGATACGTCGTTGGTTGTGATACGTTGCAAGAGATCAATTGCCTTTGGTCCTTTAACCCAAATTTCACCCATGTGGCTAACGTCGAAGACTCCTGCGCCCTCTCTTACGGCCATGTGCTCGTTGTTGATTCCTGTAAATTCGATTGGCATGTTGTAGCCTGCGAACTCTGCCATCTTGGCTCCTGCCTCGATGTGATACTTTGTAAATGGTGTAGTTTTCATATATCTATGTTTTCTGTTTTATCGAATAATATGCTACTTAAGGTTTGAGATTCGCCAAACCTTAAGTAGCATATTTTTATAATTCTCCTCGTCTGCGTAATTTCAGTTGTGGACAACGTTCAAACTCCTTTTCACGATCGAAGAGGTATCGGTATGTGATATGACGTTTGTGTCGTGTTGCCAAAACATATTTCACAATCATGTGGTTCATAACTGGGTTGAAGTCACCCATCCATGCTAGCTCCAATGATTTGTATCTATTTTTCTCTGAGTGTAGGTATTCGTTGGTGATTGTCGACATTAAACCCGATTCAACGCCTTTACCTTGATATTCAGGTGTGATTGCGAAGATCATACCGAAGATACGGTCACACTTGCGTGTCACTTTAAGATCCCAGAGGAATTTAAGTTTCTGTAATAGACCAAATTTGCCGTTAAATTGTTTCAATATTTTATTGAGGTCTGGAACCATAATAAAGAAACCGATAGGCTCCTCATTGAAGTAGGCAAAGTATAGAATCTCAGTGTCGACAATTGGTTTCAATGAGTTCATAATTGCCGTAGCTTCGGCTGCCTCCATAGGTTTTACTCCCGAGAACATGCTCCATGCCTTATTATATATGGTGCGGAATTTCTCGGCTGCATCATCTAGCTCGTTACGCTTTAGGTGGCGGAATGAGTAACCAGGAGTTTCGGCTAGGCGTGCTGCACGTGCATGGATCTTTGGGCTTAGGTCGTCATCGTCAACCTTCCAAAGGTATGAATATTGTTGGAAATAATCTTTGAAACCATATTGTTCAAAGAGAGCTTGATAATAGGGTGGGTTGTATGGATTTTCGAAGAGTGGCTCATAGTTGAATCCCTCGACGAGTAGTCCCCACCATGAGTCTCGTTGACCAAAATTAATTGGTCCATCCATAGCCTCCATGCCTTTGCTTTGGAGCCAATTGCGTGAAGCATCGAAGAGCATCTTAGCTACAGCGAAGTCGTCGATAGATTCAAAAAATCCGCAACCTCCCGTTGGTTGACTCTCTATAGAGGCCTTTTCACGATTGTAAAATGCTCCGATGCGACCGACAGTATTACCTTTGCTATCAACGACAATCCAACGAATAGCGTCGCCATCGACAAAGAGTTTATTTCGTTTCGGATCGAAGATTCTGCGAATGGTATCTTCCATTGGACAGATCCAATATGGGTCTGCTTTGTATAGCGTGTGAACCATTGCTAAAAATTTAGCTTCGGTTGCTTTTGAATTTACTTCAATTAGTTTGTATTCGCTGTTTACCATAAAAAAAATATGCGATTTGTGATTGCAGAAACAAAGGTAGTAATTTATTTGTAATCTCGTTTCGGGAACTCTATTTTTTTGTAAAAATGAGATATTTTATTTATCTTTGAGAGATTATTTATCTGAAAGTCTTAGCTTCGGCAGGTTGTGAAAATATTGATTTTAAGTAAATTAATCAACTTTAGAGATGTTAAACAAATTTGAATAAAACGTTAATTTAAATAAAAAGTGATGAAAAGGTATGAATCAAAGCAGCATCAAATATTGTTGCCCGCTGAGCAGATATTTACGCTTATAAGTAATTTTGAGAATCTTACACCTATGGTAGCCGATAAGGTCGAGGATTGGCAAGCTACACCTATTAGTTGTTCGTTTAAGGCTAAGGGTTTTATCGTGAAGCTCCGTTTCGATGATGTTGTTGCTCCGAAGCATGTTAAGATTGTTGCTGCTGAAGATAGCGGAGTGCCTATGGATTTTGCTTTTTGGATTCAGTTGCACTCGGTTTCGCCAAGTGACACACGTTTTCGTTTGGTGTTGGATGTGGAACTTAACACCATGATGAAGATGATGATAGGTGGAAAATTAGAAAAAGGAATCGACCAGGCAGCTGAGGCAATCGCTGCTGGATTTGCTCAGGCTGTTGGCCGATATTAATAGAGACCGTTGCAAGGCGGCGAAAATTCAAAGATCTATATAATGGAGCAAAACTTACGTTTTGCAATGGTCTTTAATGTAGTTTTAAGGGGAGTAGAGATGCTTCCCTTAAAATTTATATGTTGTACCAACTGAAATTACAGCAAGTCCAGCACCAAACTCGGTGTTGAATGCCCAGTTGTCACTTAGATAATAGTTTATGCCAATGTGTCCATTGTATACAAAATTGCTATCGCTAATATCGTAGTCTATATCAATTGTGTCGTCGCTCCAATTTCCACCGACGATTCTATATCCAAGACGTAAACCTGCGTAAAAATCAAATTTACTTACGCTAGAGTAGTGAAAATTACCCTCTGCTGCAAGATAAAGATTTGAGTAGTTATATGTTGCTGTTGCAAAATTATCTTTATAGTTTGAGTAGGCTGCATATCCTCCAAGGCCAATAGATGAACTTTCGTTAAATGAATATACACACTGCTCATAAGATATTGCCACAGGAATACCAACACTGCCACCAAAACCGACTGTTGCTGTGATGTTTCTATCACCCTCACCGAATGCCTGAGCGTGGAGTGACGAAACTGTGAAGCATGTTATTGCTGCTAAAAGAAGAGTAAATTTTTTCATATTATTGAAGTTTAATGTGTTGGGTTTAATGTGAGCGGCAAATTAAAATGCAAACTCATTGGTCGTTGGAGGTGAGTTAAACCCCATATGTGTATAAGCCAACTCGGTGGCCTCACGACCTCTAGGTGTGCGTTTTAAAAAACCCTCTTTAATTAGGAACGGTTCATATACCTCTTCGATTGTTCCTGAATCTTCACCAACGGCCGTGGCGATTGTTCCCAATCCAACGGGGCCTCCTTTGAACTTCTCGATTATTGTTCCCAAGATCTTGTTGTCCATTTGGTCTAATCCTCGTGAGTCGATGTTTAGCGCCTCTAAGGCGTAGCGGGTAATCTCTAAATCAATGTGTCCCTCACCTTTGACCATCGCAAAATCTCGCACTCGTCTAAGTAGAGCGTTGGCGATTCTGGGGGTTCCTCGTGAGCGTAGAGCCACCTCGTGTGCAGCATCTTCATCAATTGAGATTCCTAATATGTGAGATGAACGCTTCACAATTCCTTGCAGCGTTGAGGCATCGTAATATTCCAAATGACACTGTATACCAAAACGAGCTCGCAGTGGTGAGGTGAGTAGTCCACTTCTAGTCGTCGCTCCAATAAGTGTGAATGGAGCAAGCTCAATTTGAATCGAACGAGCCGAAGGGCCTTTGTCGAGGACAATATCAATTTTATAATCCTCCATTGCCGAGTAGAGATACTCCTCGACAATTGGACTGAGACGGTGAATCTCGTCGATAAAGAGAACATCTCCCTCATTGAGATTGGTTAAAAGACCTGCAAGATCACCAGGTTTATCGAGCACAGGCCCCGAGGTGAGCTTTAATTGAGCTCCCATCTCGTGGGTGATAATATTTGCTAAGGTTGTTTTTCCCAATCCTGGGGGGCCATGTAGAAGTACATGATCCAATGAGTCGCCTCTCATTAGGGCAGCTTGAATAAATACCTTGAGGTTGTCGACAATCTTATCTTGTCCCGAGAAGGCATTTAGCTCATGTGGGCGGATGCGACTTTCATACTCTTGGTCACTCTCTGTTTTTCGAACTATTGACATAGTGCAAAGATAAAACAATATCTTTTAATTTGTGCAATCTTTCCGCTCTTTTTCTGAAGTAGGGTAATAATTGTTTTACACCACTTATTTCACGGCACCAATATTGTAATATATACTTTCGGATAGAGCCAGGACAAAGATTACTATTTCTTTTTTTTATCTTTGATATGTTTTTATACACATCTATCTGTTTATTTTCTGTTTGCACACTGTATACTTTAAGATAGGTATACGCCCTTGGCTCTATCCTTTTTTTTGAAAGCTATTTAGAATCTGTTTAAATTTCTATCGTCTAATTTGTTAAGGATCTGTTACTCCCCTTAACAATTTTAGCGAGAAAAACTTAAACAGATTCTTAGCTTAGTGGATAATAAAACACCTCTCCTTAGCGCTCTCAACCAAGATCTCAACGACCATAGCATCTTTAGGTAAAAGATCCTCAATCTGCTCTGGCCACTCCACAAGACAGAGATCTCCCGATGATAGGTACTCCTCACAGCCAAAATCTAAAGCCTCCTCAATTTTTGAAATTCTGTACATGTCGAAGTGATAGATTGGTTGATCCTTGCCATCTCGGTATTCGTTGACGATGGCGAAAGTTGGACTGCTTACCATATCCGAAGAGCCTTTTTTGGCTACAATCTCACGAATAAGTGTGGTTTTACCCGCTCCCATTTCGGCACGAAAGAGAATTACACTTCTCCCTTTGAGGTTTTCTAGAATTGTTTGAGCAACAGTTGAAAGTTGCGATAGGGAATCTATATTGAGTTTTATCATATTATAAAATAAATTATGGTGCAAAATTAATCAAAATTGAGTTGATTTCAAACTAAGAATCTTTTTAAAGTTGAGTAAAATAACTGTTTTACACTCCTTAGACAATAAAACGGTTGTAATTTGCATTTATATTGTATAAGTGTATAGCGAAGATATTATTTTTTTAAGCTATCTTTGTGATGAAATAAAAATTAGGGAGAAGATTGACTTCTCTCACCCTTAAAGCAAACAATTATGGTAAAGATACTCTGGGTCGATGATGAAATTGAACTTTTAAAGCCACATGTGCTTTTCCTCAAAGGAAAGGGTTATGAGGTGGAGACCTGCAATAATGGTTACGATGCAATAGATATGGCTTATGAATCTAGCTATGATTTGATTATTCTCGATGAGATGATGCCTGGAATGACTGGCCTGGAGACACTCCCTAAGATTAAGGAGATTCGTCCCGACACGCCCGTTATTATGGTGACCAAGAGCGAGGAGGAGAATATTATGGATAAGGCGATCGGCTCTAAAATTGCTGATTATATCATTAAACCCGTAAATCCAAATCAAGTTCTTCTTTCGATAAAGAAAAATGTTCATTCACAACAGTTGGTAACCGAGCAGACAACAGCCGATTATCGTTCGGAGTTTGGACGTATAAGCTCTTCATTGCAGATGGCAAGCTCATTTTCGGATTGGTGTAGCATATACAAGCGTCTGGTATCTTGGGAGATGGAGCTTTATGAGGGGGATGACCAGAGTATTCGTGAGGTGCTGAGCTATCAGAAAGTTGAGGCCGATCAAGAGTTCTCGAAATTTGTGCGTCGAAACTATTATAATTGGATCAACAATCGCTCCGACCATACACCTGAAATGTCGCACACGCTGATGCGTAACTCGATCTTTCCAGTTGTTGACCAGAGCAAAAAAACAACTTTGCTACTTATAGATAATTTCCGTTACGACCAGTGGCGAACGATAGGCTCTCATCTGCGAGGTTATTTTGATGTTGCACTCGATGAACTCTATTGTGCGATATTACCAACAGCGACTCAATATGCAAGAAACTCGATCTTTGCAGGTCTTATGCCATTGGGGATTTCTAAGTTGATGCCCGATAAGTGGTTAAATGACCATGAAGAGGGTGGTAAGAATCTTCATGAGGAGGAGTTTCTGCGTCGCAATATTCAGAGTAGTGGCAGAAATTATAATATGACATTCGATAAGATTATACGTCCCGAACAAGGACGCAAGCTACTTGATAATATGCAACATATTTTCGAGGCAGATTTCTCGGTTGTTGTTTATAACTTCCTTGATATTCTTTCGCATGCCCGCACCGAGACAGATATTATTCGTGACCTAACCGAAGATGATGCCTCATTCCGTTCGCTAACCCGTTCATGGTTCGAGCACTCGGAGCTATATGCGATGCTCAAGATTCTCTCGGAGCGTGGACATACGGTAATTATAACCACCGACCACGGAACAATACGTGTCGACAACCCCGTGAAGGTGACAGGAGACAGGCAAACATCGGCAAATTTAAGATATAAATCAGGTCGTAATTTGTCATATAATTCACGTGAAGTTTATGAGGTGAACAATCCGAAAGATATTCAACTTCCATCAGGAAGCCTTACAACGAGCTTTATCTTTGCATATAATCGTGACTTCTTAGTCTACAATAATGATGCAAACAGACATATTAGATATTATCGCAACACATTCCAACACGGAGGAATCTCAATGGAGGAGATGATCGTGCCTTATATTGTACTCAAACCTAAAGCATAAGGGTTTTATAATCTCTATTTTTTCTTTTTTCTAACCTTTCAAGGGTTTTGAAATAAAAAAATATTATCTTTGCCTATTATAATTAAGAATCTGTTTAAGTTTTTATCGTTAAAATTATTAAGAGAGATGTTGCTTTAATTTTCCCTCTTTGTGCGAGGCGCATAGCAATAGCTATGTAACGAGTGCAAAGAGAGAAAAGTGAAGTGATAGATCCTTAACAAATTAGATGAGAGAAATTTAAACAGATTCTAAGGTGACACTAAACAATCAAAGTGAGGATAATGGAGAGAAAATTAATGGCGGTCGAGAGGCTGTTGGGTATTCTGGAGCGACTTCGTCGGGAGTGTCCTTGGGATCGTGAGCAGACTTTTGAGTCGTTGAGAAACTGTACTATTGAGGAGACCTTTGAACTAGTCGATGCTATTTCGTCAGGTGATATGGCCAATATTAAGGAGGAGTTGGGCGATTTGATGCTGCATGTTGTTTTCTACTCTAAATTGGGGGAGGAGCAGGAGAGTTTCGATTTTGGTGATGTCGTTAATGAGCTTTGCGACAAATTAATTTATCGCCACCCTCATGTTTATAGCGATGTTCATGCTGCAACGCCCGATGAGGTTAGCCGTAATTGGGAAGAGTTGAAACTGCGCAAGAAAAATCGTAAAAAGGGAACTTTGGGTGGTGTTCCACGCTCACTGCCAGCTATGGTCAAGGCGTATAGAATCGGTGAGAAGGCTGCTTCGAGAGGTTTCGATTGGAATAATAAAGAGGATGTTTGGGATAAAGTTCAAGAGGAGATCGGTGAGGTTCAAGAGGAGATCAATGCTATGGATCATGAGAAGCTGGTGGGCGAGTTTGGAGATCTATTTTTTGCGCTTATCAATGCTTGTAGACTCTATGGAGTCGATCCCGAGGCAGCTTTAGAGGGAACAAATAGAAAATTTATTTCACGCTTCAACTCTATGGAGGAGCAAGCTGAGGAGGCAGGTGTTGATCTTTCGACGCTTTCGCTCGAAGAGATGGAGGAGATGTGGGACAAAGCAAAAAATATAGAGAAGAAAGATGGCAATCATTAGAGAACTTAGAGGTTTTGTGCCTCAAATCGCCGAAGATGTATTCTTGGCTGAGACGGCAGTTGTAATTGGAGATGTCACGATTGGAGCTAACTGCTCGATTTGGTATAACGCTGTTCTTCGTGGCGATGTTAACTCGATCACCATTGGTGAGGGGTCAAATATCCAAGATGGTGTTGTGATCCATACACTTTATACAGGATCAAGAACTCCTTCGCAAACACATATTGGTCGAAATGTCTCGGTTGGACATAACGCAATTATTCATGGTGGCATAATCGAGGATGATTGTTTAATTGGTATGGGTTCAACAATTTTGGATAATGCTGTGGTTGGCACGGGTTGTATTGTTGCGGCGGGTGCGTTGGTTCTGTCGGGAGCTAAGTTAGAGCCAAATTCGCTCTATGCTGGAGTGCCAGCAAAGAAGATCCGTGAGATTGCGCCTGAGCAGCGTGAGGAGGTTATTTTGCGTACGGCACGTGATTATAATCTCTATGCAAGTTGGTATAAAGAGGAGTAATTAGTATGAGGCAAGGTTTGTAAAATCTTTTTTTTTGCATAAAATATTTTGAACTATGAAAAATTCATCAAAAATTATAGTCGACATCCTGATTGCTGTAGCTATTAGCTTGGTGGTCAACTTTTCGCATTTAATGTTGATCTTTGTGGATCAGGATCCGCAAACGGTGCAGAATGCGCAGAGGGATACCCCTAAGCCCAATGATGTTAGGGTTTCGGGTATTTTTTCGAGAAATCATGATGGTCACGGTTATTTGATTTTTGAGAATTCGGATAGTGCTTATGTGTCGCATGGACGTGTAAATAGATATGGCTTGGCAACGGGTGACACTATTGTGGCGATGATGACGGTTATCCCCGATGATAATCCTCGACACTCGATAGTTCAATCGGTTGTGCGTCGAAATGGGGCTATTGTTGCTCCTTATTCGTCGAATGCTCCTCAGAGGGTTAATGAGTTTGTGACGCAGACGGCTTACTATTTCTTCTTATCGTTGATTGTAATTTTGGTGGCAACGAGTAGCTGGGGACGCAAGAGTCGCAGAGGTAATTTTAGGATGTTGCTTTTTGCGTTGATTATAGCTATTGTATTATATCTCTTTGCACCTTTGATTTCGCATCGTCATGGTGGGGATATGGTTATTCATCTGTTGCTGAGGAATAAACCCTATTTTGAATATATGATTGTGCTTAAGTGGTTGTTTGCTGTGATTGTGTCATTGCTTTATAGTCAGATTTTTATGCTTATGTCGCAACGTCAAAATATTATATTGGAGAATGAGCGATTGCGTAGTGAGAGTATTAATGCGCAGTATAATATGTTGATGAGTCAGATTAATCCACATGTATTATTTAATTCGTTGAATTCGCTCTCGATGCTCGTGCGGGAGAAGGATGAGAAGAGATCACTGACCTATATAGATCAACTCTCGTACACGTTTAGGTATATTTTGCAAAATAGAGAGAGTACATTAACAACACTTGCCGAGGAGATGCGATTTGTGGATGCTTATATCTATCTCTTTAAGATTCGTTATGCCGACAAGTTGTTTTTTGATATTGATATTGATTCGAAGTATGATAATTATCAAATTCCAGCTCTTTCGCTTCAGCCGCTTTTGGATAATGCCGTTAAGCATAATACAATTATTAGGAGTCGACCATTTCATGTTTCAATTCTTGTTACCGATGGGGTGTTGATTGTCTCAAATAATAAATATCCAAAGTTGGAGGCGGAACCCTCGACAGGTGTTGGCCTAGAGAATTTGAGTCGACGATGGGAGCTTATTGCTCATAATCCAATCGAGGTTATACAGAATGATGATATATTTGTTGTTAAATTACCATTAATCAGTCCGCAAGATAAAAAATGAGAGCTTTAATAGTTGAAGATGAGAGTGCAGCAGCTCAAAATTTAAAGTCGATTTTGCGTGAGATGCAGCCACCAATTGAGGTTGTTGCGTTGACAGAAAGTGTGGTCGAGAGTGTCGATTTTTTGCAAAAATCAGCCTCGTCTGTGGATCTTATATTTATGGATATTCACCTGGCCGATGGAGAGGCGTTTAAGATTTTTGATCGGGTTGAGGTTACCACACCTGTTATATTTACTACCGCCTACGATCAATATGCACTGCAAGCATTTAAGGTAAATAGTATAGACTATATACTTAAGCCTATCAATAGTGATGAGGTCAAGCGAGCTTTAAGTAAACTCAGGCAACTTTCAGTGTCTGAGACCGAGAGCTATAATGAGCGTTTGCGAAGTGGCGTGCGTAGTAGTGTAGAGATGGCCAGGAGTTTCTTGATCCATATTAAAGATAAGATTATCCCGCTCAAGGTGGAGGAGATTGCATATTTTTACACCTTTAATGAGCGTGTTGTAGCAGTCACACATGCAGGTGTTGAATATCCAGTTGATAAGAGCCTCGATGCGATTTTCTCGGTGTTGAGTGTTTCAGATTTTTTTAGAGCTAATCGCCAATTTATAGTTTCACGTAAGGCGGTTCGAGATGTTTCGGTATGGTTCGGAAGTCGACTTGCGCTGAATTTAAATCAGGATACTTCCGAGCGAATTATTATTCCAAAAGCAAGAATTTCGGAGTTTAAAGAGTGGTTACGCTCTCAAAATTAACTTTTTTTAGTCAATTGACCTTAACTTTTGGTCGATTCACCCCTTAAATTGGTCGATTCACCGATTTAAGGGGATAATTTTTTTAATAGGGTAGTATCTTTGTATCATCGAAAACAAGAATAAAAAATAAATCTAATAAAACTAAAAGTTATGAAAAAGTTAATGTCTGTAGCACTAGCGGCAATCTTTTCACTAAGTGCAATGATTGTAATGGCTCAACCTCCACAAGGCGGTCAAGGTGGCCAACGAGGTCAACAACAATCGGTAGAGGAGCGTGTAGCGCAAATGAAAGAGCAACTTAAGTTGACAGACGAGCAGTGTGAGAAAATTGTAGCATTGGAGGAGAGTCGTGCAGCTGAGCAGGGTCAAGGCCGTGGTGCACAAGGTCAAGGTGAACGTCCAAGCCGTGAGGAGATGATGAAACAAATGGAGGAGATGCAGGCTAAGCAAACAGCCGAAATGAAAGAGATTCTTACCGACGAGCAGTTTGCAGCTTGGGAGAAAATGCAAAGTGAGCGTCGCCCACAAGGTGGTCAAGGTGGCGGTCGTCAAAGATAAGATGAACAGGAAGTTACATTAGTTGGTTATAAATTGGTGCATCGAGCGTAGTGAAATACGCTCGATGTTTATGAAAAATAGATTCAATGAAGAAATATTTACTATTAGCAGCTGTGCTTTTTTCAACAACTGCAATTTTTGCTCAGACAAGTACCGTAAAGGGTAATTTGATTGATAGCTATTACGAAGAGGGTATTATCGGTTCTATCGTAGAACTTGCTCCGCTAAATTCGTCAAAAGCACCAACCCTAACTACTTCGGGTCATGAAGGTTCTTTTACTTTTAACTCAATTCCTTACGGTGATTATTTGATTAAAACATCATTTGTGGGTTATGAGGATTATGTAGATACTATTAAGATTAATTCTCCTCGTTTACTTCTTGATAAGATCCGTGTTAAGGAGTCATCAACTGAAATTGATGCCGTTGTTAAGGAGGTTCAAGCTATGCGTACTTCTCAACATGGAGATACTTTGAGCTACAATGCTGGAGCTTATAAAGTTGCTGATGATGCCGATGTTGAGGGTCTTTTGAAAAAGATGCCAGGTATCACAATCTCGGATGATGGTGAGGTTTCGGCGCAAGGAGAGACCGTTCAAAAGATCTTTGTCGATGGACGTGAGTTTTTCGGAAGTGACGTGACAACAGCTATCAGTACTTTGCCTGCGGAGATGGTTGACAATATCGAGGTTTACGATAAATTGAGTGATAATGCTGAGCTATCGGGAATGGATGATGGTGAGGGTTACAAAGCGATCAATATCGTAACCAAGAAGGAGATGCGTGAAGGATTCTTTGGTAAAATGTATGTTGGTACAGGTTATCAGCCAGAGGTTGAGGGAGATTTCAGCAAGATTAAATATATGTCGGGTGGTAATGTTAACTACTTCACTGGAAACCATCGTTTCTCGGTGATCGCTCTACTTAATAACATTAATCAACAAAATTTCTCGTTTGATGATATTTTGGGTGTGTCGGATAGTGGTAGCAGTGCTTCTGAATATATGGTTCGTCCACAATCGGGTATCGCTGAGGTTGCGGCCATAGGTCTTAACTACTCGGGTAGTTATGGTACAAACGATAAAGTGAAGGTTGAGGCTAGTTATTTCTATAACGGAACAACAACTCAAAATACAAAGGTTGTGGATAAATGGTATGAGGATCCATCGGCAATTGATACTTTGAACTCTGTAACAACATCATACACTCCTAACTATAATCACCGTATTAATGGTCGTGTAGAGTGGAAGATTACACCATCTCAGCAACTTACACTTCGTCAAAGTGCAAGTTTCCAATATAATGATGCCGAGTCTGCAACAGTAGGTTCAATGTGGGGTGAGTCTGGTTACAGCTTGCTAGATAGTTATAGTTTAGGTGATAAGGGTGGATATAACTCTTCGACAAGCCTTTCGTATGTATCTCGTTTGGGTAAGGCTGGACGTACAATCACAGTTAATGGAAATCTTTCACTTCGTGAACAAGATAATATTTCGTATAACTACTCGAATGGAGCAAGTGGATATACTGATAGCTCTGTAATTGCGGCAGATACAGCATTGTTGATGACCCTTTATCCTGATATGTTGCGTGATCTATACTACACAACTGTATTTAGTCCAACAAGCACTGTTACCGTTTCGGGAAATGCAACTTATGCGGAGCCTGTGGGTAAATTCTCTCGTGTAACATTGAAGTATAGCTATTCGAATAAGAACCAAGATACAGAGAAGAGAACTTATCTAACAGATGATAGTTATTATGTTGAGGAGGGAAATCTTCAAACTGCCTCTTCGAATTCATATAATACGTTGTATGTTACTCACCAAATAGGTCCAGGTTTCTATTATGCTAATGGAAAGAATAAACTTTCGGCAAATGTTAACTATCAATATTCGGAGCTTACAGGAGATGTAGTTTTGGCGGGAGCAGATCAGGTGAGTGAGCCAATTGAGCACCAATTTAAGAATATCACATATTCGATGATGGCTCAAGCCTATATCACACCAACAAACTCGCTTCGTTTTAACCTTAGCTCAAAGACATCTGAGCCATGGGTAGGTCGCCTAGTTGATGCTTATAGTCTTTCGAATGTTCAGTATATCTCACATGGTAACCCTGATTTGGTTCCATCATATACTACAAGTGCTCGTATGTTCTTCGTTCATTCAAACGTTGAGAAGGGTTCTACATTTATGATGATGGGTGGTGTGGAGCACCAAAATGATTATATGGGTGAGCACTTGGTTTATTATCCAGACTCTTTCGAGGTGGATGGTGTTACTTATGATCCTATCGAGTACTCGACATATGTTAATCTTGATAACTATTGGTCGTTGAGAGGTATGATTGAGTATGGTTTCCCAATTTCGCCTTTGAAGTCTAACTTTAATGTTCGTGGAGGTATTAACTATAAACTTACACCAAGTATGTTTGGCGGTACTGTTGATGCTGAGACAGGTATGATCGAAGGTGGTGAGTTGAACAATACTGAGAGTATGACATATAGTTTTAATGCAGTATTGGGAAGTAACATCTCGCAAAATGTTGACTTTACACTCTCTTGGAATGGTGAGTATAGCGAGGCTACCAACTCGGCTTCGACAAGTAACGATGTTAATACTTATCTTAGTCAAACGGCTTCGGCTTCGATGAAGTTTGTATTCCTTGGTGGATTTACATTTACTGGTTCGGCAACTTATAAGGAGTATGTTGGTATCACAAATGATTATCAAGAGTCGTATGTATTGTGTAACGCATTTATTGGTAAAAAGATCTTCCGTAATCAGCGTGGTGAGTTGAATTTAGGTGTTAACGATATTTTGAATCAAAATACATCATTCTCTCGCACAGTAGGTACAGGATATACTCAGAATAGTTACAATAGCGTTATTGGACGTTACTACTCAGTGCAACTTGTTTATAACCTACGTTCGTTTGGTAACCAAAAGAGCGGTGATGGCGAGCGTCGTGGCCCAGGAATGGGAGGCCCAGGCGGCATGAGAGGCATGGGTGGTGGCCCAGGTAGAATGTAATTTGAAATAAGTGCAATAAAACAATTCGCTTAACTTGCTCATCGTGCTCATGCCGCACGGGCACCAAGCGAGCTTGGATCCAAAAACTATCGTTTTTGACTTGTATTGCGCTTTCAGTGTGGGGCTTCGCCCGACGATATATTATAATTAAAGAGCTTTTGAAAATTAATTTTCAAAAGCTCTTTAATTATAATATATCTATGTCAACCTGCGGTTGCCATCACACTTTATCGAGGTTGATTTGACTTAATTTGAGTTAAAGTAGTTAAATTAGTTAAGTATTATATGTTGGTAGCAGTGAGGTCTTTTTTTTGTGTTTGTGAGTTTTTTTTAATATAAGATTACGTCGTTTCTTAATTTTGTATATCTTTGCGTGTTAATATTATAAAATAATGGACTTTATAAGAACCATATTTTTCGATCATTCACCCTTTCAAGCTATTATCGTTATTTCGATGATTGCTGCTGTGGGTATGATCTGTAATCGTATCAAGATATTTGGAGCCTCTTTAGGTGTCACCTTTGTCTTTTTTGTTGGAATCCTGGTTGGGCACCTTGGTTTCACCATTGATCCTGTGATTTTGAGCTATGCTCAAAGTTTGGGATTGGTCATCTTTGTATACTCCTTGGGCTTGCAGGTGGGGCCTGGATTCTTCGCCTCTATGCGCTCGGGAGGTGGACGGCTTCAACTGCTCGGTGTGACCATTGTTCTTGGTGGAACGCTCTTTGCTATCGCTATCGGAGGGCTCTTTGGTGTCGATATTGGGGATGTTGCGGGACTTTTGTGTGGTGCAACAACAAATACTCCAGCTTTGGGTGCTGCTCAGCAGACGCTCAAAGATATGGGCTTCGATAGTAGCAGTGTGGCTTTGGCTTGCGCTTTGACCTATCCTTTGGGTGTTGTTGGTGTGATCTTCTCGTTTGTGGCTTTGCGTCGTTGGTATGTCCGTCCTGAGGAGCTTCCTAAACCTGATGCTGAGTATAAGCGAAATATATTTATTGCAAGTTTTAAGGTTACTAACCCTGGAATTTTTGGTAAGTGTATACGTGAAATTGCCGCCTATAACTCTCATAAGTTTGTTATTTCGAGAATTTGGCGCAATGGTGATGTCTCGATCCCAACTTCGGATATTGCACTTTTGCAGGGGGATCAGATCTTGGTTGTTACAACGCCTGAAGATCTCGATACTTTGACTGTGCTTTTTGGTCAGCTCGAAGAGAAGAATTGGAACGAGCTAGATATTGATTGGAGCAGTATTGATAGTCAACTTCAATCGCAACATATCGTTATTACTCGACCACAGATCAATGGTAAAAAACTCTCGTCGCTGAGACTTCGTAACAATTATGGTGTCAATATTAGCCGTGTCTCTCGTTCAGGAGTGCAGCTTATCCCTTCGCCCGATTTGGTTTTGCAGGTGGGTGATAGATTGACGGTTGTCGGTGAGCAGACGGCAATTCATAATGTGAAAAATAAGTTGGGAAATGCTGTGAAGATTCTCGATGAACCGCATCTTATGCCACTCTTTGTGGGGCTCTTCTTTGGTGTGATTTTGGGAATGATTCCAATTGCGATTCCTGGTGTTGCGCTTCCCGTGAAGCTCGGTTTGGCAGGTGGGCCAATTATAGTTGGTATACTTATTGGAACCTTTGGAGTTAATTTTCATATGGTGACCTATACCACTCAAAGTGCAAACCTTATGTTGAGGGGTGTTGGTTTGGCTATCTATTTGGCTTGCCTGGGCTTGGAGGCTGGAGCGGACTTTTTTGCTACGGTTATGCGTCCTGAGGGTGCTTTGTGGTTGTTGCTTGGTCTGCTTATTACCGTTGTGCCGACTATTATCTTCTCGATGGTTGCTTTGAGACGTTTGAAGATAGATTTTGGAACTGTTGCAGGTGTGGTTTCGGGAAGTATGGCCAATCCTATGGCGCTAAATTATGTCAATGATACTTTGGATGGAGATAAGGCTTCGGTTTCGTATGCTACGGTATATCCTTTGTGTATGTTCCTGCGGGTTATTATTGCGCAAGTTCTGTTAATGTTGTTCTTATTATAATTTTTTGTTATATTTGTGGTAATTATGGATAGAGTAGCAATATTTCCAGGGTCGTTTGATCCGTTTACTATAGGTCACGCAGCTGTGGTTGAGCAGGCTCTTCGGCTCTTCGATCGTGTTATTGTGGCTGTGGGGGTTAATAGTGCCAAGGGTAGCTTTATGTCGGTGGAGAGTCGCTTGGCGCTCGTCGGTGATCTTTATGCTGAGCAAGATAGGGTAGAGGTGACAAGCTATCAAGGTCTCACTGTTGATTTCGCTCGTTCGGTGGGTGCTGTTGCGATTGTGAGGGGTGTGAGAAGCACGATTGATTTTGAGTATGAGAGGTCGTTGGCCGCTATCAATAGTCGACTCGATAAGGAGATTATAACTGTTGTGTTGTACTCACCAGCCGAGTTGGCAGATATTTCATCGAACGTTGTTCGTGAGTTGTACTCTTATGGACATGATGTTGATGATCTTTTGCCGAGGGGAATTAAAATTGAAAAATATATAAAATAAAAATAACGAATGAAAATGGAATTTACAGCCGAAATGATCGCTGGCCTTTTGGGGGGTGACGTTGTTGGTGATAAAGGAGCCGTTGTTTGGCAAATTTCCTCGATCGAGGAGGGTAAATCGGGTAGCTTGGCCTATCTTACAAATATAAAATATGAGCAGTTTCTATACTCTTCTGAGGCTTCGATTGTTATTGTAAATAGAAGTTTCGAGCCGTCGGCACCTGTTGCAGCAACCTTGATTAAGGTTGACGATGCAACTCAAGCGTTGGTGACGCTGCTTGGAGTCTATAATGCAGCAATTAATAAGCCTCGCACAGGTATCGCTCCGATGACCTCGATTAGCGATCAAGCGGAGGTTGGCGAAAATGTCTTTGTTGGAGATTTTGCCGTTGTGGAGCGTGGAGCGAAGATCGGTGCTGGATGTCAGATTTATCCTCAATGTTTCGTCGGTGAGGGTGTAACTATTGGTGAGGGAACTACTCTTTATGCAGGTGTTAAGATCTATCGTGATTGCCATATTGGAGCCAATTGCATTATCCACGCTGGAGCTGTTATCGGAGCCGATGGTTTTGGTTTTGCGCTTAAGGCTGATGGAAGTTTCGATAAGATTCCTCAGTTGGGAAATGTTATAATTGAGGATTGGGTCGAGATTGGTGCCAACACTTGTATTGACCGAGCTAAGACCGATTCGACAATTATTCGTCGTGGTGTGAAACTCGATAATTTGATTCAAATTGCTCATAATGTTCAAATTGGTGAGAATACTGTATCGTCTGCACAGTTGGGCGTTGCAGGTTCTTCGACTATTGGCCGTAACTGCTTCTTTGGTGGTAAGGTCGGTGTTGTTGACCATGTAACTATTGGAGATAATTGTAAATTTGGTTCGCTTACAGGTGTCTCAAAGAGCATTCCAGATAATATGATCTATGGTGGAATCTTCCCAGCTATGCCAAATATGAAGTTCCAGCGTGCTGCGGCAGCAATTAGAAATTTGCCTGAGATGGTTACAAGATTGCGTGAGGTGGAGAAAGAGATAACAAAACTCAAGGGCGAGTAATAAAGATGGCAGTTGAGGAGCGCTACAGGATTATGGGTATTGATCCTGGTACCAACTATATGGGTTACGGAGTATTGGAGGTTGAGGGGAAGCGCCTTAAAGCTGTGATATTGGGAGAGATTGATCTTCATAGAATAGATGATCCTTACGCAAAGTTGAGCCATATTTTTCAGCGAGTATCGTCGTTGGTTACGGAATATAAACCTCGTGAGGTGGCCTTGGAATCTCCATTTTTTGGTAGCAACGTGCAATCAATGTTGAAGTTGGGTCGTGCACAGGGTGTGGCTATGGCGGCAGCGCTGAGTCAAGAGGTGGATGTTTTTGAGTATGCTCCAACCAGGGTGAAGCAAGCTATTACAGGTCGAGGTGGAGCGAGTAAGGAGAGCTTAGCTTCGATGTTAAAGACGATCTTGAAGGTTGAATCACCCTCTTCACGTCTTGATGCAACTGATGGAATGGCCGTTGCGCTTTGTCACTATTATACCATCTCCTCGCCACTGATCGGATTAGATAGAGGGGCGAAGAGTAAGGGTTTAGGTGGCGGTGCGAAAGCAACGAGTCGTCGAGGTAGTAGCTCTTGGGAGCAGTTTGTAAAGGATAATCCTGAACGAGAAAAAAAATAATTAATTATAAAATATTGATGAAGAGACTTTTTTATTTAGCAGTTGTTGCGCTTGCATTTAGTTGCGCACAGAATAAAAACTATACTATTTCTGGTGTAGTTGAGGGTATTGTCGAGGGTGATACCGTTGAGTTATTTGCCTATTCTAACGCAAAACCAGAATCGCCACTCTCTTGGGGTGTGGTTGCAGAGTCTGGTGAGTTTGAACTTACGGGCGAGGCAGAATCGACAAATATCGGTGTTTTGATGGTTAATGGAACAAAAACTATCGGCGCTTTAGTTGTGGAGCCTGGAAAGATTAATGTTGCTCGTCAGGATGATGGAATGATAACTATTGCGGGAACACCTCTGAATGATACCTATAAAGATTTCGTGGAGCAGATAACAAATATCCGTGCTAGATTCTATCAACTTGATCGTTCACTCGATCCAGAAGAGCTGATTAAATTGCAGGATGCAATCTATGATGAACATACTCAATTGGTTGCCGCTACCGTAAATGCTAACGTTGGCAATGCGCTTGGTGCTTTTGTATTTGCCACCAGTGAGTATGATGAGTTGGAGAGTACTGAGGCTATGATGCGCATGTCTCAATTCGGAGACCAGATCAAAAATTTAGAGTTTATGCAGGAGATCTCAGCGGCTCTTAAAGCGAAACTTCAAACTGAGGTGGGGCAGAAGTATACAGATATTAAGTTGAGCAGTCAGAATGGTGTTGAGATTGCCGTGTCGGATCTATTGGCCGAGGGTAAATATGTTTTGATAGATTTTTGGGCTACGTGGTGCGTTCCATGTATGTCGGAGATGCCGCACTTAAAGGAGGCTTATGCAGAGTTCAAGAACAAAGGATTTGAGATTTATGGTGTCTCTCTTGATCGCACAGAGGCGGATTGGAGAGGCGTTATAGGTGATGATATGCCTTGGGTTCATGTTATCAATATTGAGGGTGCCACAGCAACTGTAGATTATGCTATTCGCACCATTCCATCAAACTTTTTAATCTCACCTGATGGCGTTATTGTCGCTAAAGATCTTCGAGGTGAGAGTATCATGGATATTTTAGGGGAGCATATTAAATAAGTAGTGTATAATTATTTTATCCTATTTGGCAATTTTTATAATAGATTTTTAAGTAATGAAGAGGATTATTTATTTGGTTGCTGCGGCACTTATATCAAGTTGTGTAGGTGGTGGAGCGAGTTTTAATATTACAGGAACTATAAAGGGTGTTGTGGATGGAGATTCTCTTATGCTCTTTGAGTATGCAAATAAAAAATCAGAGGCTCCGTTTGTTGCATGTAGAGCTACGGCAGATAGTATTATAGTTCTTTCGACAGAGATTAAGGAACCGCAGGTTGCGCAGCTTTTAAAGGTGAAAGGTACTACCAATGTTAATTATGGAGTTATCTTTTTGGAGGATGGACAGGTTGGTATATCGCTTGTTGAGGAGACTCAATGTGTAGTTTTCAAAGGGACTCCACTCAATAACATTTATACCGAGTATAAACTCGCAAGAGCCGCATTGCGTGCTGAGCGTGATACTTTGGAGACAGATCACACAATAACCGAGTCTCAGCGCAAAGCATTGCGAGAGGAGAATATCGCTCAACAGTTGGCTTTAGCTAGCTCGGCAGTTGATGCAAATATCGACAATGTTGTTGGAGCCTACATCTTTGTGTCGGATGAGATGCCTGAGATGGATTTTGGAAAGGTTGAGGAACGCATATCGCAATTTAGCAATCAATTGAGAAAGCATAAGTTTATGGTCGAGGTGAGCGATTTAATCACCGATAAGGCTTCGACAGCTGTGGGTAGACCATATTTTGATATTAAGCTCCAAAATAGGGATAGCAAAGTGCAAAGTGTATCGGAGCTACTCGATCAAGGGAACTATGTTTTGATTGACTTTTGGGCTTCATGGTGCGTGCCTTGTATGGAGGAGATGCCACACTTAAAGGAGGCTTACGCTGAGTTTGCCGATAGAGGTTTCGAGATCTATGCCGTGTCGATGGATTCTAACCGTAATAAGTGGTTGGAGGCAGTCGACGAGAGTATGCCATGGGTAAATGTGATTAGATCTTCGACTTCAACAGCAACAAAAGATTATGATGTTAACACAATTCCATCAAATTTTTTAATTTCACCAAAAGGGAGAATTGTAGCTAAAAACCTTAGAGGAGAGGAGCTTAAGGCTGCTTTGCAGAAATATCTGAAATAAGATGTTGAAACTTTAAGTGATAAAAATTTGCGAGAATCAAAAATTTACCCTATATTTGCACTCGCAATTCGGCACCGTAGCTTAATTGAATAGAGCATCTGACTACGGATCAGAAGGTTCCAGGTTTGAGTCCTGGCGGTGTCACAAAGAAGTCCCTGATTTAGGGGCTTTTTTTGTATTTATACTGATGAAAGATGATGTTTCATAATTCTATGTCATTTGGTTATTTAAAGGGGAGTTCTAATTTCTCCCTAAAATAAGAATTTATTGTTATGGATAGTATACTGGATACTTTACAATCGCCCCCAACGTTTGATGTGTTGAATAAAATAGTTGAGCAGACTCACTCTGTGGTGGATAATACAACTCCTAATTTTTGGTGGGATGATGTTTCGTTTATTGCTTTTGCTTCGTTACTGTTTACTGTTGTAGGTTTGTATTCTATTTTTCATGAATCAAGGAGAGAGAAGATAGACAAAGATTGTCAACAGCATATTTTTATTGATATGCTTAGGCATTTTTATCGCAATAAGATATGTTCTATTACTATGATGCTCAAATATAAAGAGGCGATGATGGCTACTCCAAGACGATTTTGTTACCCTTCTGATGAGCATTATTTGAAACTTATGGTTTTGCCAGATGATTTACATCTTGAGCGATTTTATAAGGAGAAGAAGCGGTTTGATCTGCTTCACAATCTACACCTTTTAATGAGAAACTATAATATCGAGATTGAAACATCTCTTTTGCATATTAAGCAGACAGATGTAGATCAAGTTACTAAGTATCGTGATTTTAATACACTTAATATGAAGAGTGGTTTAATTACGCTTAAGATCGTAGAGACGATGGGTGTATTGTGGTCAAGGACTAAACCCTTAAATATTTTATGGGATCAGATAGAAAAAGCACATTCGGAGAATCTAAGGAGAAATCCTATGCCTGTTGATGTTAATGATGCAAAATTAAAAAAGGCAGAAGCTATTATAGATGATTTCATAGAGTTGAGTATTGCTAATGGGGATAACTATTTAGCGCTTTTTAAGAATTATGACAAGTCAAGACAAGAAGAGTTCAAAAAGATTTTACGTGATGATTTGTTAATAGAGTTCTTTAATGATAGTAAGATTCATATTATATATACTGTGTAATAATAGATTTTCTAATAACTCTATTTTTATGTGATTTATTTGGTGATATGCAATATTGTTTTTATATTTGTAATAATTCAAAAGCAAATAAATCTTAAACTAATGAAGCGAATAGTCTCAATTTTATTTCTTGCCATATTGTTTAGTTGCGCAGGTGAAAATGCAAAAGGTGTCGATAAACATCAAAAAAATCGTGATAATATTGTCGATATAAGCAGTGAAATTGTCGCTGCCGATGTGGATGATCTCTTTGTGGGTTATGGTAGCTTTGTGATTCTTGGTGAATATTTGATTTATGCCAACCCTAAATCATTTGATGGTCTTGTTCACGTTCTCAATAAAAATAACTTTGAGTATATAGGTGGCGGAGTGCAGAAAGGTCGTGGGCCTGGTGAGGTTATCAATCTTGGGCGTTTGTTTGTTGATGAGCCTAATCGACGCTTTTTCCTTGCTGACCACTCGAAAAATAAGATTTTTGAGTATGATGTTGATAAATTTCTTGCGGATCCAGTGAGATATTTACCAAAGGAGAAGGCTGATATAAGTGGGGTGAAAATGATGACTACATATCAATATGTCGACGATACTTTGTGTTTTGGTACAATTATCGAGTCTATAGGGTCAAATGATTTTATAAGCCTCTTTGGACGATGGAATATGCTCACAGGAGAGTTTAGTCATGAACAACGAGAGACTAGAGGTAGACAAAAACGAAGAACTGCGGGTTATGCCTCTGTGGAGAATGGGATTATTGTCGAGGCGTTTCAGCGAGATGATCTGCTCACAATATCGAATCTTGAGGGTGAGACAAAGTATAATATAATCGGGCCTAAGTGGGGCGATGATAATCAAACTATTTTTTATTCGAAAGTTGCTGTTTATGGTGATAGGATAATTGTTGGTTACAGCGGTATGCAGCATGGTGATAATGGTGCTTATCAACCTAAGTATTTAGTGATTTTTGATCTTAAGGGTAATTATATCCGAACGCTGGATGTTGGCTTGCTTATAAACGAATATTGTATCGACAAGGAGAATAATAGAGTTGTCCTCTCGGTTGATGATGCGGAAATGCAGATTGTATACTTTGATTTGGATTTAATTAAGTAGGGTAAAATAAAAAAGTTGTCCTTGAATCATTTTGAATTTGATTTAAGGACAACTTATTTTTGAGCTGTTGATGAGGATTGAACTCACGACCTCTTCCTTACCAAGGAAGTGCTCTACCACTGAGCTACAACAGCAACTTGATTTTCGGTGTGCAAAGATAGCGAAATCTTTTCTCATTATCCAAATATTATCTTGACTTTTTTTAAGCGGAGGTTTTAATTTGGTGATAATCCGTGACTCTCTTTTGGTTATTATTTTATAAAGTGACACTAATTTTATCATAAATTTTGCAATTCTACGAAAAAGTAGTAACTTTGCAAACTAATTGCACTGTCTATGGGAAGTTTGAATAACTGCATAATAGCTTATAAGTCACTTAGCGTAGGGTCGTTTGACTATAGCTTTGTACTTGACAATGAATTTTTTAGCCGTTTTGAAGGCTCGGAGATTACTGCGGGTAATTGTGCCGTTGAAGTGCAGTTACAGCGTGGTGAAACTATGCTTGATGTTGAGGTGAAAATCAATGGAGAGGTGATAGTTGCCTGTGATAGATGTTTGGAGGATTGTCCCGTGGAGGTAGATTATTGCGGAGAGCTGATCGTTAAGTTCTCGAATGAGATTGGCGAGTATGACGGTGAGATCCTTTGGCTATCGCCTGCCGAAGGGGAGGTTGATTTGAGCCAATACATTTATGAGAGCGTTGTGCTTTCGTTGCCTTATCAGCGTGTACATGCCGAGGGTGAGTGTAATGAGGAGATGATCCGAAAGTTTGAGATGATCTCGGAAGAGGGACTTAACCAATTGGAGGAGCAGGCAGAGCAGAGTGAAGCGGAGGCTGAGGCTGAGAGCCACGGCTTGCAGACGGGAGATTTAGCGAAGCTCCAAGCGCTGAAGAAGATGATGGAGGAAGAGAGTTAGAAAGTATTGAACTAAAAGATAAATTTAAACAATAAATTAATTAATTTTGTAAAATGGCACATCCTAAACACAAAATCTCGTCAACACGAAGAGATAAGAGAAGAACTCACTACAAGGCAGTTGTACCTACAGTAGTTGCATGTTCAAATTGTGGCGCATCGGTTCTTTATCACCGAGTTTGCCCAGAATGCGGTTTTTACCGTGGAAAACTAGCTATCGAGAAGAGAGCTACTGAGTAATTTTTAGAGTGTAGTCTCCGCCCTAAGCGATTCTACACTCTTTTAAATAACAGACTGATAGACTTTTTTGGTCTACATTATAAATTCAAACTAAAATAGATATGTTGAAAGTTGGTATAGATGCGATGGGTGGCGATTTCGCTCCTGAGGCTGCGGTAAAGGGCGCTGTTTTAGCACTTCCATTGCTTGCTGCTGAGTCTCGCATTGTACTATTTGGTGACGAGTCTCGCATTCGTGAGATCCTCGCTGAAGAGAACTGCGATGCCTCAAATTTTGATATTGTTGCCACAACAGAGGTCATCGAAATGTGTGACCATCCAGCAAAGGCATTTCAAGCAAAGAGTAATTCAAGTATTACGGTAGGGTTTGGGTATTTGGCAAAAGGACTAATTCAAGGCTTTGCTAGTGCTGGAAGTACTGGTGCGATGATGGTTGGTTCGATGTATGCCGTAAAACCAATCGAAGGGGTTATTCGTCCAACTATTTCGTCACTTATCCCAACGGTTGGAGGATCACCTGCGTTGATTCTTGACGTGGGTTTGAATATTGATTGTAAACCTGAGGTGTTGGCGCAATATGGCCTTATCGGATCGGTCTATGCTCAAAGAGTTTTGGGTATTGAGACTCCACGCGTGGCAATTGTAAATATTGGCGAGGAGGAGTCTAAGGGTAATGCTCAAACAAAAGCTGCTTATGAATTGATGAAGGCTGATGGCCGATTTAATTTTGTGGGAAATATTGAGGGTACTCACTTATTTTCAGGAAGAGTTGCAGATGTGATTGTTTGTGACGGCTTCGTGGGTAACACTCTACTTAAAATGGCAGAGGGAATGTATCGTATAAATAGGGCTCTAACAGGAGTGTCGGATCACCCATTCTGGGAGATGATGAACTATGAGTCTGTTGGTGGTACTCCTGTGCTTGGTGTCAATGCTCCAGTAATGATTGGTCACGGCTGTTCTACACCCGAGGCTATTAAGAGCTTGATTCTTTCGACTGAACGTTGTATCACCTCTGGGGTGACTCAGACTCTTCAATCTACATTTAATACAGAAAATTAATAATGAAAAAAATAGCCGCAATAACAGGAGTTGGTTCTTATCTACCTGATTATTTATTGACTAACGATGAATTAAGTCGTATGGTTGATACAACGGACGAGTGGATTATGACTCGTATTGGTATTAAAACACGTCATATCCTAAAAGGCGAGGGCTTAGGTACTTCATATATGGGTGCACGTGCTGTTGCCAATCTTTTGAAAAAAACAAATACTAGTCCGCTAGATATTGATTTGGTTATCTGTGCTACAGTGACACCAGATATGTTTTTCCCTTCGACAGCGAATATTATTGCTGATGAGACTGGCTGTAAGAATGCTTTTGCATATGATATTCTTGCAGCATGTAGCGGTTTCTTGTTCTCGTTGGTTACAGCAACTAAGTTTATCGAGACGGGAAGCTACAAGAAAGTTATTGTTGTGGGTGCCGACAAGATGTCGTCAATCGTAGATTATACAGATCGTAAGACTTGTCCAATCTTCGGTGATGGTGCCGCTGCGGTTCTTCTTGAGCCTTCGACAGATGGTGCAGGAGTTATTGACAGCATACTTCATTCGGATGGTTCAGGTATTGAGCATCTTTATATGAAGGCGGGAGGCTCTCGTTATCCATCAAGTACTGAAACTTTAGCTAATAATTGGCATACAGTGACTCAAGATGGTCAGTCGGTATTTAAGGCAGCTGTGACAAATATGGCAGATGTTTCGGCTGAGGTGATGGAGCGTAATCGTCTCAAATCAGAGGATATTCGCTTCCTGGTTCCTCACCAAGCTAATTTGCGTATTATTGATGCTACAGCTCGCAGAATGGGTATCGGACGTGAGAAGTGCATGATTAATATTGATCGTTGTGGAAACACTACAGCAGCAACAGTTCCATTGTGTCTGAGCGATTATGAGAATGTTCTTCGTCGTGGTGATAATCTAATCTTAGCGGCATTCGGTGGTGGATATACCTGGGGTGCAGTATACGTGAAGTGGGCTTATGATGGTGACAAGGTGCCAGATATTGAGGCTGAGAAGTAAAAAAATAGTGGCGGAGAGTTCTTGGAACCTCTGAAACAAAAAATAAGTGTAATTTTCATTTTTTGAAAATTACACTTATTTTTTGTTTGTGGAAAAGTATATTCTTGGAATTACCTATCTCTTTCAGCGATAAAAGCACAGAGGTTCATTAGTGCTGTGCGGAACTCTGACGGTTCATATTCAGACAGAATTGTGGTTGCTTTTTCGATGTAGGCTTGCATGACTGTTGTTGCGAAGCTGATGCCGTTGCCCTCTTCAACTCGACGTTGTAGCTCGTCTATTGCTTTTTGGTCGTTTTTGCAACGTTGTAGAAGTTCTGAGATTTCACTCTTTTGTTCGTCGCTAGAGTTCTCGATAATATAGAGTAGCGGTAGTGTCACCTTTCCTTCACGTAGATCTCCGTTATTTGGCTTTCCTGTGTTTGCTTCGGGATTGTAATCAAGGATGTCATCTTGGATTTGGAATGCCATACCAATATATTCACCAAAACGACGCATATTATCAACTTTCGAGGCTGGAGCACCTGCGGCTATTGCTCCCGCTGAGGCACTCGTTGATATTAATGAGGCTGTTTTTTTGTAGATAATATCAATATACCCTTCACGTGTCATGATATGCTTCGAGGCGAAATCATCTTGGATGACCTCTCCTTCGCAAAGTATGGCTATGCTCTTTGCAATATGAGATACCAGATCATATTGTCCGCTCGACATACCGAGGGTTAGTGTGCGTCCAAGGATGTAATCTCCTACAAGAATTGATTTGCGGGATTGCCATTTTGCATTGAGTGAGGGCTTTCCTCGGCGCTCATCTGATGAGTCGATCACATCGTCGTGAATGAGCGATGAGAGGTGTATCATCTCGACCATGGTTGCCGCTACCCATGCTCGACGGCTTACCATGCCTGTCTTTGAGTTGAGTGCTGCGGACAACATAACAATAAGCGGACGAACTCCTTTGCCTCGTGTTGATAGGGCGTAGGTGAGCATTTCGGAAAGTAGGGGAGAGTCGGCTTTAAATTGATCGGCTATAAATGTATCGAATTCCTCTAACTCTTTGATTATCGGGGCTTTTATATCGTTAAGTGTGACCATGTTTCGTTTGATAGTAATTTTATTGATACAAAAGTAGTGATTTTTTGTTAACTCTATTGAAGCTGTACCACTTTTTTTAGCTACCTTTGTAAGTTGAGTAGTTAGTTTTATGCTTTTTGGGGTGAGACTAGTTATGGGGGAGTTTTGATGACTCTTTTAGAAGTATTAAGAAAAAATTGTTTTATGAGTTTGAATATAGATTGGCAGAAGAGGCTTCCGTTTATCGTTGCTGTGGTGCTTTATGCTTTGGTGTCGTATGGATATTTTGCTCCGCAGTTGGGGGGTGATCTTCTCTATCAGCATGATGTGAAGCAATATGATGGTATGACTCAGGATATTTTGGAGAGTCGTGAGTCGACGGGGGTAGATCCTCAGTGGACGGGGTCGATGTTTGGTGGAATGCCAGCTTATTTAATCAATGTTGCTTATCCTGCGCAGGTTATTAAGGTTACGTTTAGTCGAGTTACTAACTTTTTTGGGACTCCTGCTGCCTTTATTTTCTTTGCGATGTTGTCGATGTGGTTGATGCTTGTTATGATGGGCGTGAATGGCTGGGTGGCAATCGTTGGAGGTTTGATGTATGGACTCTCGACCTATTTCTTCTTGATTATCGAGGCGGGACATATCACTAAGATGTGGGCTTTGGTTTATGCTCCGATGATGTTTGGCGGGGTTTATATGGCTTTGCGGGGAAAATCGTTGTGGGGAGCTGCTTTGGCGGCACTCTTTGCGTCGTTGGAGATTGGTGCGAATCATCCTCAAATTACCTATTATTTTGGGTTGGCTATTGCTGCTTTTTGGATCTCGGAGCTCTATTTTGCTTATGTTGAGAGTCGCTTGGTTGACTTTTCGAAGCGTACGGGGGTGTTGGTTTTGGCTGCTGTTTTGGCTGTTTGTTCTAATTTATCGCCACTTTGGTATACTTATGAGCATACGCCCGATACAATGCGTGGAGGTTCGGAGCTCGTTGAGCAGACGGGTGGAGGTTTGGATATGGATTATGCAACGGCTTGGAGTTATGGCACTGTGGAGAGTTTTAATATGTTGGTGCCTAATTTTGTTGGTGGATCGTCATTTCAGACTTTTTCGACGGATGGTGCTGTGGCTGAGGTTTTGGCTCCTTATGAGCTTGGATATATTACTGAGCAGTTGCCACTTTATTGGGGGCCTCAGTCATTTACTGGAGGGCCAACTTATATTGGTGCTGTGATTATCTTTTTGGCTGTTTTGGCGTTGCTTTTGGCTCGGGGACGTGAAAAATGGTGGGTGCTTGCGATCTCTGTGATTATGATTCTGTTATCTTGGGGTCGCCATTTTATGTGGTTCTCGGAGTTGATGTTCAATATTTTACCTGGTTACAATAAGTTTCGCACGGTCTCTATGACTTTGGTTGTTGTGGAGTGGACAATGCCTTTGTTGGCTGTTGTTGGTTTGTCGAAGCTGTGGAGTGCGGAGGTGGATAAAGATGTGGTTTTGCGGAAGTTGAAGATTGCGGCAGGCTGGGTAGGTGCTCTGTTGTTGATTTTTATTGTGGCTGGTGGAGCTATGTTTGGTTTTGGTGCTGACGATGGTTTTAGAATGCTTGTTGGTGCTGGATTTCCAGAGGATTTAGCTTCGGTTGTTGCGGGTGCTATGGCCGAGGAGCGTTTTCAGGTTTTGAGACTTGATGCTTTGCGTTCACTCTTTTTTGTTTTGTCGACGGTAGCTGTTGTTTGGTTGATGATGGTGGGTAGACTTAAACGTGGGGTGATGTTGGTGCTTGTTGCTCTGTTGGTTTTATTGGATTTGGTGCCTGTGAATCGTCGTTATCTTAATTCGGACGATTTTGTATCGGCTCGTGAGGCTAAGATATATCCGACGGCAATTGATAAGGAGATTTTGGCAGATACGGATTTGGGTTATCGAGTTTTTAATCTTTCGGTGAGTCCATTTAATGATGCAACAACATCTTATTTTCATCGCTCTGTCGGTGGTTATCATGGCGCTAAGTTGTCTCGTTATCAAGATATTATTGATGTTTATTTTACCTCCTCGATAAGTTATGAGCTGCTTGATATGTTGAATACTCGATATATTATCTCTGTGGATGAGGATGGTCAGCAAGTGTTGATGTTCAATGATGAGGCTTTGGGCGCTGCTTGGTTTGTGGAGGGTGTTCATGATGTTGATTCGCCTCGACGTGAAATTGATGCGCTGGGCTTGGTTGATTTGAGTAGGGTAGCGGTTGTTGATACTCAGTTTGGGGTTGATGCTAGCGGATTTGGTCAGGGTGATATTGAGTTGGTGGAGTATGAGCCAAACTATTTGAAATATAGATATTCGGCTGATGCTCCTGCGATGGCTGTTTTTTCGGAGATTTATTATCCGAAGGGGTGGACGGCATATATTGATGGAGTGCAGGCTCCATATTTTAGAGCTAATTACCTGTTGCGTGCAATGGAGTTGCCAGCGGGTGAGCATACTGTGGAGTGGAGGTTTAGAGCTCCTCGATGGGCATTGATTGAGGGCATTACTTTGTGTGCCTCGTTATTGATAATTTTCTCAATTGTTATACTTTTAATTTTAACGTTCAATGAAAGAAGACAAAAGGTTAAAGCGTAAGGTTCGTGACTCTTATGCAGTTTCGACAATAAGTATCTCGCTGGTGTTGTATCTGGTGGGTGTTGTAGGTTACTTGATTTACACGGTGTTTAGTGTCACAAGCTCTTTGGAGCGAGGTATTACGGCAACCGTAGAGTTATACTCTGAGGTTGGTGAAGCGCAACGTGAGGGTATTCGTGCGCAAATTGCCGCCTCTCCGATGGTGCGGGGTGTGGAGTTTATGTCCAAGGAGGTGAAGGCTCAAGATGAGGAGTTTCGCACACTTTTTGGAGATAATTATGAGGATGTATTGACCTCGAATCCTTTTCTTGATAGTTTTGAGGTTCAGTTGATGGCCTCGACCACGGAATCGGAACTGCTTACAGCCTTTGTTGAGAGGGTTGAAGGTATTGCGGGTGTGGAGTCGGTCTATTATCCAGCTATGCTTGTCGAGAAGGTTTATGCTACGCTTTCGACAATCAAGACTGTGTTACTGCTCTTTGGTGTAACTCTGCTCTTTATTTCGCTCATTTTGCTCAATAATACAATTCGATTGGCTGTCTACTCACGACGGTATATAATCAATACCATGAAACTCGTTGGTGCCACTCGTTGGTTTATTATGCGTCCGTTGGTTTGGAGTGGAGTGAAGAGTGGTTTTATTGCAGGTGTGGTTGCTTCGCTGCTGTTTTTGCTTTCGCTCTATGCTTTGGGTATAACGCTGCCTGAGGTGATGAGTGTAGCTAATTCGGGGATCGCTTGGGCGATTATTGGAATAATTCTTATGAGTGGCGTTATTATCTCATTAATTTTTACGATATTTGCAGCTGGAAAGTTTGTTAACATGAAGTCTAATAAGATACATTTATATTAATATGAATAGCAAAAATGAACAAAATGAGTCTCAACAAGAGCAACAGATGCCCCTGGCACTCAAAAATTACAAACTTCTACTCGTTGGATTTATTGTAATATTATTGGGCTTTGTATTGATGTCTGGTGGTGGCGGGACGACAGCTGCGGAGTTTGATTATAGTATGTTTTCATTTCGCCGAATTACTTTAGCGCCAATTGTTGTTGTTGCGGGTTTCGCTATTGAGGCTTATGCTATATTGAAAAAATAAACTTTTAATACCCAAACTATTATGAATATTATTGAAGCGATAATTCTTGGTATTGTCCAAGGAATTACCGAGTTTTTGCCTGTCTCAAGTAGCGGACATCTTCAAATTGTTAAGGCGCTAATGGGTGTCGAGTTGGAGGAGAATATAGCTTTTGATTTGGCTTTGCATGCGGGAACCGTGTGTAGTACAATTTTGGTGCTGTGGTCGGAGATTGCAAAGATTTTAAAAGGTGTTTTTGCTCGTCCTTTCAATCAGGAGCAGAGTTATGTGCTTAAGATTGCACTCTCGATGATACCTGTTGCAATTGTTGGTTTTACGTTGGAGGACTCTTTGAATGAGATGCTTTCATCGCCATATATTTTGATTGTTGTGGGAAGCATGTTGTTGCTCACTGCAATCTTACTCGCTTATGCTACTTATGCTAAGCCACGTGCTAAGGCCGATATTTCGTTCCTTGATGCTTTTGTTATTGGTGTTGCGCAAGCTGTGGCTGTTATGCCTGGTATCTCTCGCTCGGGAGCAACTATCGCTACGGGTCTTATCTTGGGTGATAAGAAGGAGAGTGTGGCTCAATTTTCATTCCTTATGGTTTTGGTGCCAATTTTGGGTAAGGCGTTCCTTTCGCTTATCGGTGGTGATGCCGTTTGGGAGAGTGTTGGTGTAACCTCTATGGCAGCTGGATTCTTGGCTTCGTTTATTGTGGGCGTTTTAGCTTGTAAATTTATGATAGATATTATTAAGCGTGGTAAACTTATCTGGTTTGCTTATTATTGTTTGATTGCAGCTATCTTCTCTTACGTTTTATACTTTACGACCAATTAATGGATGATTTAACAAAGATCAACTTTCCTGAGGGATATGTTGCTCTAATTGATAAGCCTTTGAGGTGGACTTCGACGGATGTCGTTAGAAAAATTAATTACGCTCTGCGTCATAAAGGTTACAAAAAAATAAAAGTTGGTCACGCAGGTACGCTCGACCCATTGGCCACAGGTGTGTTGCTTATTTGTATAGGCAAGGCAACAAAGAGGGTCAATGAGTTGCAGTCTGAGGCTAAGGAGTATATCGCTGAGGTTACCCTCGGAGCGACAACCCCAAGTTATGATATGGAGCATGAGATTGATTGCACCTATCCAACTGAACATATCACCGAGGAGATGATCCGACGTGTGCTCGAAGGATTGTGTGGCGAGAGGTTGCAGCTGCCTCCGATCTTTTCGGCAAAGAAGATTGATGGTGTGAGAGCCTATGAGTTGGCTCGTGCAGGTGAAGCGGTTGAGGTGAAGCGAGCGTTGATTAATATTTATGATATTGAGATTTTGGATTTAACGATGCCTCGTTTAACCATTAAGGTTAAGTGCAGTAAGGGTACCTATATTCGTTCGCTTGCATCGGAAATCGGTGAAGGACTGCAATCGGGAGGTTATCTTTCGTCGCTTCGTCGCACTAAAAGTGGCGGTTACAGCGTAGAGGATGGATGGCAATTAGATGAATTTATGAAAAATATTGAAACGATTGAAACAAAATCGTAAATTTCTCGTATATATTATTTGATATTGTGTTGAAAACACAATCAAGTTAAGAAAATATTAATCAAAGAAGAGCTTATAAAATATGAAGTTATCTCGTTATGGCTACGATTTCTCGCCCGAAATGTTGGCTAAATATCCAACCGACAATCGTGACGAATCTCGTTTAATGGTTATCGACCGTAAGACAAAAACTATAGAACATCGCACATTTAAAGATATTCTCGACTATTACAGCGAGAGTGATCTTTTTGTGATGAACGACACGAAAGTTTTCCCCGCTCGCCTATATGGTAATAAGGAGAAAACTGGAGCCGAGATAGAGATATTTTTGCTTCGAGAGCTCAATCATGAGTTGCGTTTGTGGGATGTGTTGGTAGATCCTGCACGAAAAATTAGAATTGGAAATAAACTATATTTTGGTGATGATGATCTTTTGGTAGCCGAGGTTATTGATAATACAACTTCACGTGGACGTACTTTGCGTTTCTTGTTCGATGGTACGCATGAGGAGTTCAAGGAGGCATTATATTGTATGGGTGAAACCCCACTGCCTCATTGGGTTCGTGCTAAGGTTGAGCCAGAGGATGCTGAGCGTTACCAAACTATTTATGCTAAGCATGAGGGTGCTGTGGCGGCTCCAACAGCTGGACTACACTTTTCGAAGCACCTTTTGAAGCGTATGGAGATTAAGGGTGTGCGTGAGTCGTTCATTACGCTTCATGTCGGTTTGGGTAATTTCCGTAAGGTTGATGTTGAAGATCTTTCGAAGCATAAAGTTGATTCGGAGCAATATATTGTCTCACCAGAGTGTGTCGAGGCTGTCAATTCAGCAAAGAGACGTGGAAGCAAGGTTGTTTCGATTGGAACTACTGTGATGAAGGCTTTGGAGAGTGCCGTTTCGACAAATGGAATGATTAAGGAGATGAATGGTTGGACAAATAAATTTATTTTTGCCCCTTACGATTTTACTGTTGCCGACTCGATGGTGACAAATTTCCACCTTCCATACTCTACTCAGTTGATGTTGGTATCGGCATTTGGCGGTTATGATCTCATTGATGAGGCTTATAGAGTGGCCAAAGAGGAGGGTTACCGTTTCGGTACTTATGGCGATGCGATGCTTATTTTATAGTATCATAGATCAATAATATGACACAATTAGACTCTATACAGTTGTTAAAGTTTGAATTGTGGCTATTTTTTATTACTTTTGTAAAAATATAAAGATTCGATAGATGTCATCAAAAAAGATATTATATGTTTGCCAAGAGATAGATCCCTATCTTTCGGGTTCAAAAAATGCGTTGTTTTGCAGATCATTGTTGCAAGGTGTTCAAGAGTGTGGTAATGAAATCCGCTCGTTTACACCACGTTACGGTGTTATCAATGAGCGAAGAAATCAACTTCATGAGGTGATTCGTCTCTCGGGTATGAACTTGATTATCAATAATAACGATAATCAGCTCATTATTAAAGTTGCGTCGATTCCATCGGCTAGAGTACAGGTTTATTTTATTGATAACGAGGATTTTTTCTCTCGCAAGGCTGTTCTGCAAGATGCTGAGGGCGCTGAGTTTGAGGATAACGATGAGCGTGCAATTTTCTTTGCTCGTGGAGTGTTGGAGACCGTTAAAAAGTTACGTTGGTCACCAAGTATTGTTCACTGTCACGGATGGTTCTCGACTATCGTGCCTTTGTATTTGAAGCATGCTTTCGCTGACGATCCAATTTTCCAAGATGTGAAGGTTGTAGTTTCACTCTATGATGATGAGTTTACAAAATCTTTGGACGCAGAATTTAAGGATAAGATCATCTCAGAGGGTCTTTCAGATGAGAATATTGATTATTTAACCGATCCTTCATACGAAAATCTATATAAATTCGTTATGACTTATGCTGACGGTGTTGTAATAGCTTCGGAGAATGTGAACGAGAATGTAGTTGAATTTGCTCGTGCAGCAGGTAAGAAGGTGTTAGAGTACAAAAAACTAACTTTTAATGAAGAGGGAGTAGCTGAAAATACCGCCGAAGCTAAAGAATTATACGAAAACTATGACAAATTCTATGAATCGCTCTAATCTATTACGTCGCCTATTAGGCGGAATTTCAGTGATTGCAATTGTGGCAATCATAACTTTTAGTGGTTGTACCGACATTGATACCTCGTTGGGTTCTGACCTAACTTTGGATAACCAATCGCTAAAAGTTGGTCAAATGAATATTGACTGTAGAGAGGGTAACTATTTTGAATCGAGACTCTATAAGAGCGACTCTTTAAATTCAGCTTGCGTTTCGTATGGTTATTTGGGTCGAATGGGTAACGATACATTCGGTACTCGTTGGGCTGGTTTTTATACGCAATATGTTCCGAATGTCTACTTCGATGAGGATGATGACGACTTTGATGGAGATATTCCATTTGGTTATATGCCAATCTTTGACTCTGCGGTATTGTACCTTGCAATAGAGTCATATGGTGGTGATACAACTATACCTCAAAAATATGAGGTTTATGAGGTTGTTGATGATACTTTCGTCTATAATTCAGCCGATTCTATCTTCTTCCCTACCTTCGATATTGATCCTTATTTGGGTGATAAGCCTGTCTTTACATTTACATTCCCAGATGCTAAGAATGGTGTTTATATCTCGAACTATTCAGTTACAATGCAAAATACGGACTATACCGCTGATTTCATCAATAAATTGATGCTCGTAGATCTTATGGGGGATTACGATTATGAGATTTATGATGATGACGAGGAGTGGGTAGAGTACTTCAAAGGTTTATATATCCGCCCTGTGGAAGATCTTGAACCAATTACAGCGGGTGATCCAGGTGGAATGTATGCGATGACTCTATCGAGTTCTGGTTTTGGATTCTATGGTAGAAGCCGTGAGCAGGATGATCCAACACTTATCAAAGATACAATTGATATGTCGTATGTTTTCTATTGGGAGGATGCCGATGCAGGTAATGTTTCGATCAATCTTATAGATCATAACTATGAGGGTTCAATGATTGATATTGCGGATGTTAGAACTTCGGATCAAAGCTATGACGCTACGCCACTGGTTTCGACACTTAGAATCGAGGGTCTGTCGGGTGTTGTGAGTCAAATAACTCTAACCGAGGAGTTCTTTGAGCAACTAGATACAATTCTTGATGCCGAGGAGGCAGAGACTGGTGAGTTATTTACAAGTTTGTTCTTTAATCAAGCTAAATTGAAGATTTATATGAATGAGGTGTCAAGTTATGATTATACCACAATCGACCCTTATCTGGTTACGCCATGGATGAATGTAATGCCAACAACATTGGGTCTTTACACAGATTATAGCTATTATTATGTGTGGGCTGAAGATGATGTTGATTATAAATACTCTTATGTCGCTGATAATGGTGATGATGATGAATTGATTTATGTAACATTGACAGGTATTGAAGATTACCTCTATCCATATGAATCAACTTATACTCTTGATTTCGGTGGTGAGATGAATCGCTCTTGGGGTTGTTATGTAATGAATATTTCGGCACACGTTCAGTCGTGTTGGAATCTATACCTTGATGCAAAGGAGGAGGCTGAGACTAATGGTACGGAGATCAATTGGGATGATGTCTCTGATCGAACAATGTATTTAGCACCAACAGCATCAAATCTTAATTCATTCGAGTATGCTTCATTGCAGGCGGGTGACGGAGAACTTAATAGTGCTCCAATTTATTTGGAGTTGACATATACAATGATACGATAACGGATTAATTAACATATGCAAGAAAATTTAGTTATAGTAGAGTCCCCTAAAAAAGCTGATACACTATCAAAATTTTTGGGTTCGGACTTTATTGTAAAGTCAAGTCGAGGTCATATCCGAGATTTGGCGAAGAAAGATTTAGGAATAAATATAGAGGATCAATATAATCCCGTTTATGAAATCTCGGGAGATAAGACTAAAGTTGTTGAAGAGCTAAGGAAATTATCGAAGTCGGTCAAGAATGTTTGGTTGGCATCCGATGAGGACCGTGAGGGAGAGGCTATAGCTTGGCACCTTGCACAAGTGCTTGACCTTCCCGTTGATAAGACAAAAAGAATTGTCTTTCATGAGATCACCAAGCAGGCTATTTTATCGGCAATTGAGACTCCTCGCACTATAAATATGAATTTGGTCAACGCACAGCAAGCACGCCGTGTGTTGGACCGTTTAGTGGGCTTTGAGCTTTCGCCAGTTCTTTGGCGTAAGGTGCGTCCGCAACTTTCAGCTGGCCGTGTGCAGAGTGTGGCGGTGAGGTTGATCGTTGAACGTGAGCGTGAGATCATCGCCTTTAAATCGAAGCAATACTTTAGAGTTGTTGCACATTTCCAAAAGAGTGGTGCGACGGCTAAAAATTCAATCTTTAAGGCTGATTTAACTACTCGTCTTGACTCGTTGGAGCAGGCTCAAGAGTTGTTATCAGGTTCGATTGGTGCTACATATAGCGTCGCTAAAGTCGAGGAGAAGCCTTTAAAGCGTAGTGCGGCACCTCCATTTACGACCTCTACACTTCAACAAGAGGCGGGTAGAAAGTTGGGAATGTCCGTGTCGCAAATCATGTCGGTTGCACAGCGTCTCTATGAGCAGGGTCTTATCACATATATGCGTACCGACTCGGTGAATCTGTCGACGCAGGCTTTGGCACAGTGTAAGGAGGAGATTATCAAAGATTATGGTGCTGAGTATTCATCACCAAAGAATTATAAAACAAAGTCTAAAGGTGCTCAAGAGGCGCATGAGGCGATCCGCCCATCGTACATTGATCGTAAAACAATCGAGGGAACTTCTGCTGAGAAGCGTCTTTATGATCTGATCTGGAAGCGTACGGTTGCGTCACAAATGGTGCCTGCGGAGTTGGATAGAACCATTATCACAATTGAGCAGGATGGTAAAGATATTACCTACTCAACAACTGGTGAGGTTATTCGTTTCGATGGTTTTATGCGTCTATATACCGAGGCGGTTGATGAAGATGCTGTTGCTGACGATCAAAAACATGCGGCACGTTTGCCAAAGGTGATCGTTGGGGATTCATTGAATGCAACGGAGATAACTGCCGCTGAGAGATATACACAATCGCCAGCTCGTTTCAATGAGGCATCACTTGTAAAGCGTCTTGAGGAGCTTGGAATTGGACGACCATCAACTTATGGTCCGACAATCACAACGGTGATTACTCGTGGATATGTGGTTAAACAAAATCGTGAGGCTGTCAAGCGTGATTATCAACAATTGACACTGAAAGATGGTGTTGTTGAGAGTCAAATTTTGTCGGAGAATGTCGGCAAGGAGAAGGATCGTCTGTCGCCAACCGATATTGGAATGTTGGTTAATGATTATCTTGAGAGTCAGTTTGCAGAAATTCTTGATTATAACTTTACGGCAAATGTAGAGAAGGAGTTTGACCGAGTTGCCGAGGGTGATATTGTCTGGAATAAGATGATTGACGACTTCTATAAGCCGTTTCATATTTTGGTTGATAAGGCTATCGGTGAGCAAGCTACACGTGCTTCACATGAGCGTATTTTGGGTGTTGATCCAAAGAGTGGTCGTGAGGTGAAGGCTCGTATTGGTCGCTATGGTGCTATGGTTGAGATTGTAGCTCCCGAAGGTGAAAAACCTAAATATGCAGGTCTTAAAACTGGTCAACTTATTGAGTCAATCACGCTTGAAGATGCTCTTTCGCTCTTTGCTCTTCCTCGCTCTTTGGGTGAGTTCGAGGGTCATGAGTTGATTGTTGGCGTTGGTCGCTTTGGTCCATATGTTCGCCAAGATAAATCGTTTACGTCGCTTGCAAAGACCGATGACCCATATACAATTACTCTTGAGAGAGCTATGGAGTTGATCGTTACGACACGTGAGACGAAAGCTGCGGCAAATATACCTATTAAGACCTTTGAGGAGGATGAGGGTGTTATCATTAAAAATGGTCGCTATGGCCCATATATTGCTTTCGATAAGAAGAATTACCGTATTCCAAAGGGTAAGGTTGCCGAGGAACTTACTTTGGAGGAGTGCCGTGAGATAATTGCGAAGAGTAAGAAATAGTTTTGTAGCAGAGCTACATTTATTATAAAATTAAGGAGATAATAATTTTTTTCGATGAAAGAAATTATTATCTCTTTTTGTTTATATTGTGTTAATTTCTTATAACCTGCTGATTTATTGCTGATTGATTTTGGGTTTTTAAAAAAGTGGCAAATATATTCTAAAAAGATTATGGATTTATAAAATTTTTTCATATATTTGCATTCGGTACCACTCAAGGATTTGTTTCTAGGGATATGGGTGGGTGAGAGCATCAATGGCTCATCGAGTATATATCCCCCTTATTGGCGCTAAAAGAGTTGGAGAGGATTCAATTTAAGTTTAACCAATAATATTTTTATCATGAAGAAGCTATTTTTAGCAGTAGCCTTGCTCGTAAGTGTTGGAGCGATGGCACAACCGTCAAGATCAGGTGCAGTACCTGAGCCTACAAAATCAGGTTATAAATTTACAGATGTGACAGTTATCCCTGGCACACCAGTTAAAAATCAATCTCGTAGCGGAACATGTTGGTGTTTTAGTGGCGTTGCATTCTTGGAGAATGAAGTATTGAAGAATGGCGGAGGTGTAGTTGATCTTTCGGAGATGTATATTGTTCGTAATGCTTATTTCGATAAAGCAGTGAAATATGTACGTTTGCATGGTCACCTTAACCTAGCTGTAGGAGGTGCTGCACACGACGTAACTGAGATGGTTAAGAAATATGGTGCTATTCCTCAAGAGGTTTACTCAGGTTTTAACTACGGTACTGATCTTCCTGTATTCGGTGAGATTGATGCTGTAATCAAGGCTTACACAGACGCAGTTGTTAAGAACTCTAATAGAACTCTTACAACAGCTTGGATGAATGGTTTGAACGCAATCTTAGATAGCTACTTTGGTGAGATTCCTGAGACTTTCGAGTATAACTGCCAAGAGTATACTCCTGAGAGCTATGCTGCATCTTTGCCAATCAATCTTGATGATTATATCACAATCACATCATTCACTCACCACCCATTCTATGGTGAGTTTGTAGTTGAGGTTCCAGATAACTGGATGTGGATGCCATCATACAATGTGCCTCTTGCTGAGATGATGGAGGTTGTTGATGCTTCTATGGCAGCTGGACACAGTATCGTTTGGGCAACAGACGTAAGTGAGCAAGGTTTCAGCCGTCAAGCAGCTCTAGCGGTTATTCCAGAGGATGATTTGGATAATCTAAGTGGTACTGAGGCTGAGCGTTGGGGTGCAATGACAGAGGCTGAGAGATCAAAGGCTCTTTACTCATTCGCAAAACCAATTCAAGAGAAGGTAATCACCCAAGAGATGCGTCAATTGGCTTACGACAACTATCAAACTACTGACGATCACGGTATGGTTATCGAGGGTACAGCGGTTGACCAAGAGGGTAACCCATTCTTCAAAGTTAAGAACTCATGGTCTGTAACTGATCCATATGCAGGATATTACTACTTCTCTCGTCCATTCGTAGAGTACAAGACTGTATCTATCATGGTTAACAAAAATGTAGTTCCTAAATCTATTAAGAAGTCTTTGGGGCTATAATTTATAGGGTAATGAGATAATAAGTAGCTGGTTTTCAGCTGGGATTTAGATTTTGTTAAGTTCATTTTATCCTTACCTTACATAGTAAGGCCGAAGCGGAAACAAGCTCTGCTGAGGAGTAACTTGTATAGGAATAGGCTTTACGATTATATAGAGAGATGGGAGTACTTCGGTGCTCCCATTTTCGTATCTAGCAGGTAAAAATATCAATCTTGCCGCATAAAATTCATTGACATGCTACTCGAATCCCTCTGCCATATGCAAAGCATCTCAATCCCGAAGCTGGCTCTGAGCTTCGGTGGCGATTGTAGCTCAAGCTCATCCATTGTCTGATCGAACGATTCTTTGCATATTTTTGCCTCATATAATCAGCTTGAGCTGTCGAATAAGTTGACAAGGAAGGCAGTTGATTGAATGTGCTTTCAAATCGCTTAAAACGAGCGGTCTAATATTGCGACTAATATTGCGACGACACATATTCGTGATATAGATAGATTTGCTAGATATTGTCATTAGTGATGTTAGTATTTGTTTAGGTGTATCTAATCGGTGTATATATTCACGAAAACATTCGTTTAATACGCATCTGCGAGTATGGTTATATGGCAAGATCATTTGTTAAATATGGTCTTGAGACATTGATTTCAGTGATATACAATAATGGTCAATTATGCGATGGACGTGAGTCGTTTGTATTTTTGTCGGGTAGTTGGATTAGGGATAAAAAGAACTTTCATAAAAAATCCCATCAAAATCACTCAAATTACATATTTATATCAAAATAATATCGCACCATAACAGCAAATACTCTTCATTGCGACACATTTTCATTAAAATTCCTATTTCAACCTTTCTGGCTTTCACAAATACATAGAATATCAAACAATTTCATCATAATAGTTTGACATTCTATCTGTTGCATAAATAATGCGTAGCTACGAGTTATAATAAAATCCGAATTTAAGGCCTAAGCAATCTATCAGGAATTGAGTCTAATCAAAATAAAACACAAAAAAATCAAAAAAAAGAGCTCAATATTTTTGGTAGTTCAAAAACTTTCTCTATCTTTGCACCACGATTTGAGAGAAACACTAAAAACAATGGTGCCATAGCTCAGTTGGTAGAGCAATGGACTGAAAATCCATGTGTCCCTAGTTCGATTCTTGGTGGTACCACCATTTAGAGACCCTTTTAGGGTCTCTTTTTTTGTTTATATGGCTCTCAATGCCGTGTAGGGGCGATTTCGCAAATTGAGCAAACATTTTGAATCTGTTATTTTATCGTTTTTTTGT
>JAWXTJ010000017.1:0-42483 GCA_044433665.1 Rikenellaceae bacterium
TATTTTATTTTGATAATAAACTATATCGCTTGCTGTGTCTCTTATTTTATTCATCCAGATTTTATCGATAGTTTATATTTCAGAACCGTTCAATATGGTTTATTGTTTTGGACTATCATATATTATAGCTATCGAGATAATAAGAAGGTTAATAAGTAGTGTAAAACAATTATTGCCGTATTTTTAAAAGCACTCTTAAAAATACACCAATAATTATTTTGCCATACTTAAAAATATGCAATAGCTAACTTTTATCGTGTAATGCAATTCTTCGAATTGCTCGCCCTCGGCGCATTTTTTTCTTTCGAAAAAAATGCTTTTTGAGGAGGGAGGGCGATCAGCTTTCTTATGTTGGGGATTGTGCTCGTGCCGCACAGGCACCAGACATAGTCTGGACAGAAAAACTTCGTTTTTCACCTACTCTTGGTTTTTACAACTTTTTTTCCTAACTTTGAAGTTATAACTCATCTAATTATAATAGCTATGAAAAAAATGTGCGAAACATGTAAACTCCGAGGAGCATACGACAAAAACAACCAATCATTGATAGGCAAATTTTGGAGATGGCATATTAATTTCTGTCCTGGATGGAAGTTATATTATAGCTCATTAGGTGAGTCAGAAAAAACAAAAATTAAGGAGAAATATAATTTCCCAAAAAAATAATAAAATGGAGTTAAGAGCAATAACCCCAGATGAGCAAATGCAGCTTACACTGAGAGGCTGCATGGCCGAAGATTGGAGTCAAATTAAAGTAAGCGACTCCTTTTCTGTGTCACAGCTATATATGTCTCGATTCGAAGGCAAAGTGGAATTACATGCAGGAGCAAGAGTTTACAACTCGACAATAATAAATTACACCCTGCATGAAAATGTAATCATTGATCGAGTAGACCGACTAGAGTGTTCAGGGGTAAGTAGCTTCGGCAATGGCGTTGAAGTTTCATCACTGAATGAATGTGGCGGAAGAAAGATCAAGATATATGAGTCGATGACCGCCCAAGTAGCCTACCTAGCGACAATATATTGTCATCGCCCACAACTAATTTCTCGCATAGAAAAAATGGCAGAGGAGTACGCCAAAAAACAGAGCTCCTCAATAGGCTCAATAGGCAAAGAGTCCAAAATCATGTGCGCTGGCATTCTCCGTAATATCAAAGCAGCAGAATCAGTAACCATCGAGGGAGCCTCATCACTCAGCAATGGAACCCTACTCAGTGGAGCTTACGTTGGAGCCGATGTTAAAGCCCACGATTTCATCGCTGTCGAGGGGTCAAGAATCGACAATGGCGCAATATTAGAGCGCTGCTTTGTCGGTGAATCGGCCATAATCTCAAATGGCTTCACAGCCGTAGATTCACTATTTTTTGCATTAACACACTGCGAAAATGGTGAAGCAGCATCCATTTTTGCAGGCCCCTACACCGTGTCACACCATAAATCGACGCTACTTATTGCTGGAATGTTCTCATTCTTCAATGCTGGAAGTGGTTCAAATCAAAGTAACCATCTCTTTAAATGTGGTCCCGTGCATCAAGGTATCCACCTGCGAGGATGTAAGTTTGGCAGTGGAGCGTATGTTATGTTGCCAGCTCTCGATGGAGCTTTCACAACGGTTGTCGGTAGCCACTACACACACCATGATACTTCGAAATTTCCATTCTCGATGCTAATAAAAAAAGGAGATCACTCGACACTTATCCCAGCGTCAAACCTAATAAGTTATGGCTACATTAGAGACGTAGAAAAATGGATAAAACGAGACAAACGCACCGTAAAGCGAGATATAATAAATATGGAAGAGTATAATCCATATCTATTAGGAGCTCTTATAGATGCTGTAAATGTCTCAAACAAACTTCTTGACGAAAATGCAGAAGCAGAAAACTACACATATAACAAATTGCAAATCAATGGCGATAAACTACGCCAAGGAGTTCTATATTACAATAAAGCTATAGCAGCTTCCCTCGGAGCAATATTAAGCCGAGGAGATAATTCTCGCCAAGGTGAGGGACGATGTCGTTGGCTAGATATTGCAGGCCAATACATCACTCAACGAGCAGTAGACGCAATTATCGAGGGTGTGGAGTTGGGAACAATTTCGACACTTGATGCCATCGACTCAGAGTTCAAAGCCTTTGCCTCAGAGATGGATGCTTACGCCTTTGACTACGCCTTTAACATCCTTGGAGAGCTTCTCGGTCACACCCCCTCGGCCGAAGAGATAGAAATGACACGCAACGCAAAACAACGCTCTGAAAAGCAACTCCTCGACATGGCACACATTGATATGCTTCGAGATTCATCCTCAGCGATGAAAATAAGCTACGGAGCCGACAATCCAGAGGACGAACAAGTTAAAACCAATGATTTTAATGCTGTAAGAGGAGTATAAAAAATGTATATCAAAAGTATAACACGCAAAAACAGAGCCCTCTTTGTAATCGCCATCGACCAATCAGGCTCAATGGCTGGAGAGCTAAAAATCGGCACTCGCACCATAACTAAAGCGGAGATGGTTGCCGAGGTTGCCAACGACCTTATCGCTGAGCTAATCGAAAGATCACGTCGCAGTGAGGGTGTCCGCAACTATTATGATGTGGCAGTTATCGGCTACTCAGGCAAAGGAGTAACCTCACTTTTGAATGAAAAACGTTGGGTCTCAATTACGGAACTCTCCGAAATGAGCGTTGAACAACGTGAAGTAGAGCGTGAATATAAACTCAACGATGGCGAACGTCGACTATTCCGCCATCATGTTCGCAGCTGGATAACTCCAATAGCCACAGGCGCAACACCGATGTATGAAGCAATGCTAACAATCCGTGACACGGTCGAAGAGTGGAGCCAACAACCCGAAAATAGAGAGAGCTTCCCGCCAATGATCTATAATATTACCGACGGAGAGTCAACAGATTGCGACTATAGCGACATTGCAGAAATATCATCAAAAATAAAAGCTATCTCAACCTATGATGGCGAGGCGCTTCTTTTCAATATTCACATCGCCTCAACCTCGACAGATCGCTCACTGCTCTTCCCGACACTCTCCGAAATAGCTCAGTGGCCTGAGTGTCATCGCTCGTCACTTTCGCTTTTTCACTCGTCGAGCCATATACCCCCAATTTTCCGAGAGGCTCTTTGTGCTCTTAAAGACTCTCAGGTAGAGGGTGAACTAAAAGCAATGAGTTTCAATTGTTCAATGGCGGAACTCATTACAATCCTCAATATTGGTTCAATAAGCATAAAGAGAAGATAAAATATGCACGTTACAATAACAAACTTCATCTCAGCACTACACGCACCAAGCGACTATCTGCAAACCCTCTTCGAGGCAACAATAGAGAGTGGCGAAAAGGTAAGTCGCACCAAAGATTTTGCCGATGTATTCATTGAGTGGCACGATAAACGATACCTCATATCACTTCCACTCTCCGAACAAGCACTGCGTAAAGCACAAACAGCAACAGTAAAACTTAGAACACTCCGTTCAAAACTTCTACTCGACTACCGAGTGCTTCCACGCGAGCTAAACTATGTTGACTCTCGGGGCACTCTCCATAACGCAGATCTTCTCCTCCAAGAAGTTCCAGCAGGAAAACTACTTTACAACTGCATCAAAACGATGGAGGCACAACCCCTTAATCAAGCTATTACCCGCCTAGAAAGCGAACTAAAACGACTAAACCTATCACTCCCCAACCTTAAAGCAGAAAATATCATAGTTGCAGAAGATGGCCAACTATACCCCATAAGATTACACTACTCAACTCTCAATTCCGAATGTAGCCGAGAAATAGAATGCCTCCGCTCATTTGTAGCAGAAACATTACACTTTGACCCTGAAGCTATCGAATATATAAATAAAAACAGAAAATCGACAAAAAAGAATAAAGGCGAATACGAAGTAGAAGATAAAGAAAACGAAGAAAATGAAGAAAACGAAGAAAACGCAATCCCCCAAAATGCCCTATACGGATACAAATCAGTTGGAAATCCATTTGAGGGTATGTGTGTAGCCGAAAATCACGAAGGCTATGGATATATCGGCACAGATGGCCAAGAGATCATCCCGCCAAAATATCTTTGGGCAGGAGATATGCGAGAGGGACGAGCTGAGGTTGAGACTACAGAAGGTATGGGGCTTATAGACGCTCTAGGCAACTACATCATCGAGCCACACTATCAAATAGTTGACTTCGATCCCAATACAGGTCTAAGCCGAGTCAAACAAAATGACGAATGGAGCACCCTCGACTATCAAGGTCGAAAGATCTAAAAAACGACTAACATGTCGGCATAGTTGATTGGTTTTTTAATGAAAACATTATTTATTCGAATACATACTATCATAGTAATTTTTGTACTCGCCGCTTGTTATATTATCCATCCACTCTTGATTGTTGAGGTACCATGCTACGGTCTTTTCTATTCCCTCCTCGAATTGGAGGCTTGGTTCCCAGCCTAATTCTGATTTTAGTTTGTTGCTGTCAATGGCGTATCTTAGGTCGTGGCCTGCTCGGTCAGTGACGTAGGTGATTAGTTTTTCACTATGACCTTTGGGGTTGCCAAGTAATTTATCGACGGTTGCTATTATTACCTTGATTAGGTCGATATTTTTCCACTCATTGAAGCCTCCGATATTATAGGTGTTGTTTAATTTACCCTCGTGGAAGATTACGTCGATTGCTTTGGCATGGTCTTCTACGTATAGCCAATCTCTCACGTTCTCACCTGCTCCGTACACGGGGAGTGGTTTGTTGTGGCGGATATTGTTGATAAACAGCGGGATCAACTTCTCGGGGAATTGGTAGGGGCCGTAGTTATTTGAGCAGTTTGTTACAATCGTTGGCATTCCATAAGTGTCTGCAAAGGCTCTTACGAAGTGGTCAGAGCTAGCCTTTGATGCTGAGTATGGACTATGTGGGTCGTAGCTTGTATCTTCTGTGAAGAGTGTGCCGTCAAATTCTAAAGTTCCGTATACCTCATCGGTTGAGATGTGGTAGAAGCGCTTATCTTTGTATTCGTTATTCCATTGGCTCTTAGCAGTTTGCAATAAAGATAATGTTCCCATTACGTTTGTTTGTGCAAATGTGAATGGATCTTTGATTGAGCGGTCTACATGACTCTCAGCTGCTAGGTGGATTACTCCATCTACATTGTACTTTGCAAATAATTCAACCATCCTATCGAAGTCGCATATATCTGCCTTTACAAATGTGTAATTTTTCTTATTTTCGATGTCGACCAAATTCGCCATATTACCTGCATAGGTTAATTTGTCTATATTAATAATATGATAATCAGGGTATTTATTTACAAATAAGCGGACAACATGTGAGCCGATAAATCCCGCTCCTCCTGTAATGATTATATTTCTTTTGAATGACATGATCTTACTTTTTTAGTTCATTGATACATTTGTCGAGCGAGGCTGTCCAATATGGAATCTCGATGCCAAATGTCTCCTTGATCTTGGTTTTATCCAAGACAGAGTAGTGGGGGCGTGTTACCTTTGCAGGGAACTCATTGGAGTGTATTGGCTTGATTTTACATTCGTTACCACTCTTATTGGCAATTGCAATGGCGAAGTCAAACCAAGAGCAGACACCTTCGTTGCTGAAGTGATATATTCCGCTTTTGTCGAGTTGGTCAGTTGTGATGATTTGGCCAATTGCCTCTGCTAAATCTCCTGCATGGGTTGGTGTGCCTACCTGGTCGAAGATTACCGATAGGGTATCTTGTTCTGCTGTTAGGTGTTGCATTGTTTTGACGAAGTTGTTTGCCCATTGGGAGTAGAGCCATGAGGTGCGGATGATTATATAATTACATCCCGAAGCAGCAACAGCTTGCTCACCTGCCAATTTTGTTGCTCCGTATACTCCGATTGGAGTTGTTTCGCACTTCTCCGTATATGGAATGTGTGCTGAACCATCGAAAACATAGTCGGTTGAGATATGTATTAGAGTTGCATCAACAATTTTTGCTGCTTTTGCAAGATAACCTACAGCAATATTATTCAAAAGATTTGCAGATCCTTCATGATCCTCAGCTTCATCAACATTGGTGTATGCTGCACAATTTACAATTACATCGACGCTCTCGATTGTGACCATATCTATGATTGCATCACAGCTAGTGATATCGAGCTGCTCAACATCTGTGAAGATATATTTGTCGCTACTTGATTTCGCCATTCGCTGTATTTCATTTCCCAGCTGACCATTTGCGCCAGTGACTAATATTGTTTTACTCATAATAGTTGATCTCGTATGAAAATGGTGAGTCAAAATCTTTTAGTTGTGAATTGAGTTTGTCCTTGTCAGATAGGAGTGCATCTGCCTCTGGGATTCCCCAGTCAATCCCCAAATTTGGATCGTTCCACATAATTGCACCCTCCGACTCTTTTGAATAAAAGTTGTCACATTTATATTGGAAAATCGCCTCCTTGGAGAGAGTAATAAAACCATGTGCAAAACCACGAGGGATAAATAGCTGACGGTGATTCTCCTCCGAAAGTTCAATGGCTACATATTTGCCATAAGTTGGTGAACCTTTGCGGATGTCGACAGCAATATCCATCACTTTACCTTTTGTTACACGAACTAGTTTACTCTGAGCATAAGGTGCTTTTTGAAAATGCAATCCTCTTAAAACTCCATATTTCGAAAAACTCTGATTGTCTTGAATAAAGGTTGTTTTGCACACTTTTGCCTCAAACTCACGCTGTGAGAATGATTCGAATAAGTAGCCTCGATCATCGCAAAAAACTCTTGGCTCGATGATTATAACACCTTCAAGATCTGTTTTTATTGCCTCCATTATTTTGCTGCTTTTAGTTCGTCAATCACTTTCAAAAGGTATTGTCCATATTGATTTTTAATCATCGGTTGAGCTAATGCACGCATTTTTTCTTCAGAAATCCAACCATTGCGGAATGCGATACCCTCCAAGCAAGCTATTTTCAAACCTTGACGCTTCTCGATAACCTCCACAAAAGTTGAAGCCTCAGATAGAGAGTCGTGAGTACCTGTGTCGAGCCATGCAAAACCACGTCCAAGTGTCTGAACCTTAAGTTCTCCACTGTTGAGAAACTCTTGGTTTACAGTTGTGATTTCGAGTTCTCCACGAGATGATGGTTTGATATTTTTGGCGATCTCTACAACCTTATTTGGATAGAAATATAGACCAGCAACTGCATAGTTCGATTTTGGTTTAGTTGGTTTTTCCTCGATTGATAGGCAATTACCCTCTTTATCAAACTCCGCAACTCCATAACGCTCAGGATCAGCAACCCAATAACCAAATACAGTCGCCTTATGTTCCTCCTCAGCAGCACGAACCGACTCGGTGAGAGCCGCTGAAAAACCAGCACCATAGAATATGTTATCACCCAAAACTAAGCAAGCAGAATCACCACCGATAAACTCCTCTCCAATAATAAATGCCTGTGCAAGTCCATCGGGTGATGGTTGCTCAGCATAAGAAAACTCAACACCATAATCCGACCCATCACCCAAAAGACGTTTGAACCCTGGCAAATCTACAGGAGTTGAAATAATCAAAATCTCCCGAATACCTGCCAACATCAAAACAGATATTGGATAGTAAACCATCGGTTTGTCGTAAATAGGCAATAATTGTTTGCTAATACCCTTAGTAATAGGGTATTAGCGAGAGCCTGATCCTCCAGCGAGAACGATTCCTTTCATATTTTCTTTTGGTATTTTAGATCTTTTCTATTAGGTTTGCATCAACACCTATTAGGTATGCAATAATTTTGCCAAGATTTCAGTTGGAATGTTTTTTTTTGTATAAAATTTTTGTCTACTTTGATAAAAATATTATGCAGGTAATTAAGATTAAGTATGTTTTACACTACTTAATTAGCTGAATATCATTTTTTTTCAAAGGAGAATACTCACTATACACAAAGATATTAAAAATATCCATACATTCCAAATATGAATAAATGATTTTAACACATACATATATAATAATAAAGCTGACCAGTATTATACTAGTCAGCTTTATATTCTTGCATTAAGACTCAAATTATAGAGCGTTAACGTGAAGTTGCATTGCACTCTTTAGGTTACCTGCTTTGTTCTTGTGGATGATGTTGTGCTTAGCCAATTTATCCAACATTGCTGCTACCTTTGGTAGAAGTGCCTCTGCTGCGCTCTTCTCTGTTGTGTTACGCATAGCCTTTACAGCGTTACGAGCTGTTTTGTGTGCTAGACGGTTGTGTGCACGTTTCACCAATGTTTGGCGAATTCTCTTCTTTGATGACTTATGGTTTGCCATGATACTGTTTTTATTTTTTATTTTCTAAATCTTACAATCTGTGTAACTAAATCAAGCCTTAGCTTAATTTCGGATAGATAGCTAAACAAAAAATATTAACTTAGTGGGCTTGCTTGAAATCTAATTTATTTCAAAACTATACCTCTTATAAAAACTTAGTCCTTAATTCTATAAGTCTTATCTCTGCTGCTGTCCGCTCCTGTGATTAATCACCCGTGTAGCCCGTAGGAGAATCGAACTCCTATTTCAAGAATGAAAATCTTGCGTCCTAACCGTTAGACGAACGGGCCTTACCGCTACTCTCTTTAGGGAGATTTAGCGGTGCAAAGATATGAAAAATATCTTATGTAGCAAACTTTATTGACTAAAAAATTGTCAATTTTTAAACCGTTATTAATGTGTCGCTGTCAATATCTTTAAAATCAATAGCTTATACCTTTAATAGAGCTTTTGAAATAATCACTCTGCTTAATTCAAAAAAGTGACTCTCAGATTTTTAATCTTTTGATATAATGGAAAATTTAGCTTTTTTATTTGGTTTGGAAGTGCATTAAGGGGAGTTCTATTTTCTCCCTAATTTTATTTTTTGGTTAATAATTACCCATTTTTGATTTTGCAAAAGTGGGTTGTAGTAGCTCTACCACCGATTTTTGTAAAATCGAAAAGGGGTGGTTAGTAATCGAAAAGTATTTTAGGGAGAAATTAGAACTCCCCTTAAATCTTTCGGAATAGTTGTTTCTCGCATCCCAGTCCGATAAATTAAGTGTAAAAAGTATGAAAACAGGAATATTTTCACTATTTTTGTGTAAATAGTTGCTTAGAGGATTAAGCAACTAAATATTTAAATGAAAAGTAGAGGGGATTAACTTCTCTCAAAAAAAATAGAGATGATGTGGTATAAAAATATATTTGACAGAAATAAAAGGTGGATCGAGAAGTGTAAAAAGGATGATCCGAACTTCTTCGATAAGCTATCTATGGGGCAGAGTCCCGATTATTTATATATCGGCTGTTGCGATAGCCGTGTTTCGGTCGAGGAGCTTATGGGGGTTAAACCTGGAGAACTCTTTGTACACCGCAATATCGGAAATATTGTTGTTAACACCGATAGCAATGTCAATGCCGTCGTGCAGTATGCTGTAGAGCACCTAAAAGTGAAGCATATAATTATATGTGGGCATTACGAATGTGGAGGAATCAAGGCCGCCATGCACCCCGAGGATATGGGACAGCTCAACGGTTGGTTGCAGACCATACGTGATGTGTATCATACTCATCGTGTAGAGCTTGATGCAATCACCTCACTCTCGGAGCGTTACGATCGTCTTGTTGAGCTTAACGTCCGTGAGCAGTGTATAAATATAATGAAGATCGACCATGTGCAGCGCTCATGGGTGCAGCGTGAATATCCACATGTTCATGGTTGGATATTCGATGTGCGTACGGGAGAGTTGAAGGATTTAGGTCTCAACACCCGAGAACTCTTCAATGAGGTCGAAGATATATATAATATTGACTTCGACCATATTAAAGAGTGATAAATGGGGCTTTCAAACAGCCCCTTAAGCCTTAAAATAACGATTTACAACAAGTGCAATAGCTCCATCACCTGTGACATTACCCGCAGTACCGAAGCTATCCATAGCGATATATAGGGCAATCATAAGTCCAAGTTGCGTCTCCGAGAATCCAAGGAGTGAGGTGAGCAGTGCCAATGCTGCCATAATTGCACCTCCAGGAACACCTGGTGCAGCGACCATAGTTATGCCGAGCATTAAGATATATGATGTATATAGCTCAATATCAATAGGCATTCCCGTAGTCCAAGCTATGGCCAACGTGCAGGCTACAATCTTTAGAATACTTCCCGAAAGGTGGATTGTGGCGCAAAGAGGTACCACGAACTCCGCAATATCATCACGCACACCATTGCGACGAGCACAATCTAGTGTGATTGGAATTGTTGCCGCTGAGGATTGTGTACCCAAAGCTGTAAGGTAGGCAGGTATCATCGTCACAAGAGCCTTGAATGGGTTTTTCTTGGTGATAGCTCCAGCGATTGTGAATTGAACGAGAAGCAGACCAATGTGCATTGCAAAGATAAGCGCAATGACTTTGATAAATACACCCAACACCGTTGCAACCTCACCCTCGACACCGAGCTTAAGGAAGATTCCGAAGATATAAACTGGTAAGACAGGGATAATAGATTTCTCGATAATAATCATCACCAAATCTTTAAATTCCTTAATAGCCGCGGCGATAGTCTCACCACGTCCCTTGCAGTTAGCTAGTGTAAGACCCAAAACAAAGGCAAGAACCAGAGCCGAGGTGACTGAAAGAAGTGCAGGCATATCGACGGTGAAATATGGTGAAACGGTGATTTTATCCGCCATGTTTATCGCCGACATCGACTCCCCATAAAGTAAGGTAGGGTAGCATGCCGTAGAGATAAAGTAGGACATATAGCCCGAGAAGATGGTGCTTCCATAGGCGATAAGTGTAGTGATAATGAGTAGTTTACCAGCACGGCTGCCGAGATCTCCAATACTTGGAGCCACCAATCCCAAGATGATTAGCGGAATAACAAAACCCAAATAGTTGCTAAAGAGAGAATTGATAGTCTCGAAAATGCGAGTTAAGCCAAGTGGCATAAAGAGTGAACAAAGTACACCCAAGATTATCGCAATAATAATTTTAGGAAGTAACCCAATTTTTTTACCTTTCAACATAGATTTGAAGTTTTGCGGTTAAGAATATCACAAAAGTAAATAAAAAAACTGAAAAACACCAGAAAAAAGTGAGTTTTATTATCGTTGTCAACTCTCGGACTGTGCTCATGCCGCACGGGCACCAAGCCAGCTTGGATCCAAAAACTATCGTTTTTGACCTTTGTATTGCACCAATTTGTTGTCGCTTGCGCTCCTGCGATATATTCAGGGTGCTGATCTTCTGAAAGTAAACTTTCATAAAATCAGCACCCTGAATATATCTAATGGCAACTTGCGGTTGCCATCAACAAATTGTTGAGGTTATTACCTTATTAGTTTTCTTTTTTGAGTAGGATTGTGTTAATTGCAGATTTAAGCTCGGCCTTTGGTAATGCACCTTGTGCCATCGTTGGTTGACCCTCCATTGGAATGAATAATAATGTAGGGTAGGCTCTCACACCTATATATGATGCTATCTCTCGCTCTTGCTCACAATCTACCTTATATATGTATATTTCTCCTGCGTACTCCTCAGCTAACTCTTCAAGCACGGGAGCTAAACTCTTGCATGGCCCACACCATACAGCATAAAAATCAATCAAGGCAGGTTTGTCACCCTCATATTTTGCCTCCTCAGGATTGTTCTCATAATTATAAACTTTCTCCAGAAACTCACTCTTGGTCAGGTGAATAGTTGTAACTTTGTTGTTATTATCTTTTGCCATTATCGGCATCGGAATTATAACAAGCGCAGAGGCTAAGATTGTCAATATTAATTTTGTCGTTGTTTTCATATTCAAAAGCTGTTTAATTTGTATTACAAAGTAAATACAAAAATTACGCAAAACCTAATTTTTTTGCACAGTTTTCAGAATATTGAGGCTGTAACTTTAAATATAAAAAAAATCATGCTGTGGCGTGAAGAATATTTTGTAGAAACTCAAAATAAATTAGTATATTTGCAGTGAACAAAAAAAAGAAAAACTTATAGGATAGATAAAAATTAATATATACTTGATTAGAAAATTGGATTTCTAATTGTTTATCTCGTCATCGAAAACGCCAAAGTAGAACCGTTGATAAACAAGGAGGATCTGTTGCTATGTACTTAGCACAGATCCAACTTGTTTACGGTGCGGTGATTGGCGTTACCTGATGACGGAACTTGTTGGATTCTGTGCTATTTTGTGCACTAATTTCAAATTATAAACTGTCATAAAAATGCCAACGTATAACTACAGATAAACAAAGAGGGTCTTTTGCTATGTATTTAGCACAGATTCAACTTGTTTGTGGTGCGGTGATTGGCGTTACCTGATGATGGAACTTGTTGAATCTGTGCTATTTTTACGTTAAACTCACATTATTAACCGTCATTAAAAACGCCAAATTATGACCGAAAACAAAAAACTCCTCATCGGAAAATGGGAGTTTGTCAAAGCAGAAAAATATAATGATGCCTGTTGGCAGTCAAGTGATTATACTGCTGGAATGTTCTGGGAATTTCATCCTGATTACATCAGCCAAACAAAAACGATTGGGACGATTGTTGAAACAGCTCCATTGGTTAACTTTGTAAAATTAAACTATATTTTTAGTGAAGTAGATAATTGTTTAAAAATAGAAATTTACACAGACCCCGAAACACGAATATTAGATGAAACAGACGTTTATTTTCTCTCTCAGATAACTCAAACATCAGCCCAAACAACAATTGTCCTTGATTTAATCAACCAAATAAGTTCACATTCTCCACATTTGAGATACACTTTGCAACAATTAAGGGGGAGAAATTAATCTCATTATATTTTTCCGTGTAATGTAATTCTTAGAGTATTATGCTTAAAAAAGGTGATAGATAGATCTCTCTTAAAGATGAATTTTGTATCTTTGCACCGTAAAGAAGTGAAAAAATAAGAAGTAAAGTAATAATGTCAAAATTTATAGTAAAGAGTACACCCACAATCGACGAGTCTTTAATAATCAAACCATCTGAATTAGGGCAACCACGTGAGTGGCTATACAATCTTGAAGATCAAGATGTTTATGCAGAAATGGGTCTCGACGAAAACTTTGTGCAACATAGTTCGGAGAAGATGGCACGTGGAGTTCTTCGTGGTCTCTACTTTCAACGTAAAGATAGTTATAGTAGAATAATTGCTGTGACCTCTGGTCGTGCATTATGTGTTGTTGTCGATCTGCGACCCGAGAGTAAAACTTTCGGTGCGGCTAACTCTGTGGAACTTTCAGCCGAGAATGAGACTATAGTTTATCTACCTCCATATTTTGCCTATGGAGTTTTAACGCTAGAGGCAGGAACAGAAGTTGTATGCAATGGTTCAGGCGAGAGAGATGAAGCTACCGAGTGTGGAATAATTTATGATGATGAAATTCTCTCAATCAATTGGCAATATGAACGTTATCAGATTGATGAGCGTAGATTAAATATGACGCAGAAAGATAAAAAATTCCCAAGTTTCAGATCTTATAATAAAAATACAATTTGGATAAATCGCCCGAAGAAGAGCAAATATGCTTTGAGTCGTGAGCGTGTAATTAAAGTGGTTTAATCACTTTCCACAGATGCCATAGGGCAGCGAGTGGCGAGTGTAGAATCATTCTTTTGCCCGAATAGCGCATTACTTCGGTGATTCTTGTGCGCATATGAGGCTTGTAGCAGTGTGTTTGACATCTGTTGCAAGCCCCTTTTTTTTCGCCATATCGGCATAGATCTAATCGTTTATGGGCGTAGATGAGAAGTTCTTGGCACTCTTCGCAAAGGGTTTGTTGATTGTGTTTTGCATGGCAATGTAGTTCAATCATCTGTGTCACAATACGTTTTTCTCGGATTATATTTTTATTTGTTTGCATTGTTTCACGTCAGGATTATGTTTTTATGTTGTTTTTCACTACTTACCTCTGCAAAGTTAGCAATTGGGATAATTATTGCAATGGTATTCTAAAAATAAAATTAATCAAGCATGAAAAAGTTAGCCATTGTGATTCTATCGTTAATTGCATTTTTAGGGTGCGTATCGAATAAAACTAAGGTTGTTCAAGAGGTTGAAAAGCGGATTTTGAAGTCTGCGGATCTCGAAAGATTAACTCCTGATTCGGTATTAATACTTCTCAAAGAGGGGAACAAAAATTTTGTTAATGGCACAACACGCACACGTGATGCTCAAGCGCAACTTGCACGTTCGGCAGAGGTTGGTCAAGCACCGAAGGCGGTTATACTTTCGTGTATTGATTCACGAGTTCCTGTGGAGATGATTTTCGATATGGGAATTGGAGATATTTTTGTGGCTCGGGTTGCGGGAAATGTTGTTAGTGAGGATATGTTGGCGAGTATGGAGTATGCTTGTAAATATATTGGTAGCAAGATCGTTTTGATTTTGGGTCATGAGTCTTGTGGAGCGGTTAATGCGGCATGTGCAGGTTTGAAGGATGGGAATCTCACGGAGTTGATGCGTAAAATTGAGCCAGCTGTAGAGTTGGCAACAGCTGAGGGTGGAGATCCTTTTTCGAAGGAGTTTCAGAGTCGAGCGGTAGCGTATAATGTTGATGTCATGGTTGAAAATGTCCGTAAAGGAAGTCCTATACTTGCAGAATTAGAGAAGTCGGGGGCGATAAAAATTGTTGGTGGAGTTTTTGATCTTCATACAGGTCTTGTAAATTTTTAGTGTCAATCTTCCGAACCTTTTTATTGGCTGATAAACAAGGTTTTAAAATGCGTTAATGACGTTTAAAATGACACATCAGAGACGTGAACCTCGGCTCGGGCTTTAAATGCCAAAGGCATTTAAAAAATTCTAAGGATAAAATAGTTGTGCAAATTTATTTGCGGCAACTATTTTATCCTTAGAATTTTCGAGATTGAAACAATCTCGGCTAGCCCGAGACCGCAAGAGTATGCACCAGCGGGGGTGCTATCCCCGCCCGACGGAGTCAGACCTCAACGTTAGATTGTGGTTATAGGCGAGCTTTGATTGCTTTTGTTTGCTCTTCGAAGCCTGGCTTCTCAAGTAGAGCGAACATATTAGCTTTATACGCCTCTACACCTGGTTGGTCGAAAGGATTCACACCTAGGAGGTATCCGCTTATTCCGCATGCACGCTCGAAGAGGTATATTAGCTGACCAATATAATACTCGCTGATCTCTGGGATTACCATGCGAACGTTCGGTACGCCACCATCTACGTGAGCTAGGGTTACTCCAAGTTCGGCCATGTGGTTAACCTCTGTGAGGCTCTTTCCTGCTAGGAAGTTTAGACCATCGAGGTTGTCGGTGTCTGCTTCGATAACCATTTTCTGTTGTGGATTCTCCACTGAGATAACTGTCTCGAATAGAGTGCGTTCACCCTCTTGGATGTATTGACCCATTGAGTGAAGATCTGCTGTGAGGGTTACACTTGCAGGGAATAGACCTTTGGTCTCCTTACCCTCGCTCTCACCGTAGAGTTGCTTCCACCACTCGGCAAAGTATAATAATTTAGGCTCGTATGATGCTAGAATCTCAATTTTTTTGCCTGCATTGTATAGCGCTGAACGTGTTGCAGCATAGATGGCTGCTGGGTTCTCATCAAATGAAACTGAACTAGATGTCGATTTCTCCATATCTTGGGCTCCACGCACCAACTCTGCAATATTCACACCTCCCGCAGCTAGCGGAAGTAGACCTACAGGAGTCAGAACTGAGAAGCGACCGCCAACATCGTCTGGAATAACGAAAGTAGGGTAGCCCTCGTTTGTAGCTAGAGTCTTAAGAGCACCACGAGACTTATCTGTCACCGCTACGATACGCTCCGCAGCACCTTGCTTGCCGTAACGTTTTTCGATCTCGGCCTTGATAATGCGGAATGCAATTGCAGGCTCGGTTGTAGTTCCAGATTTCGAAACAACGATGGCTGCAATAGAGTAATCTGCAAGTGTCGCAAGTAGCTCACAGGTGTAATCCTCCGAGATATTTTGACCTGCGAAGAGGATAATTGGCTCCTCACGCTTCTTTTGGAGGAAGCTGAATGAGTTGCTCATTGCCTCAATTACGGCACGTGCACCGAGGTAAGAGCCTCCGATTCCAATGCAAACGATAACTTCGGCTTTCTCCTTTAGCTTTGCCGCTTGAGCTGTGAATTCAGCGATCTGCTCTTCGGTGATCGAAGATGGAAGATTCACCCAACCTAAAAAGTCATTTCCAGCGCCAGTTTTGTCGCTTAATAATGAGTTAGCAGCCTCAGCCTGTTTTTTAATCTCGTCGCAGAGTGTTACACCACTCTTCGAAACATCTAGTTTAATCATGGTTTTTACGTATTTAAATTAATTCCTTTGTTAAGTTTTTCATTGCTTTGCGAGCTTTTGCTCCCGTGTAAAGTATATCGTAAACCATCGTTGCAATTGGCATATCAACTTGATTTTTAATATTTACGTGTCGGATGCAGTCGGCAGCGAAGTAACCCTCGGATACCATCGTCATCTCGTTGAGAGCACTCTTAATTGTAAAACCTTTACCCATCAATAATCCTAAGCGACGATTGCGACTATAGCTGGAGTAACATGTTACGAGTAGATCACCCAGATAGGCCGACTCTCGTGTATCACGCTCATCGGGATAGCTTCCATGCAGGAAGTTATTCATCTCACGAGCAGAATTTGCGATTAGCACCGCAATAAAATTATCTCCATAACCTAAACCCACGGCAATACCCACGGCAATAGCGTAGATATTTTTCAAAACCGTCGCATACTCCACACCATAGAGGTCGGTCGAGTATTGAACCTTAATATATTTACACTCGATCTTCGAGCCGATAATATGTGCTAAATCAATATTTGGACATACCACCGTTAAGTATGAAAGTCTTTCGAGTGCCACCTCCTCGGCATGTGATGGACCTGTTATGATGCCTTGTTGCGAGAAGGGAACATTATATTTTTTGCTCAAAAACTCAATTACTGTAAGATATTCATCTTCACCAGCGATGATGCCTTTGATAGCTGAGACAACTAATTTACCCTCCAAGCTCACTGTGAGTGGCGAGAGGATCTTGGCAAGGAATGCCGATGGGGTAGCCATAATAATTATATCGTGATTCTCGACAATCTCGTTTATGTCGGACGAAATAGTTAATTGCGAGACATCGAATTCAACATCACGTAGATATTTTGGATTCGACCCCTCGGATATGATACCCTCGATAACCTCCTCATTGCGGATATGCCAACCAACTTTTGAGCCCTGCTCGCAAAGGATCTTTACGATTGCAGTAGCCCAACTTCCGTAGCCGATAACAGCGCATGAGTTGTATATAGTTTGTTTTGCCTCCATTAGATCTTAAAATTAACTGCGTACCTGTGCTGCGCACTTGGCCTCGAATTGTCGCTGAATATTAGCCATGCACTTCTCGATCATCTTGTCGGTAAGTGTTTGACCTCTATCCTCTAGGATGAAACTTAGAGCGTATGATTTTTTACCCTCTGGGAGTTTGTCACCCTGATAAACATCGAATAGAGAGACGCTCTTTAGAAGTTTCTTCTCGGCTTGGAATGCCACCTTGCGCAACTCCTCGAAAGTTACACTTTGGTCGATAAGAAGTGCCAAATCACGTTTTACCTCAGGGAATTTCGATAATTCGTCAACTGTAATTTTATGTTTGCGTGTGCTCTTAACTAGAGCGTCAAAGTCAAATTCAGCATAGAAAACATCACACTTCACACCCAATTGTTTGCAAAGTTCAGGATTTACAACACCCAATTCAACAAAACATTTTGGGCCTTGATTCAATGTGATTGCTTCGCTGAAAATATCGCTTGTTGAAGATGCACTCTTCAATGAGTAGATGTCAATTCCGAAACGGCTCAACACCTTCTCAACTGCTGCACGAAGTGTGTAGAATGAGGCTGGTGTGCTCTTCGAGTTCCATGAAGCAGGCTCAGCAACACCCGTTACGGCGATAGACAAACGATAATTCTCCGAATATGGAGCTAGGATCTTCTCCTCGCTATCGGCCTCAGCATTATAATAGTAACAATTTCCAAACTCATAGATTTTAAGATCTCCATTCTTGCGGTTTGCATTTAGTTCAACTGCCTCTAAAGTGTTGAACAACAATGTTTGACGCATTACATTTAGATCTGAACTTAGCGGATTGATGATCTTTACGCAATTTTCAATTGGATAGGCTGCAAGCGACTCATAATAAGCAGACTTGGTAAGCGAATTAGACATAATTTCTGTATATCCATTTGCTGAAAGCATGTCGGCTGTCATATTCATCAATTTGCTACGATCTGGACGTGGAGCGTATGAAATTGTCGATTTTACGTGAGTTGGAATCTCAATATTATTGTAACCATAAATACGTAAAATATCCTCGATTAGATCCGCTTCACGTTGAACATCAACTCGGTATGGAGGTACCGCGACGCTCAATACTTCATCATTCTCAGCCTCGATTTTAATATCTAAAGCCTCAATGATTGAACGAATAGTCTCGCTTGGAATCTCCTTGCCGATAAGTTTACGTGTGCGATCCATCGAAATTTCGAAATGGAAATCTTCGATTGGAGTAGGGTAGTTGTCGATAACCTCACCCACAATCTCACCACCTGCCAACTCCTTGAAAAGAAGTGCAGCACGCTTAAGAGCATAGATTTGAATATTTGGATCTATACCACGCTCGAAACGGAACGAAGCATCTGTATTTAAACCAAAACGCTTAGCGCTCTTACGTACCCAAACTGGGTTGAAATATGCTGACTCCAAGAAAATATTTACTGTTGAGTCACTTACACCCGACTCCAAACCGCCAAATACACCTGCAATACACATCGGCTTGGTAGCTGAACAGATCATCAAATCCGAAGAGGTTAACGAGCGCTCAGTTTGATCGAGAGTGACAAATTTTGCACCCTCATCGCAAGTTCTAACCACAATCTTTCCGCCATCAATCTTGTCGGCATCAAAAGCGTGAAGAGGTTGTCCCAATTCAAAAAGAATATAGTTAGTAATATCGACCAAGTTATTTTTTGGAGTTAGACCCGCTGCACGAAGATCATTCTGCATCCACTCGGGAGATGGCGCAACTGTGCAACCCTTGATTGTAACACCTGCATAGCGTGGTGCAGCCTCTGTATTTACAACCTCCACCTCGATGGCACCCTCCATAGAGTCGATTTTGAACTCCTCGACACTTGGATAGCAGAGCTCATACTCCTTGCCGCAACTCTTTAAATATGCCGCTAAATCACGAGCCACACCAATATGTGAAGCTGCATCAACACGATTTGGAGTCAAACCAATTTCGATTAGGTAATCATCCTCAATTCCAAAGAACTCCTTTGCTGGAGTACCCACAACAGCGTCTGCTGGAAGCTCCATAATTCCCTCATGTGAGTAACCAAGTCCAATCTCATCCTCAGCACAAAGCATACCTACAGACTCCACGCCACGGATTTTCGAGCGTTTAATTTTGAACTCCTCTTGAGAATCTATCGGATAGAGTACCGAACCAACAGTTGCGCAAACAACCTTAAGTCCAGCACGGCAGTTAGCCGCACCGCAAACAATTTGAAGTGGAGCCTCTGCGCCAACATTTACTGATGTTATATTTAAATGGTCAGAATCTGGGTGCGCAACGCATGTAAGCACCTCACCAATGACTACGCCTTGAAGGCCACCTTTGATTGTCTCGATCTTTTCGAAAGAGTCTACTTCCAATCCAATATCGGTAAGTGTTGAGGCGATCTGCTCAGCTGAGAGATCTGATTTAAGGTAGCGTTTGAGCCAGTTATATGAAATATTCATTTGTATATATTTTTTGTCTTATTTGATATAGAATACAAAGTTAACAATTTATTGCAATTATTTTGTCCCAATGTATAGAAAAATCATTCCGATTATAATTAATATTAGATCTATAGCCTTAGCACGCAAATTTTTCTCACGAAAAAAGAGCGCTCCGCAGAAAAATGAGACAACCACCGAGCTACGTCGAACCATAGAAACCACCGAGATCATAGCTGCATCATCCGACAAAGCATAAAAATATGCAAAGTCGGCACACGAAAGCAAAATCGAGATGCAGGGGATAGCCCACGACCAATGGAAAGGTGTTGTGCTCCCTCGTCGAGGTAACCACAATAGAGCAACCACCACACTCATCATCATCAATTGATAGACATTATACCAACTTTGAACGAAAATTGGGCTAAGTGAGCGCATAATAAATTTGTCATACAGACCACTTATAGCACCCATAACAGCCGCAGCGATAAGCAGCAAGATCCAAATGTTGCGTCTAAAATCTATACCCTCTTTTTTTCCTGCTAAGCTAAGCAAAAAGAGCGATATGATCGAGAGAAGAACACCTGCCCACTGCCATAAATTGAGCCTTTCGCCAAAGATCAACATTGCACCCACCAAAACCATAACAGGTCGAGTGGCATTGATAGGTCCCACAATTGTGAGTGGAAGATGTTTAAGTGCGAAGTATCCGAAGATCCACGAACTTAGAACAATAGCCGATTTCAAGATAATTAAACGGTGTGCCTGCCAAGGGGCTTGCTCCATGGCGAACATACTCCCCTTAAAAAGATCAAACCCCGCCTCTGAGCTCACTATAAAAGGAGCAAAGAGCAGGGTTGAAAAGAGTGTATTGAGCAGCAGGACTGGCAGTACCGCATTATCTTTAAGAGCTTTCTTCTTGGCTACATCATAAAAACCAAGAAGTGCAGCAGATAAAAATGCGAGAGCTAACCACATCTACCTATTCAATTTGATCGCTATATACAGCACCTGGCAGATCGTGAAGATTATATCGTGAGGCCATCGACATTCCGTAAGCTCCAGCCGACTTGATTGTCAAAAGATCTCCACGCTTGCTAACCTTAAGCGAGATATTCTCGTCGAAAACATCGGTCGACTCACAAGCTGTTCCAACTACAGTATATTTTTTTGTTGTGCTCTCTTGAGATGTAACATTCTCAATATTGTGATATGAACCATACATCGCAGGGCGAACCAATTCGGTCATACTTCCATCGACGATAAGTAGACGACGACCTGTAGCTGTTGTTTTATTGAAAAGTATCTTTGTGATAAGTTCACCACACTCGGCAACGATCGAACGTCCAAACTCAAAATGAACATCACGATCACCCACCTTCAAGTAGTTATTAACAATTGAGAAGAGTGAAGCGAAGTTTGGAATTGGCTCATTCTCTGGAACATCATAGTTGACACCCAATCCACCACCAACATCAATAAAGTCGAATGAGAAACCTAGTTTGACTAAATTCTCAACGATCACATTAACCTTATTACACATATTCTCGAAAACGTGCAACTCACGAATTTGAGAACCAATATGAAGGTGAATACCGATAATATTCAAACCCTTTAGCTCCTGGATCATTGCAGCATTCTCCATCACCTCTTCATACGAGATTCCAAATTTACTATCTGCTTGACCTGTGTCGATACAGTGATTTGTCTTTGGATCAATATCTGGATTGATACGCAAAGCAACATTTGTTACAACACCCTTACTGCGTGAGATCTCATCGACAACCGTTAGCTCCTCGATTGATTCGCAGTTGATAGCTAAAATTTGTTGGTCGATAGCATATTTGATCTCCTTGTCACGCTTTCCTACACCTGCGTAAACAATTCCCTTAGGATCGAATCCCATCTCGATTGCTTTGCGAAGCTCATTGCCACTTGCGCAATCAATACCTAAACCATACTCCTTAATAGCGGCCAAAATACGGTCGTCGTAGTTAGCCTTGATAGCGTAGTGAACCTTGTAACCGTATCTTTTTGACTCATATACCACACTCTCCAAAGTCTGGCGCAATAGCCCCATATCATATAGATAAAATGGGGTCTCAAATTGTTGCAGTTTGTCTGCAATGTGTCTACTTATCATAATTTGATTTTCAAAAATTTTGACAAATATAATAATAAATACTATAAATCGTATAACTAATTGAGTAAATAAGAGGTGCAATCATTTTTTTTATGTAATTTTGTAGGGTATAAATAAATTAACTCTATATGACTATACGTATTTTTAAGATAACTTTGTCGTTGTTGCTGCTAAGTTTTACAGCACAGAGTCAAATAGTTACACGTTCAGAATTTGCTCCATATACTCAACGTAAAGATGCCAATGCGCTTCAACATAATGATCTTGAGACATACATAAAATTCGATCCAGGAGTCTCCTTAACCTCTTCGGGAGAGATTGTTATGGCGCAAACCGTCGAGATGCCTCAAAGTTGGGTTGATGCCGTTGTCCACTTCCACGTTGAAGCTATGGATTCAGCCTACACGCTTTGGATCAATGGGGTCGCTGTTGTCGAGTGTGAGGATTCACTTACGCCGACCGATTACAATATTTCACCATACATCCGAGTTGGGGAAAATATTGTATTTATCACCTATCATAACTCCGAACTATCATATTTGGAACAAGATATTGAAAGGCCTGCACGCTCACAATTTGTGGGTAGTTACTTCTACACTCAAAATAAAGTGCGTATTCTCGATTATGAACTAACCATGACCGAACATACCGACGGAAAACATGGACAATTATTTATTGATGTCATTGTCGAAAATAGATTTAACTTCCCTGAGACAATCAGCATCGGTTTTGACATCTATGATCCAGAGAATAAATTGCTCGATTTCAGCACAGCGCAAGCTACCATCGAGGGGAATTCAACCGACACAATTCGCTTTATGCCTCATCTTTATGGGGCAGAGAAGCATAGATGGGATCCAACGGCTGCAACAACACGCAAAACAACGAAACCGATAGATCAGCCTTTATACTCGCTTATGTTATTCACACGAAGAAATAGCGTGCCAACAAACTTTATCCCCTTGAAAGTTGGTTTTACTCTGCCTGAGTATTCAGAAGGTAAACTCACAGAATGGAACAAAGATATAACCTTAAAGGCGGTAAATTATAATGCAAAGGAGAGTAGCCGAGAGGCAGAGGTAGATCTTCGAAAGCTCAAGGCTCAAGGTTACAACACAATAGAACCAGATTATCCGCAACCATTATGGTTCTACTCTCTATGCGATAAAATTGGCCTCTATGTTATCGAACAAGCAGCCATAAACTCACCCATATCGGCAGACGATAGAAGCGTCGGAGGTACACCCTCGAATAATCCAGCTTTAAAGGATGAATATTTGCAAAGAGTAAAAAAGATGTATTACAGAACACGTAATTATAGCTGTATTGTTGCCTACTCTTTGGGAGGTGACTCTGGTAATGGATACAATATGTATAAAGCATACCAATGGCTAAAAGGCATCGAAAGCAAGCGACCTATAATATATAAGGGAGCAGAGGGAGAGTGGAACAGTGATATTTTAACCATTGAGCGATAATTTTTTTAATTAAAATCAAGGAGTTTTGAAGCTCCTATTTGAGATAAATAGATGAATATTGAACTACTTGTTGTAGGCAAAACCGATTCAACACTCATTGAAGAGATTGTTGCCTCATATGTAAAACGTATAAACCACTATTGTAAATTTTCGATAACAACCTTAGCAGATGTTAAAAACACCAAAAATCTATCGGTGAATCAGCAACGTACAGCCGAGGGTGAGATGATCTTGCGACAGGTTGTCGATAGCGATTTTGTAACACTTCTCGATGAACGAGGTACGGAATATCGCTCTGTAGATTTCGCTTTTTGGCTGCAAAAGAGAATGAATAGCGGAGTGCGTCGTTTGCTTATTGTTATTGGAGGGCCTTATGGATTCTCTGAAGCTGTTTATGGGAGAGCAAACTCTAAAGTGTCACTCTCGAAGATGACCTTTTCGCATCAGATTGTGCGGGCAATTTTTGCAGAGCAAATCTATCGTGCGTTTACAATATTAAAGAATGAACCATACCATCATGAATAGTCACCCAATTCCATTAATTGTAATCCTTACACCCAATACTCTAAGCAGTATCGGATTGCGTGATATGCTCACTAAAATATTGCCATTTGCTGCAATCAAGGTTTATGATACAATCGAGGATCTTCGAGTTATTTCACCTGCTGACATTTTTCATATTTTCGTTTCGTCACAGATCCTTGTTGAAAATGTTGCTCTTTTTGAGCCGCTGCGCAATAAAACTATCGCATTGACCAATGGTTCGGCTAATGTTGCGGCACTGCAAGATTATCACCAAATAGATATTCTCCAACCTGAAACGCAAATTTTAGCCTCTATCAAGGCGTTGCACTCGCATGCTCATGGAGCAAAACCAGCGGCTTCAACTGAGGAGAAACATGCGGATTTGCTTTCGCCTCGTGAAATTGAGGTTGCGAAATTATTGGTTGAGGGGTTAATTAATAAAGAGATCGCAAGCCAATTAAATATCGGATTGACAACTGTAATTACGCATCGAAAGAATATTTTTGAAAAATTGGGGGTTAAATCTATTGCGGGGTTGACGATTTATGCGATCATGAAGCGGTATATTGAGATTTAGGAAAAAGGGAAAAACGAAGTTTTTCTGTCCAGACTGTGTCTGGCGGCCGCCCGCTGTTAGGGCAGTCCCCAGTCGAGAAAGCTGATCGCCCTCCCTCACAAAAAAGCATTTTTTTAGAGAAAAAATGCGCCGAGGGCGAGCAATTCGAAGAATTGCAAATCAGAAAGTGAATTTACATAAATTAAGTAACCCCTTTTTTACCCATTCGAATTAAAAATAATTATTTTTGCACAATAAGTAAATAAAGATAAAATGAAACAAAAAATCAAAATTAAGGATCTAACCTTCGAGATTATGATCCCTGAGACAAAGATAGATGCAGCAGTTTCGGCTGTTGCTCAAAAGATAAACGAGGATTATAATGAAGTCGAAACACCTCTATTTTTGGGTGTTCTCAATGGTTCATTTATGTTTATGAGCGACCTAGTAAAAAAAATCGAGTTTAACAGTGAACTCTCATTTGTAAAAATCGCCTCATATGAGGGTACTCAAAGCTCGGGGGCAGTGAAGAGCTTGATCGGGTTGAATGGTTCGATTGAGGGTAGAAATGTAGTCATCGTTGAGGATATTGTCGATTCAGGCAATAGCATCGAACATATGATGGAGCTCTTAAAGCCGATGAAACCTGCAAGCGTTAAAGTCTGCACGCTCTTCTTTAAACCAAATGCTTATAAAAAAGAGATCCCAATAGATTATGTAGCTATGGAGATCGGAAATGAATTTATTGTAGGTTATGGCTTAGATTACGATCAATTGGGACGTACCCTAAAAGATATATATGTAGTTTGCAATGAGTAGAAGAGAGGATACACTGTCGCTTCTGGAGGGTGGTGCACGACTTCCCCTAGTTGAGGATTTTTACACGATACAAGGCGAAGGATGCCATACAGGTCGTCCAGCATACTTCATTCGCTTGGGCGGATGTGATGTAGGTTGTAGATGGTGCGATGCAAAAAATACCTGGAATCCCAAATTATACCCTCCAGTGCCCATCGAGCAAATTGTGGAGCGAGCTGTAGCGTGTGCCGCAAAATCAATTGTGGTTACAGGAGGAGAGCCATTGTTATATCCGTTGGATCGCTTAACAAGCGCTCTAAAACGAAAAAACCTGAAAATATTTTTAGAAACTTCAGGTTCGCAACCCTTCAGCGGATATTTCGATTGGGTCTGCCTATCACCGAAACGACTACAACCACCCTTGGAGGAGGCCTTTTGGCGTGCCGATGAGTTGAAAGTAATTATCGAAAAAGAGGAAGATTTAGAGTGGGCAGAGCTCAATGCGGCGAAAGTTGGAGCCGAGTGCATGCTCTTTTTGCAACCCGAGTGGAGTGTTTCGAGCGAGATAATTCCAATTTTAGTGGAGTATGCTAAGGCAAACCCCAAGTGGAATATCTCAATTCAGACACATAAATATATGCGTATTCCGTAAAAATGGCAAAGAAAAAAGATAATAAAGAGAAAAAATCTCTGCGTGATAGGATAGTTTTGATTGTAACAATTGTCGTAATGGCACCAATTTGTTTTGTAATAATCCAAAATGTGCGACACTCAATTTCGATTTATCGACAAATTTGTTCATTAAATCGAGAGGCTGAGGTGTATCAAAAGCAGATCGAAAAGGATAGTTTACTGCTCGAAAGGATAAAATATGACGAAGGTTTGGAGGAATATGCACGAGAAAATTATTATATGCAGAGAAAAGGTGAGCGACTATTTATAATCAATGATTAGCCATCATTTGGTCCAAATCCTCCTTTACCTATATATTATAAAGGGAAAATAGGCCAAATAGAATAAATTTCATCTTTTTTTGAAAAAAAAGTGCCAATCTATTTTTTAATTCGCAAAACTGTTTTATCTTTGCACTCGATTTCCTCACTAATTGAGCAGGTCGAAACAAGTTCTTTGATGAAAAGCAAAAAAAAATAAAAAAAATGTTCAAAAGTTTTGGATTATTAATTTTTATTTCTACCTTTGCAATCCGAAACGGTTACTAAATGTAAAACGCCGATGTAGCTCAGTTGGCCAGAGCAGCTGATTTGTAATCAGCTGGTCGGGGGTTCGAATCCCTCCATCGGCTCGTAAGAAACGAGTAACACATATCTTTGGGGATTTACCAGAGTGGCCAAATGGGGCAGACTGTAAATCTGCTGACTTCGTCTTCGGTGGTTCGAATCCATCAGTCCCCACTCACCGACATTCGGAATGCAACGCATCAAGATTTGATGATTCACTTAAAACAAGTGAATCATCAGTTTTGATTTTTGTAGGCTTTTTAAATGTCTATTTGCGGAAGTAGCTCAATTGGTAGAGCATTAGCCTTCCAAGCTAAGGGTTGCGAGTTCGAGCCTCGTCTTCCGCTCAAGATTTGCTGTGATGTTTATCTACTACTTTAAGGAAAGTAGCGGGTTTTCATCGCTGTTTATCTATAGGCATAACATAAGAAATTTAACGTATTTTAAAATTTAATATTAAAAACTGCTATGGCAAAAGAAAAATTCGACCGTTCGAAACCGCACGTGAATGTCGGTACTATCGGTCACGTTGACCACGGTAAGACTACTCTTACTGCTGCTATTACTACTGTTCTTGCGAACAAAGGTCTATCTGAGCTTCGTTCATTCGATTCTATCGATAACGCACCAGAGGAGAAAGAGCGTGGTATCACTATCAATACAGCTCACGTAGAGTATCAAACAGCTGCTCGTCACTATGCGCACGTTGACTGTCCAGGTCACGCTGACTATGTAAAGAACATGGTTACTGGTGCTGCTCAAATGGACGGTGCTATCTTGGTTGTAGCTGCTACTGATGGTCCTATGCCACAAACTAACGAGCACGTTCTTTTGGCTCGTCAGGTAAACGTTCCTAAGATCGTAGTTTTCCTTAACAAATGTGATATGGTTGACGATCCAGAGATGCTTGACCTTGTAGAGATGGAGGTTCGTGACCTTCTTAGCAAGTACGAGTTCGACGGTGACAACGCACCTATCATCCGTGGTTCTGCACTAGGTGGTCTTAACGACGATCCACAATGGGTTGACAAGATCATGGAGCTTATGGACGCAGTTGATTCATATATCCCAGTTCCTCCACGTGAGAACGAGAAGCCATTCTTGATGCCAGTTGAGGACGTATTCTCTATCACAGGTCGTGGTACAGTACTTACAGGTCGTATCGAGACTGGTGTGATCCACGTAGGTGATCCAGTTGAGATCGTAGGTATCGATGAGGAGTCTCGCACTTCTACTTGTACAGGTGTTGAGATGTTCCGCAAACTTCTAGATCAAGGTGAGGCAGGAGATAACGTAGGTCTTTTGATGCGTGGTATCGACAAGAAAGACATCAAACGTGGTATGGTTGTAGCTAAACCAGGTTCAATCACTCCTCACACTAAGTTCAAAGCAGAGGTTTATATCCTTAAGAAAGAGGAGGGTGGTCGTCACACACCATTCCACAACAAATATCGTCCTCAATTCTACCTTCGTACAATGGACATCACAGGTGAGGTTCAACTTCCAGAGGGTGTTGATATGATTATGCCAGGTGACAACATCACTATCACAGTTGAGTTGATCTACCCAGTTGCATTGAACCAAGGTCTACGTTTCGCTATCCGTGAGGGTGGTCGTACAGTAGGTGCAGGTCAAGTATTGGAGATTGTAGAGTAATCTCGATCAAGATATATATTCATTCGGGGTGTAAAACACTTGCACCCCGAATTTTTTAACCTAGGAGCATAGTTCAAGGGTAGAATAGCGGTCTCCAAAACCGTTGATGGGGGTTCGAATCCCTCTGCTCCTGCTAATTAATTATTTATAATAGTTATGATTAAATATTTCAAAGAGTCTTATAACGAGCTAGTTAATAAAGTATCGTGGCCAACATTCACTCAGCTACAAGGTTCGACAGTCGTTGTCATGGTTGCAACTGTAATTTTTGCAGTTGTTGTTTTGGCTATGGACTTGTCATTCGAAGGAATTATGGGTTTTATTTATAAGACTCTTGCAAATATTGGAGCCTAATCACATTTCGTAAGTTTTTAAGATGAGTGATTTAGCAAAACAATGGTACGTTGTGCGTGCCATAGGTGGTAAAGAGAATAAGGTCAAAGAGTCATTGGAGGCCGAGATTCGTCATAACCATTTAGAAGAGTATATCTCGCAGGTGTTGATACCTACCGAGAAGATTTACACTATACGTAACGGAAAGAAATACTCTAAAGATAGAGTATCTTATCCAGGTTATGTATTGATTGAGGCTTCGTTTACGGGGCACATTCCTACGTTAATTCGTAATATCCCAAATGTATTAGGCTTTTTAGGAGACACTAAAGAGGATAGCCGCAAGATGAACGCAACACCGTTGCGAGAGGCTGAAGTTGCTAGAATTTTAGGCCGTGTTGATGAATTGTCGGTACAAGAGGAGGAGAACGAAATACCATTCTTTGTTGGCGAGATCGTCAAAGTTACAGACGGTCCATTCTCAAGCTTCCAAGGTACTATTGAGAGCGTTGATGAGGAGCGCAAGAAACTTTCGGTATCTGTAAAGATATTCGGGCGCAAGACTCCAATGGAGTTAAGTTTCACACAAGTAGAAAAAGAATAATAAACCAAGGAAAATTATGGCAAAAGAGGTTGCTGCATTTATTAAATTGCAGATAAAAGGTGGAGCCGCAAATCCTTCACCCCCAGTAGGTCCAGCGTTGGGTTCTAAGGGAGTCAATATCATGGACTTCTGTAAGCAATTCAATGCTCGCACACAAGACAGAGCGGGTAAGGTTCTTCCGGTAATCATCACGGTGTATAGCGATAAGTCGTTTGACTTTGTTGTTAAACAACCACCTGTGGCCATTCAGCTCAAGGAAGCAGCGAACATCAAATCAGGTTCTGCACAACCAAACCGTAACAAAGTCGGTGAGGTTACATGGGATCAGATTCGTGTTATTGCTCAGGATAAAATGCCTGACATGAACTGTTTCACTGTTGAAGCTGCTATGCGTATGGTCGCTGGTACTGCTCGCAGTATGGGACTTAACGTAGTAGGCGAATTTCCAGTAATGTAATTTAAGGTTAGAAGATGAGTAAATTAACTAAAAATCAGAAAGTAGCTTACGCTAAGGTGGAGGCTGATAAGGCCTATAAGCTATCTGAGGCTGTTGATCTTCTAAAGGATGTTACCTTTACGAAATTCGATGCTTCAGTAGATATTGACGTGCGTTTGGGTGTTGACCCACGCAAGGCTAACCAGATGGTTCGTGGCGTTGTTACTCTTCCACACGGTACAGGTAAAGTAGTACGAGTTCTCGTACTTTGTACACTTGACAAAGAGGAAGATGCAAAAGCTGCAGGCGCTGATTACGTAGGTTTGGATGAGTATGTAGATAAAATCAAACAAGGTTGGACCGACGTTGATGTTATCATAACAACTCCAAACGTTATGGGCAAAGTGGGTGCACTAGGACGTATTTTAGGTCCACGTGGCTTGATGCCTAACCCAAAGACAGGTACAGTAACTATGGATGTTGCTAAGGCTGTTACTGAGGTTAAGGCTGGTAAAATTGACTTTAAGGTTGATAAGTATGGTATTATCCACACTTCTGTTGGAAAGGTTTCTTTCACACCAGAGCAAATTATGGATAATGCGAAAGAGGTTATCTCTACAATTATCAAACTTAAGCCATCTGCTGCTAAGGGAACATATGTTAAGAGTATTTATGTCTCTACAACAATGAGTCCAGGTGTGCAGGTAGATACAAAATCAGTAGAAACCAAATAAAGAGGATAAGAGATGACAAAACAAGAAAAAACAGGTTTGATTGACGCTCTTGCTGCTCAACTCAATGAGTATCCTCACTTCTACATCACCAATATCGAGGCATTAAACGCTGAGCAGACTGCTGCATTGCGTCGCAAATGTTTCGAGAGCGATGTGAAACTAGTTGTTGTGAAAAACACACTTCTAGGCAAAGCATTGGAGAAGGTAGAGAAGGCAGATACAGATTTGATCGGTGTACTAGAGGGACCAACTTCGGTAATGTTCACTCAAAACGCAAAGGCTCCAGCGCTACTTATCAAAGAGTTCCGCAAGTCTAGCGACAAACCAGTTCTTAAGGCAGCTTATGCTGAGGGTTCGGTTTATGTAGGTGACAACCAACTAGATGCACTTTGCGCAATTAAGAGCAAAGAGGAGCTTATCGGCGATGTTATTGCATTGCTACAATCTCCAGCGAAAAATGTTATTTCTGCATTGCAGGGTAGTGCAGGTCAAAAAATTGCAGGCATCGTAAAGGCGCTTGAAGAGAGAAACAACTAAGAATTAAAAACAAAAAATTTAATAAAATTACAACTATGGCAGATGTAAAAAAATTGGCTGAAGAATTAGTAAATTTGACAGTTAAGGAAGTTAACGAATTGGCAACAATCCTTAAAGAGGAGTACGGTATTGAGCCAGCAGCTGCGGCTGTTGCTGTTGCTGCTCCAGCTGCTGCTGGTGAGGCTGCTGCTGCAGAGCAAACTGCATTCGACGTTATTTTGGTTAGCCCAGGTCAATCTAAGCTTCCAGTTATCAAGGCAGTTAAGGAGATCACAGGTCTTTCACTTGGTGACGCTAAAGCATTGGTTGACGGTGCACCTAAAGCTGTTAAAGAGGGTGTCTCTAAAGAGGAGGCTGAGTCTGTTAAGAGCCAGCTAGAGGACGCAGGAGCTGAGGTTGAGGTTAAGTAGTTTCTACTTATAACATTCAGGCAACTCAGGTATAGAGCTTATTCATAGGCTCTATGCCTTTTTATCGTCTAAGTAAGGTAGTGGATTTTAGCCACTTCTTTACTTAGGTTTTTTGACATTAACCGCCAGTGTAAGTTGCTTGCACTCAGAGCGGTTTGGCAGGAATGAAAAATCCTGTATGGCAATATGCCGCAGAAACTTCACTTCAACTAAAGCAGATTTATATCGATGTCCGCAATACAACAACAACAAAGAGTCAGCTTTTCGACCATTAAGGCTCCTGTACCATATCCAGATCTTTTGGAGGTGCAGTTGAAGTCTTTCCGTGATTTTTTCCAAATGGATACCACGGCTGACAATCGTAAGAACGAGGGGCTTTATCGAGTGTTTCAGGAGAATTTCCCTATTACTGATACACGAAACAACTTCGTACTAGAGTTTATTGATTACTATATTGACCCACCACGCTACTCAATCGAGGAGTGCTTGGAGAGAGGTTTAACTTATAGTGTGCCCCTTAAAGCAAAATTAAAACTTTACTGTACGGATGATGAACATGAGGATTTTGGTATCAAGATTCAGGATGTTTATTTTGGTACGATACCCTATATGACCGAGCGTGGTACGTTTGTGATAAATGGTGCTGAGCGAGTTATTGTATCTCAGTTGCACCGTTCTCCAGGTGTATTCTTTGGTCAGAGTATGCACACTAATGGTACTAAATTATATTCGGCACGTATCATCCCATTCAAAGGTTCATGGATTGAGTTTGCAACCGACATCAATAATGTGATGTATGCTTATATCGACCGTAAAAAGAAGTTGCCAGTAACAACTCTTTTGCGTGCGATTGGCTATGAGGCGGATCAACAAATTTTGGAGATCTTTGGCCTAGCCGACGAAGTGAAAGTTACAAAAGCTACACTCAAAAAGGCAGTTGGACGCAAGTTGGCTGCACGTGTTTTGAGTTTCTGGTTTGAGGATTTCGTAGATGAGGACACCGGTGAGGTAGTTTCAATTGAGCGTAACTCTATGGTAGTTGAGCGTGAGACTGTCTTGGAAGAGGATCACATTGACCTAATTATGGAGAGTGGCGCTAAGACTATTCTTTTGCATAAGGAGTCAACTTCTGGAGTCGATTTTTCGATAATCTTCAATACCCTTCAAAAGGATGTTTGTAACTCCGAGAAAGAGGCCGTTGTTTATATCTATAGGCAATTGCGCGCTTCGGAGCCACCCGATGAGGCAACAGCTCGTGATGTAATCGACAAGCTATTCTTCTCGGACAAACGTTATGACTTGGGTCAAGTGGGTCGTTTTAGAATCAACAAGAAGTTGGATCTGGATACTGATCCTGCGACTCGTACACTTACTCGTGAGGATATTATTGCAATCATCAAATATTTGATTCAGCTTATCAATGCAAAGGCTGATGTTGATGATATTGACCACCTTTCGAATCGTCGTGTTCGTACCGTGGGAGAGCAACTTTCAAATCAATTCTCGGTAGGTTTCGTGCGTATGGCACGTACTATCCGTGAGAGAATGAACGTACGTGATAATGAGATCTTTAGTCCAGTTGATTTGATTAACGCCAAAACTCTGTCGAGTGTGATTAACTCCTTCTTTGGAACTTCGCAGCTCTCGCAGTTTATGGATCAAATTAACCCACTTGCTGAAATTACGCACAAGCGTCGTCTTTCGGCTTTGGGACCTGGTGGTCTTTCTCGTGATCGTGCAGGTTTCGAGGTGCGTGACGTTCACTATACTCACTATGGTCGTCTCTGCCCTGTGGAGTCGCCTGAGGGTCCAAACATCGGTTTGATCTCTTCGCTTAGTGTATTTGCGAAGATCTCACCAATGGGATTCATCGAGACACCTTATCGTTCAGTTAATGAGGGTGTTATTGATTTGGAGAACTCACATATTAAATACTATTCTGCCGAAGAGGAGGAGGGTATGGTTGTAGCGCAAGCTAACATGCCAATCGACTTGGATGGTAACTTTATAAACCCAGATCGTGTGATTGCACGTGAGGGTGCTGACTTCCCTGTTGTAACGGCAAATGAGGTAACTCTTATGGATGTTGCACCAAATCAGATTGCTTCGATTGCAGCTTCACTTATTCCATTCTTGGAGCATGATGATGCGAACCGTGCGCTGATGGGATCTAACATGATGCGTCAGGCAGTACCATTGGTTACAGCCGAGTCGCCAATCGTGGGAACAGGTATCGAGAAGGATCTTATCTCTGACAGCCGCATTCAAATTGTTGCGCAGAAAGATGGTGAGGTTATCTTTGCAGATGCTACACGTTTAGAGATTAAATACGATCGTTCGGAGGAGGAGATTCTTTGCTCGTTTGCACCAGAGATCACAACTTATAAGTTGCCTCGCTATCGTCGTACCAATCAAAATACATCGGTTACCTTGAAGCCTTCAGTTTTGACAGGTGAAAGAGTAACTAAGGGTCAAATTCTAACCGAGGGATACTCAACCCAAGCGGGTGAGTTGGCTTTGGGTCGTAACTTGAAGGTGGCTTACATGCCATGGAAGGGTTACAACTTTGAGGATGCGATCGTTATCTCGGAGCGTATTCAACGTGAAGATATTTTCACGTCGATTCACGTCGATGAGTATATTATGGAGGTTCGTGACACTAAGCGTGGTGTCGAGGAGCTTACCTCGGATATTCCGAATGTTTCGGAGGATGCAACACGTGATTTGGATGCTAATGGTATCGTTCGTGTGGGTGCTAATATCCACCCTGGAGATATTCTTATTGGTAAGATTACTCCAAAGGGTGAGAGTGATCCTTCGCCAGAGGAGAAGCTGTTGCGTGCCATCTTCGGTGAGAAGGCGGGTGACGTTAAGGATGCTTCGCTTAAGGCACAGCCATCACTTCACGGTGTGGTTGTTGGAACTACACTTTATAGCCGTGCTTCGAAAGATAGCAAGAGATCAAAATCTGCTGAGGCAGCTGAACTTGCTAAGTTCGATGAGAAGTTTATTCGTCAAATTGGAGAGCTTACCGAGCGTTTGATCTCTAAACTTATGACACTTCTTGATGGTAAGAGCACTGTAGGTATTAAGGATTATTTTGGTGTGGAGTTGTATGCTGCGGGAACTAAGTTTACTCGTACGATGTTCAACCAAATTGCCGAAATCACCTTCGACACAAAGAAGAAGAGTGAGATTGCAAATACTTTCCTTAACCTAGGAAGTTGCAACTGGACAGATGACCAGGCACTTAACGATTTGATTGAGACAACCGTTAATAATTATGTTATCGAGTGGAAGCGTGCTGATGCAGCTATCAAGCGAGAGAAATATAATATGATTAATGGTGATGAGCTACCACAAAATGGTGTTATCCAATTAGCTAAGGTTTACATCGCTAAGAAGCGTAAACTGAAAGTGGGTGATAAGATGGCGGGTCGTCACGGTAACAAGGGTATCGTTGCGAAGATCGTGCGTGATGAGGATATGCCATTCTTGGAGGATGGAACTATCGTCGACATCTGTTTGAATCCACTTGGTGTACCTTCACGTATGAACTTGGGTCAGATCTTTGAGTCGGTATTGGGCTGGGCAGGTCGTGAGTTGGGTTGCAAGTTTGCAACACCTATCTTCGACGGTGCGTCACTCGATCAGATCAATGAGTTGGCCGCTAAAGCTGGTATTCCTCACTCGGGTCGTACATATCTTTATGATGGAGGTACGGGTGAGAGATTCGATCAACCTGCAACTGTGGGTGTGACATATATGCTTAAGCTAGGTCACATGATCGACGATAAGATGCACGCTCGTTCTATCGGACCATACTCACTTATCACTCAGCAACCATTGGGAGGTAAGGCACAATTCGGAGGTCAACGTTTCGGAGAGATGGAGGTTTGGGCACTTGAGGGATTCGGTGCGGCAAATATCCTACAGGAGATCTTGACAATTAAGTCCGATGATGTTATGGGACGTGCTAAGGCATACGAGGCTATCGTTAAGGGAGATAATCTTCCTAAGCCAGGTATTCCAGAGGCGATGAACGTTCTTTTGCACGAGTTACGTGGTTTGGCACTCTCTGTCAAATTGGAGTAATAGAGCAATCGAGTAAATAGGGTAAAAAAAGAAAAATTGAGATATTATGTCATTTAATAGAGATAATAAAAATACAAGCGGTTACAGCCAAATATCTATCGGACTAGCTTCGCCCGAGGAGATTTTGGCGCAGTCGAGCGGTGAGGTGTTAAAGCCTGAAACCATCAACTACCGCACCTATAAACCAGAGCGTGACGGATTGTTCTGTGAGAGAATCTTCGGACCTGTTAAGGATTACGAGTGCCACTGTGGTAAATATAAGCGTATTCGCTACAAGGGTATCGTTTGTGATCGTTGCGGTGTGGAGGTTACCGAGAAGAAAGTGCGTCGTGAGCGTATGGGTCACATCTCGCTTGTGGTTCCAGTTGTTCATATCTGGTATTTCCGTTCGTTGCCATCGAAGATTGGTTATCTGTTAGGTATTCCAACCAAGAAGTTGGAGGCTATCGTTTACTATGAGCGTTATATTGTTATAAATGCAGGTTTGGCTGGCGAGAGTGGCATTTCACGTCTTGATATTCTCTCTGAGAAGGAGTATCTTGATGCGTTGGCAGCTCTTCCAAAAGGCAACCAAGCTCTTTCGGATGATGATCCAGAGAAGTTTGTTGCGATGATGGGTGCTGAGGCAGTTTATACACTGTTGAAGCAGGTTGACCTTGATAAAATGTCATATAGCCTTCGTCATACAGCATCTACAGCAACTGCGCAACAGCGTAAGGCTGACGCTCTTAAGTGTTTGAATGTAATCGAGTCATTCCGTGCTTCTAAGGGTCAAAATAAACCTGAGTGGATGGTGCTTACCGTTGTGCCAGTTATCCCACCAGAGTTGCGCCCATTGGTGCCATTGGATGGAGGTCGTTTTGCAACGTCGGATCTTAATGATTTGTACCGTCGTGTTATTATCCGTAATAACCGTCTTAAGCGTCTAATCGAGATCAAGGCTCCTGAGGTGATCCTACGTAATGAGAAGCGTATGTTGCAGGAGGCTGTTGACTCTCTGTTTGATAACTCACGTAAGAGTAATGCAGTGAAGAATGAGGCAAATCGCCCATTGAAGTCACTTTCGGACTCTTTGAAGGGTAAGCAAGGACGTTTCCGTCAAAACCTTTTGGGTAAGCGTGTTGACTACTCGGCACGTTCGGTAATTGTCGTTGGTCCTGAGTTGAAGATGCACGAGATGGGTATTCCTAAGGATATGGCAGCTGAGTTATACAAGCCTTTCGTCATCCGTAAACTTATCGAGCGAGGAATCGTTAAAACTGTTAAGTCGGCAAAGAAGATTATAGATCGCAAGGATCCAGTTATCTGGGGAATTTTGGAGAACGTAATCAAGGGTCACCCAGTTCTAATGAACCGTGCCCCAACTCTTCACCGTTTGGGTATTCAAGCGTTCCAGCCAAAACTTATCGAGGGAAAAGCTATGCAGCTTCACCCACTAGCATGTACGGCGTTTAATGCCGACTTCGACGGTGACCAGATGGCGGTTCACTTACCACTTGGTAACGCTGCAATTGTGGAGGCTCAAGTGCTTATGCTTGGTTCTCACAACGTCCTCAATCCAGCGAATGGTGCACCTATCACCGTACCATCACAGGATATGGTCTTGGGTCTTTACTATATCACCAAGCCACGTAAAGCGGCTAAGGGTGAGGGTCTTGTATTCTACGGCTCAGAGGAGGCAATTATTGCCTACAATGAGAAGCGTGCAGCACTTCACGCTGTGGTTAAATGTATGGTCGACACGGTTGACGATGCAGGTGAGCACACAATGAAGCTCGTGGAGACAACAATCGGACGTATTCTATTTAACCAAGTTGTACCTTACGAGGTAGGTTACATCAATGAGGTTCTTACTAAGCGTTCGTTGCGTGACATCATCTCAGTTGTGATGAAACGTGCGGGAGCTGCTAAGGTAGCTTCGTTCCTTGACGACATGAAATCTATGGGTTACCGTATGGCATTCGAGGGTGGATTGTCATTTAACCTTGATGCGGTAATCATTCCAGATGAGAAAGAGACACTCGTTAACGAGGGTTATACACGTGCCGATGCCATTATGGAGGATTATAATATGGGTCTTATCACCAATAATGAGCGTTACAACCAGATTATCGACGTTTGGACAAATATCAACTCTAAGTTGACCAAAACCGTAATCGACACGTTGATCGCCGATATGGATGGTTTCAACCCAGTATATATGATGCTTGATTCAGGAGCCCGTGGTTCTAAGGAGCAGATTCGTCAGCTTTCAGGTATGCGTGGTTTGATGGCTAAGCCTCAAAAATCAGGTGTCGAGGGTGGACAACAAGTTATCGAGAACCCGATCCTTTCGAACTTTAAGGAGGGTCTGAGCGTATTGGAGTACTTTATCTCTACTCACGGTGCTCGTAAGGGTCTTGCCGATACTGCACTTAAGACTGCCGATGCGGGTTACCTTACTCGTCGTTTGGTTGACGTTGCTCAAGATGTTATCATCAACGAGACCGATTGCGGAACTTTGCGTGGTCTTACTGCAACAGCTATCAAGCGTAACGACGATGTGGTTCAATCACTCTTCGATCGTATCTTGGGTCGTACAGCACTGCTTGATGTTATCAACCCTATCAATGGCGAGCTACTTTGCCCTGCGGGAGTTGAGATCACCGAGGATATTGCTGAGGCAATCGAGGCTTCACCAGTGGAGTCTGTAGAGATTCGTTCGGTACTTACATGTGAGGCTCGTCGTGGTGTGTGTGCTAAATGTTATGGTCGTAACCTAGCTACAGCACGTATGGTTCAAAAAGGTGAGGTTGTGGGTGTTATCGCTGCACAGTCAATCGGTGAGCCAGGAACACAGCTTACTCTTCGTACATTCCACGTCGGTGGTGTGGCGGGAGGTTCAACGATCGACACTAATGTAGTTTCAAAGTATGAGGGTATTCTCGAAATTGATGATCTTCGCACAATAAAGGGTAAAAGTACTCAAGGAGAGCCAGTTGACTTGGTAGTATCACGTCAATCGGAGTTCCGTATCGTTGACCCTAAAACCGAAATCGTACTCTTCACACATACACTTCCTTATGGTTCGTCAATCTTCATGAGCCACGGAGCACAAGTGAAGAAGGGTGACCTAATTTGTGAGTGGGATCCATACAACGCAGTTGTTATCTCGGAGCATGATGGTGTTATCGCTTACGACTCTGTAATCGAGGGTGTTACCTATCGTGAGGAGCGTGACGAGCAGACAGGACTTTCGGAGCGAGTTATCATAGAGTCTAAGGATAAAACTAAGATCCCAGTTCTTAAGGTTAACAACCGTGAGGGTGACGAGATCAAGGCATACCAATTGCCATTGAACGCACACATCATCGTTAAGAACAAGGCTAAGATCAAGGCAGGCGATATTCTTATCAAGATCCCACGTGCCGTAGGTAAGTCGGGAGGTGACATCACGGGAGGTCTTCCACGTGTTACTGAGCTCTTCGAGGCTCGTAACCCATCGAACCCAGCTATCGTGTCGGAGATCGACGGTGAGGTAGCATTCGGTAAGATCAAGCGTGGTAACCGTGAGATTATCATCACCAGCAAGGAGGGCGACGTAAAACGTTACCTAGTGCCACTATCACGCCAGATCATCGTTCAAGAGAACGACTTCGTGAAGGCTGGAAATCCACTTTCGGATGGTGCAATCACTCCTGCGGATATTCTAAATATCTTGGGACCTACACGTGTTCAAGAGCACATCGTGAATGAGGTTCAAGAGGTATACCGCATGCAGGGTGTGAAGATCAACGATAAGCACTTCGAGGTGATCGTACGCCAGATGATGAATAAGGTTAAGATCAAGGATCCAGGTGATAGCCGCTTCTTCGAGGATCAGGTAGTTGACAAATGGGAATTCCTAGATGTTAATGATGATCTTTACGATAAGACAGTTGTTGTAGATGCTGGAGACTCTCAGAATGTTGAGCCAGGTCAGATCATAACTCTACGCCAACTTCGTGACGAGAACTCGACACTTAAGCGTCGTGATATGCGTCTAGTGGAGACACGTGATATTGTTCCAGCGACATCTACACAGGTGCTTCAAGGTATCACACGTGCCGCACTTCAAACTTCGAGCTTCATCTCGGCAGCATCCTTCCAGGAGACTACCAAGGTGCTTAACGAGGCAGCGATACAGCGTAAGGTCGATCCATTATCGAATCTTAAGGAGAATGTAATCTGCGGACACCTAATCCCAGGAGGAACAGGTCTGAGAGATTATGATACACTAACTGTAGGACTTAAAGCAGATCTTCCAGCAGCCTCAGAGGCCTAAGCAAGATAACTGCAACTGCATAATTATAAAAAAACGTGACCCCATAAAAGGGTCACGTTTTTTATGCCGCCCTTTTTCTAGTCGGGGACTGCCCTGTGCGGGCGGCAGCGGGGTGCTCCCCGCTGAGCTATTCTTCTCTTGCGCTTTGTGCTTAAAACTTTCAGTTTTAAGATTTTAGGCTGGATTATTTTGGATCAAATAAATTTGTCCAAAATAATCCAGCCTAAAATTTCTCAAACACCTTGCAGGTGTTTGAACCCAAATCGTGTTGGAGCCACTTTACGTGAAAAGTCTTTAACCTTTTTTTGTATTTTAGCTATCATTTTGCCTTCTCAATAATTATTTATACATTTGTAATACGATATATATGGGCAGTTTTACTTTCCGTGTGGTGCGTTAATGCGCCCACTGCCATTACTGGTGTATCGCAACGGGTCGAGTGAAACTGTCTTTATTTTTATGCAAACAGTCAAGCAAATCATCAAAAAAATAAGCGCACGAAAACTTAAAAAATAAAGTTTTCGTGCGCTTATTTTAGTCGCAATAAAATATTTTCAATTATCTATAATCGGCAAAACGAAACGTACCTCATTTCAAAACGAAACGTACATATTTTTTAGATATTCAACTCAAAACAAATCGTATCCACGATTGTTTTGCACGCACTCAAAAAGGGTATTCAAATGCTGCGTAAATCACATTTGAATACCCTTTAATCATCTATTTACAGTAACACTTAGTTCGACCTCTGATATGTGCCTAAGTATCTCATAAGCGACCTGTGGAATAATAGCATTACCACACGCTTTGACTGCTAATTGCCTCCATTTCTTGTGAGATAAGGGAGTGTCAGCCAACCATAAGGGAATCCCATCATCTCCGAGGTAAAGTGCGGGTTGAGTTGGGAACTCCTGCCACGTAGGGATTCGTCTTTGTTCATCGCTACTCCGTGAAGATAGTCCTGAAGAGCGCAGCTGTATTGCCTCTTTGGGTCTGACCTTGTTGAGCCTCCGTTCTTGTCGCTTGCAACGGGTGTCGGCAGGAGACCACTCTTTGCAAGGTCGTTGAGCGTTGCAGAGTACCTCTGACCACTCGGACGATATTTGTTCTTCGAGGTGATTATCTCCCCTCCTCTCGTTGCATCTGTTGCAGTAGGAGTGGGTAACAAGTCCCAAATTTTCATTAGACGAGCCAACCCCACACTCCCATCTACACCATTGCGATTTACCTTGCGAGGCATTCCTGTTGATGTTATGCGGTAGGTATCCTCTTTGCCTATTATCGCTCCCATTGTAGCATCGCTCGCTACTGGTGTCGGCAGTAAGATGTGCGATAATCCACACTCGGTCTCGCTTGTGTGGCGCACCGACGCTACAAGCCGGAATAATAAACGGTTGGATAGAGTATCCTGCACCTTCGAGGTCTCGGCAGATTTGTTCGATGACAAAATCACTCTCTTGGCACGAAGAGGTTTGCTCGTCCATCGGAATGTTCTCACTGGGGAGTACCATCGAGGTGATTCCAATAACATTTTCGCCAACGACCCAAGATGGTCGTATCTCCCTAATTGCTCGTAGCATTTGTGGCCAGAGGTAACGAGAGTCGTCAGCTCCCTTTCGCTTACCTGCGAGGGAGAACGGTTGGCAGGGGAATCCACCCGATAAGACGGATATTTGTCCTTGATATTTTGTGAAGTCTGTATTTGTGATGTCTGCATAGCTATCTGAGTTTGGAAAATGATGTTCAAGTGCTTGTCTGCAAAAGTCATCATAATCACAATGAAATATATTTTGAAACCCTGCCCACTCAGCGGCAAGGTCGAAACCTCCTATACCGCTGAATAATGAGGCGTGAGTTAAATGATGTTCTAAAGCCATTTGAATACTATTTAAATTGGTTATGCTGTATGCTTATAGAGCATTATATCCATATACCTCGAATTATAGTTGACACTCGCCTTGAACTCGACCTTTGAGGCATCCTTGAAGGGGTTTTCTGTCACCTTGTTCGAGCCGATCCATTCGCATAGCTCGATGATGTCGCTCTTGTTGGAAGTGAAATATACATAGGCTGAATCCTTGAGAACCGTCAGAACATCGAGGTAGTCTGCCAACTTCCAACTCATCGTGTAGCTACCGACCTCAGTGTGAAGATATGGAGGATCTACCAAGAACACGACACGAGGGTCGTTCTTATACTGTTTGAATAGCTCCTTGTAATCACACGCTACAATATCAACTCCATCGAGATACTCCTCAGCGGTATAGTCTGATTGTCGAATACGATTATATAGCCCCTGCTTGCGTAGCTCCTCAAGAGAGGTAACGGTCTTAGCTGAGAATAATATCGAGGCAGAGAGCGTGATGTAATCGACAAAGCCCTCAGCATCTTCCCTCTCGATGCGTTCAATGATAGCATCTCGCACATCGCCTGTTATACGTTGTTTATCGCCCCAATTAGCGACTATCACACGCAAGTCGGCAAGTAGTGCGTTGGTGCGAGAAATGTTTGCCAAACGCCCTCGATAGTTATCATAGTCGTTGTATATGACTGTGGCATCTGGTCGATGTGTCTTGGCTGTGTGCGATAAGAACCCCGACCCTCCGAAGAGGTCTACGAAAATGGTTTTATCATCGAACTGTGGCAGTATCTTGATAAATTGAGCTGCGAACATTCGCTTCTGCCCTACGAATGGCAGAGGGGCTTGTACATACTTTTTCATACGTAAATAAATTCATTATAAACAGCTGTATTTCAGCTATTTTTGTTAATATTCTTTGTATTTGACAAATTAAGAGATAGCCCTTGTCTTGCGAACAATTGCACAGATGGTT